>NZ_VMSB01000001.1:3047822-3371733 GCF_009858245.1 Ornithinibacter aureus
TCATCCGCTCCCCCGTGCTCGAGCGTGGAAGCAGCTGGAGCATCGGTGCGAGGTCCTCCCAGGAAGGGATGACCTTCTCGATGCCGACGACCGAGATGAGCGTCTCGGGCAGGGTCAGGCACATCCGGCCGTTGCCCTCGGACTCGACGACGACGAGGGTGCCCGTGTCGGCGACCGCGAAGTTCGCCCCTGAGACACCGACCTTGGCGCGCAGGAACTTCTCGCGCAGGTGCAGCCGGGCGGCCTCGGCGAGCCGGGCGGGGTCGTCGGTGAGGTCGTCCGGGGCGGGGCGGCCGACGGTCCCCATCTCGCGCAGGAAGATCTCGCGGATCTCGCTGCGGTTGCGGTGGATCGCCGGGACGAGGATGTGGCTCGGCCGGTCGTGTCCGAGCTGGACGATGAGCTCGGCGAGGTCGGTCTCCCACGCGTGGATGCCGGCCGCCTCCAACGCCTCGTTGAGCTCGATCTCCTGGGTCACCATCGACTTGACCTTCACGACCTCGTCGACCTCCTTGGACCGCACGATGTCCAGGACGATCCGGTTGGCCTCCTGGGCGTCGCGGGCCCAGTGCACCGTGGCGCCGTTCGAGGTCAGGCTGGCCTCGAGCTGCTCGAGGTAGTCGCCGAGGTGGGTGAGCGCCTCGTCCTTGGCCTCGGCGCCGGCGACCCGCAGTGCCTCCCACTCGGGGACCTCGGCGACGACCCGTTCGCGTTTGCCGCGGATCGTGTGGGTGGCGTGGCGCAGGTTCTTGCGCTGCTGGGTGTTGGCCAGCGCCGCGCGGGCGGCCTGGGGGAACGTCGGCATCCCGACGAAAGTGGCAGACGTCTGCTGCAGCGGCCCGGGTGTCGTGGTGCTCATGCCTGGTCCTCCTCGGTGGAGGCGAGGACCTCGGCCAGGTGCATCCGGCGCACGCCGGAGCGTTGCCGGCCGAGGAGCCCGCCGATGTGTGCCAGGCACGAGTTGTCGCCGGCGACGAGTACTTCGGCGCCGGTCTCCAGGACGTGCCGCACCTTGTCGGCGCCCATCGCGATGGAGACGTCGGCGTTCTTCATGGCGAACGTGCCGCCGAAGCCGCAGCACTCCTGCGCGCCGGGCAGCTCGACGAGGTCGATGCCGCGCACAGCACGCAGCAGCTGGAGGGGCCGGTCGCCGACCCGCAGCATCCGCAGGGAGTGGCATGTCGGGTGATAGGTGACCCGGTGGGGGAAGTAGGCCCCGACGTCGGTCACGCCGAGCACGTCGACGAGGAACTCCGACAGCTCGTACACCTTCGGCGTGAGGTGCTCGACCCGGCTGGCGAGCCGGTCGTCACCGACCAGCTCGACGATGCCCGGATGCTGCTCGCGCACCGAGCCGACACAGGAACCCGACGGTGCCACGACGGCGTCGTAGCCCTCGAAGACGTCGACGAAACGGCGCACGAGCGCACCGGCCTTCGAGCCGTATCCGGTGTTGGTGAGCATCTGCCCACAGCACGTCTGCTCCATCGGGAACTCCACGCGGCAGCCGAGCCGCTCGAGGAGGCTGACTGTGGCCTTGGGTGTCTCGGGCCACATCGTGTCGTTGAAGCAGGTCGCGAACAGGGCGACCTTGAGGTCGGCGACCGGGCGGGCGGGGGCGCTCACGGGAGCATCCAGGCCAGGACGGTCGACTGCAGTCCGACGAGCAGGCACATGGCGATGATCAGTCCGATGCTCCATGGCAGGACCTTGCGAAGGATGTCGGACTCACGGCCCACGAGACCCACGGCGGTTGCCGCGATGGTGAGGTTCTGCGGGCTGATCATCTTGCCGACGACTCCGCCGGAGGTGTTTGCGGCCACGAGGAGGGTCGGGTCGATGCCGGCCGTCTCGGCGGCGCTCTGCTGCAGCGTGGCGAACAGCGCGTTGGCGCTGGTGTCCGAGCCGGTGACGGCGGTGCCGATCCACCCGAGCGTCGGGCTGAGGTAGGCGAACAGGGCGCCGGTCGCCGCGATCCAGGTGCCGATCGTGATCGTCTGGCCGGAGAAGTTCATGACGTAGGCCAGGGCGAGCATCGAGGCGACGGTGAGGAAGGCGTAGCGCATCTTGTGCGCGGTGGCCCAGGCCTCGGCGCCCCATCCGGCCAGTCCGATGCCGTAGACGAAGGCGACGATGAGCGAGCAGATGAGGAGCATCGTGCCCGGCGAGCTGAGCCAGGACAGCGTGTACGTCGTCGCGGCGCTGGGGGTGCCGGCGATCGTGAGGACCTCACCGGACAGCCCCGGCCAGGGGATCTTGACATCGGTCGTGGTCAACCACTCCTTGACCGGTGCGATGAGCTTGGCGATGGCGAAGACGACGATGACGAGCAGGTAGGGGAACAGCGCCATCGTGATCCGTCCACGGGTCAGGCCCCGGGCCCGCTCCTCGAGCTCGGCACCGGACACGACGTAGTCGGTGACGGGGCCGGCCCCGGCCGAGCCGCTGGACGTCTCGGGACCGCCGGCCATGGCGAACTCGCGCTCTCGCTCGGTGTGCAGGGTCTCCAGTGCCTCCTCGCGGCCGCTGGGCTGCCACACCTTGAGGAAGAGCACGGCTGCGGCAAGACCCGCGAGGGAGGCGATGATGTCGGTCAGCTCGACGGAGATCCAGGTCGCGGAGATCCACTGGAAGATCGCGAACGTCAGGCCGACGACGACCGCGATCGGCCAGGTCTGGCGCACGCCGCGTCGGCCGTCGGCCATGAGGACGAGCAGGAGCGGGACGAAGGCCGCGAGGATGGGGGTCTGGTGGCCGACGTACGCGCCGATCTCCTGGTACGGGATGCCGGTGAGGTTGCCGGCGGTGATGATCGGGGTGCCGACCGCGCCGAACGCGACGGGCGCGGTGTTGGCCAGGAGCACGACGGCTGCGGCGCGCAGCGGCGAGAAGCCCAGGGCCATGAGCATGACACCGGTGATCGCCACGGGGGCGCCGAAGCCTGCCAGCGCCTCGAGGAGCCCACCGAAGCAGAAGGCGATGATGATCGCCTGGACGCGGGGGTCGTCGGAGATGAGGTGGAACGTCGCACGCAGGTCCTCGAACCGGCCCGAGCGGACCGTGACCTGGTAGAGCAGGATCGCCGTGAAGACGATCCACATGATCGGGAAGAGACCGAACGCGGCACCCTGCGTCGCCGAGAGCACGGCGAGACCGAGCGGCATCCCGAAGAACACGGAGGCCACGACGATGGCGACGGCGACCGCGGTGAGGCCGGCCCAGTGGGCCTTCCACCGCAGGACACCGAGGGTGAGGAACACCGTGATCAGGGGGAGCAGGGCCACGAGGGCCGAGATCGCCAAGCTGTCCGCCACCGGGGAGATATCCGGCTGGAAGGCGGCGGGCACGAGGGGCAGAGCAGTCATTGGTCCTCCGAGTCGCACGACATTGGGCTCGATCCTCAATGGTCAGACCATTGCGGTTGGGAAGACGATAGGGCCAGCGAAGAGGGCCTGTCAATGGTCAGATCAACAAATTCCACCAATGGTCGGACCTCTCTGTCCACGGCGACCGGGCTAGTGCCATTCTTGGGGTGTGAATGACACCGTGGCACCCCTGGTAACACAGAACCCTCATCCCGCCGACGACCCCATCGCCGGCACCAGCCCCGCGGTTGAGGTCCCCACTGTCGAGGCAGCTCCCGGCGTCCGCGCGTTCGAGGTCGTGCTGACCTGGGTGGAAGAACGGATTCTCGCCGGTGAGCTAGGCGTTGGAGACCACCTGCCAGCCGAACGCGAGCTGGCACGGATGCTCGATGTCAGCCGGGCGGCTGTGCGCGAGGCGATCCGCACCCTCCAGGCTCAAGGCGTGGTCAGGTCGTCAGTAGGTGCGGGACCGGCCGGAGGCACCACCATCACCGCCGTTCCCAGCCACGCGCTGAGCCGACTGCTGCGCCAGCACGTCGCCCTGGCGAACTTCCCGCTGCCTGACGTCATCGAGGTCCGGGTCGCGCTCGAGCGCCTCAGCGCCCGGCTCGCGGCCACCCACGCCAGCGCCGACGACCTCGCGGCGATGCGCGACCTGCTCGACACCATGGACGACCCGGGCATCGACCGGGCGCACTTCAACGACTGTGACACGGCGTTCCACGTCAGTGTGGCCGCAGCCGCGGGCAACGCCCTGGCCCGCGACTTCACCGTTGCCATCCGCGAGTCGATGCGCCTACCCATCATGGACCGGTTCCGCACGCTCTACTCGTGGGACGCCGTCGCCCCCGCGCTCCGCCGCGACCACAAGGCGATCTACGCGGCGGTCGCCCGCGGCGACGGCACCGCGGCCGCAGCCCTGACGGAGCAGCACATCCGCTCCGCGTGGCACACCCTCACCGTCGCCAGCTCCACATGAGGGATCGGGAGCAGGTGGACCGGTGGGCAGAATCCGGTGCGCCGTGTCGGCAGCCGTTGCGCTGCGCGGTGCGAACCGGGCGCGTCTGCCACCGTCCCGACCAACCTCCGGACGCACCCGAACCCACGTCGGCCCTTGCCGCCAACCTCAGGTGAGCCTCAGCGGAGGCCGTGCCACATACGCTCACAAGCGTGCCCTGCACAGGGCGATCTGTGTCCATCCCTGGCAATTGGCGCGAGGGACTCAAAGACGAAAACCCGCTGCTCACAGCGGGTTTCGTGCGTGCCCCCGGGCAGATTCGAACTGCCGACACCTTCTTTAGGAGAGAAGTGCTCTTCCCCTGAGCTACGAGGGCGCACGCGACCACGGTCGCGAGCCACCACAGGGTACCGGGCATACTTCCCCGAATGACCACGGCGCTCACCCACGACCCCGTCCAGCAGCGGGTGGTGCGCACCCTCGCCGGCACCCAGGTCCTCGGCGGGGTCGGCCTGTCCGCCGGAGTGGCCGTCGGCGCCCTGCTCGCCGAGGACGTCTCGGGCTCAGCGCAGTTCGCCGGCCTCGGCGGCACGTTCCAGGTGTTGGGCGCGGCCCTCATCGCCATCCCGATGTCCCGCGTCATGGCCGCCCACGGCCGCCGCCCCGGCCTGGTCCTGGGCTACGTGCTGGCCGCGACCGGTGCGATCGGCCTCATCACGGCCGGGGTGATCCGCAACTTCCCGCTGCTCCTCGTCGCGAGCGTGCTGTTCGGCGGCGCCACGGCATCCAACAGCCAGGCGAGGTATGCCGGTGCCGACCTCGCGCACCCGCAGCACCGCGCGCGTGACCTCAGCATCGTCGTGTGGGCGACCACCATCGGCAGCGTCGTCGGCCCCAACCTCGTCGGCCCGAGCGCGCCGGTCGCGCGAGCCCTGGGTCTCCCGCTGCTCACCGGCCCGTTCCTGTTCTCGCTGCTCGGACTCCTGCTCGCCATCGCGGTCCTGCTCTGGCGGCTGCGGCCCGACCCGCTCATCGAGGCCCGGCAGCGACGGGTGGCCGACGGCGACGACTCCGGCGCGACCCACGGCTCGGTGACGCGGGGCCTGAGGGTGGCGGCCGGCATCCCCAACGCGCGCCTCGGCATCCTCACCCTGGCGCTGGGGCACGTCGTCATGGTGAGCGTCATGGTCATGACCCCGCTGCACATGAACCACGGCGGCGCCGATCTCGAGGTCATCGGCTTCGTCATCAGCATCCACATCCTCGGCATGTTCGCCTTCTCGCCGCTCACGGGCCTGGCCGTCGACCGCTTCGGCGGACGAGCCGTCGCCGTGCTGGGGTCGGCGACCCTGTCGGCGGCCGCGCTGCTGGCGTCGGCCTCACCCGAGGGGGAGTCGTGGACCCTGCTCCTGGGCCTGTTCCTGCTCGGCCTCGGGTGGTCGTGCACCCTCGTCGCCGGGTCGACCCTGCTCACCGCCGCTGTTCCCGCGCACGAGCGCCCCGGTGCGCAGGGGGCGTCCGACCTGCTCATGGGCCTGATGGCCGCGGGGGGCGGAGCGCTCGCCGGGGTGATCGTGCACCAGGTGAGCTTCGAGGCGCTGGCCCTCGGGGCCCTCGGCGTGGCGATCTCCATCGGCCTGGCCGCGGCACTGTCGGGCACTCGCGACGCCGCCACTCCGGTCGATTCCTGAGGTGGGATGCCGGGCGCGCGCCACGGCGCGCGTTCGGCACCCCACGCCGGTCACCCGGCATCCGGGACGTTGTTAGCCTGCACAGGTGACTGACGCGCCCCTCGACCCCCGGCGCGCCCGCGTGGACACCGCCCGCGCCGCCTGGACCCGCCACCTCGTCGACCTCGGCGGGCGCAACACCCTGCTCTGGTACCGCGACCTGCCGACCGGCACGCTCGACCTCACCACTGCGCACCCCGGCGGCGTGGCGATGCTGCTCGCGGGCAAGCCGACCAAGCTCTCCGACCTCGTGCGTGAGCCCGCCGCCCTCGACGAGGCCCGCCGTCGCGCCCGGGCGATCGCGGCCAAGACGCGCGAACTCGCCCAGGAACGCGGCATCCTCACCGGGTTCCTCGCCATCGGCATGGCGTCCTGGACGGTGCGCCTGCCCGACGGGCGCACCGCCACCCGGGCCCCCGCCGCCCCGGTCCTGCTGCGCGCCTGCACCCTGCGCGCGACCGGCGCAGCCCAGGGCGACTACACCCTCGACCTCGACGGCGACCTCGAACTCAACCCCGTGCTTGTGCACTACCTGGCCTCCGAGCAGGGCATCGGCCTCGACGCCGACGCCATCGAGGCGCTCGCCACCCCCGGCCAGACCTTCGACCCCTACCCCATCTACGCGGCGCTCGCGCAGGCCTGCGCGGACGTGCCCGACTTCGCGGTGACCCCCCGCCTGGTCCTCGGCACGTTCTCCTACGCGAAGCTCCCGATGGTCGCCGACCTCGCCGTTCAGGCCGAGACCCTGGCCGACCACGACGTCGTCGCGGCCCTCGCCGGCGACCCCGACGCGTTGCGCTCGGTGCGCTCCGACCTCGACCCGCAACGCCGCGACGTCGACGTCGACGGTGCGGCACCGGGGCGGGACGTCCTCGTCCTCGACGCCGACAGCAGCCAGCAGGAGGCCATCGAGGCGGTGCGCACCGGCGCCCACCTCGTCATCCACGGCCCACCCGGCACCGGCAAGTCGCAGACGATCTCCAACCTCATTGCGACCCTCGCCGCCGACGGCAAGCGGGTGCTCTTCGTCGCCGAGAAGCGGGCAGCCATCGACGCCGTCGTCGGTCGCCTCGACCGCGTCGGCCTCGGCGGGCTCGTCCTCGACCTGCACGCCGGTGCCCAGGGCCGTCGCCGTATCGCGCGCGACCTCGCCGGCGCCCTCGACCAGCGCTCCACCCTCGGCCGCCCGGCTCCTTCCGCAGTGGGGAGACCGAAGATCACGTCGGATGCCGCGGCCTCCCGCGTTGTCGACCCCACCTCCGCGCGGCGCACGACCGCAGCGGCCCTGACCGACCACGTCGGGGTGCTCCACGACCCGCGTGAGCCGTGGGGAGTGTCGCTGTACGAGGTGCAGGAAGCGGTCTGCGCGTTCGCCAGCACGCCGGTTCCGCCGCGTTCGCGGGTCCGGCTGCGCGGGGGAGAGCTCGCAACCCTCGACCGCGACGAGCTGACCTCGGCCGCCACGACGATGGCGACCCTGGGGTCGATCGCCGACTGGGACGGCCCGGGAGCCGACGACCCGTGGTTCGGGGCCGGCATCCGCACCGCAGACGAGGCCGACGAGGCCCGCACCCGGGTCCAGCGCCTCGCAGGCGGCGGGGTCGACGCCACGGCGAGCACCCTGGCCGACGTCTTCCGCGGCATCCGCCTGCCCGAGACGCCGACGAGCCGCGACTGGGGCAAGGTGCTCACGACCGTCGGTCAGGTGCGCGACACCCTCGAGGCCTTCCGCCCCGAGGTCTTCGACATCCCGCTCGACGACCTCGTGACCGCCACCGGGGACAGGGCCTACCGGCGCGCCGTCGGCTCCGACCTCGGCTGGATCGAGCGGTGGCGGCTGCGGCGGCAGGCCCGTGCCCTGCTGCGCCCCGGTCGCCCACCGGCGAGCCTGCACGCGGCCCTGGCTGCTGCTAGCGAGCAGCGCATCGCCTGGCGCGAACTGGCCGGCTCCGGCGGTCGGCCCGAGATCCCGGTCGAGCTCGACCGGGCCCGGCAGGCCCACGCCGCCCTCGTCGACGACATCGCCTGGCTGGACGAGCGACTGCCCACCAGTGAGCCCACGGCGGACGACCGAAACCCTGGCGCGCCCGGCGACCACCCTGCTGCACGCACCGGGCTGACCCCGCTCGTCGGCCTCGACCTCCCCGCGCTCCAGGCCCGGGCCGACTCGCTGGCCGCCCGCCTGGACCGCCTCGCCGTGGCACCCACGGTGAGGGGCGCGCTCGACGAGCTCACGGCATCCGGACTGGGCCCGCTCGTCGACGACCTGCGCACGCGCGCGGTGCCGGCAGAGCAGGTCGGCGTCGAGGTCGAGTGGGTGTGGTGGTCCTCGCTCGCCGAGGAGATCGCGACCCGTGACCCGCGGGTGGCGGCACACGACGGTCGGGCGCTGACACGCACCGTCGCCGAGTTCGCCGAGAGCGACCGCGCGGTCGTCGCGGGCAACGCCGACCGGGTGCTCGCGGCCGTCGGTGACCGCATCGCCCAGGTGCTGCGCGATCACCCCGAGCAGGAGACCTTGCTGCGTGCCGAGGGGGCCCGGGCCCGACGGCTCGCACCGCTGCGCGACCTCGTGACGCGGTGCCCCGACCTCGTCCTCGCGGTTGCGCCCTGCTGGGTGATGAGCCCGCTCGTCGTCGCGTCGGTGCTGCCGCCGGGGCAGTGGTTCGACGTCGTCGTCTTCGACGAGGCCTCGCAGATCCCGCCCGCAGAGGCGGTGTCGGCGATCTCGCGGGCCCGCCAGGTCGTCGTCGCCGGGGACTCGCGCCAGCTGCCGCCGACGTCGTTCTTCACGACGGTCAGTGATGGTGAGGCTGCGGCCGTCGGCGCCGACGAGGCGATCACCGAGGGGGCCGAGTCGATCCTCGACGTGCTCGCCGCCGCGCTCCCGAGCCGGCGCCTGACCTGGCACTACCGCTCCCTCGACGAGCGGCTCATCGCGTTCGCCAACGCCGAGGTCTACGAGGGGTCACTCGTGACCTTTCCCGGCACCGGGGTCGACCCCGTGGTGCGTCACGAACTGGTCGACGGCGTCGGCATGGTCGCGCAGGGGGAGGGGGCCGTCGAGACGACCTCGGCGGAGGTCGACCGCGTGGTCGAGCTCGTGCTCGAGCACGCCCGGACCCGACCGGAGCGTTCGCTGGGCGTCATCGCGCTCGGTATCACCCACGCCACGCGCGTCGAGGATGCCGTGCGCCGCGCCATCGGCGGGCTCGACGACGAGGCGCTCGCGTTCTTCGACGAGGACCGGCCCGAGGCGTTCTTCGTCAAGAACCTCGAGCGCGTGCAGGGCGACGAGCGCGACGACGTCATCCTCACGGTCGGCTACGGCAAGACCCCCCACGGCCGGGTGCTGCACCGGTTCGGCCCGCTCAACACCGAGGGCGGGGAGCGCCGCCTCAACGTCGCCATCACCCGGGCCCGCCGGTCGATGACGGTCGTGTCGTCGATCGCGGCGGGTGACCTCGACCCGGCCCGGCTCAAGGCGCGGGGGGCCGTCATGCTGCGTGACTTCCTGGCGTACGCCGCGACCGGATCGCTGCCCGGGTCGGTGCCGCCGTCGGATGCCGGTGCGTCGGCTTCGCCGGTCGACTCACCTGCCGCTGTGAACGGGTCGGATGCCGCGGATGCTGCGGATGCCGGCACGCCCGGTTCGCCGGTCGATGTCCACGCGGCCGTGGTGGTTGCCGGTGGCTCGCGGTCTGTCGTGCTGGCCGACCTCGCCCGCCAGCTGCGCGGGCACGGCCTGGTCGTCCACGAGGGTGTCGGCTCCTCGGCGGACCCCGTCGACCTGGCCGTCGAGGACCCTCGCCGCCCGGGTCGGCTCGTGCTCGCGGTGGAGTCCGACGGGCCGCAGTACGCGGCGATGCGCACCACCCGCGACCGCGACCGGCTGCGCGCGGAGCAGCTGGAGCGGCTCGGGTGGCGGCACCTGCGGGTGTGGTCCACCGACGTCTTCCGTGACCCGGCGCGCGATGTCGCCCGGATCCTCAAGGCCGTGGGGGTACGCGATGCCTCAGGGGAGTGACCCCACCCCGGGGGAGGGCGCTGACGTGGGAGCCGACGGAACTGACACGGCATCCGATGTCGGACAGTGGCAGGTGCCCGGCCAACCCGAGCGCGAGAAGCTGGCGCCGCCACCGGCCGAGGGCCTACCCGGGCCGGGCAGGCGCACGAAGCGTCGGCGGGCCGTGCGCAGCGGCACCAACCCGTCGGCGGAGGACCTGCCGGACGTCGTGCCGCCCCGCGAGGAGCCTGCACCGGGCGAGAGTGCGCACGAGCGCTGGCTGCGCGAGCAGCGCCCACCCCACTGGGAGTAGCTCCCCCCACCGTCTGGGAGCACCCCCCCAAAGACTTCGTGCGACTTCCTTACCGATTGTCGGCCGGATCAGGCTCGAACCGGTACGCACGTCGCACGAAGTCGGTGCTGTACCTGGAGCGACCTATTGGTCGATCTGGGTACGTGGCCGGGCGGACGTCTGGGTGCACAGCCGGAGGGGATTCGCGGTGCGTGGCCGGACGGACTTCTGGGTCCGTGCCCGGGGGGCGCTGGTCGGCGGGGCCTAACTCCCGTCGCAGATCCTTGCTCCGGATGCGCGCCGTTGCAGCAGCGCACATCCGGAGTAAGGACTCACATCGGGAGTAAGGATCTGCGACAAGCCGGACTGGGTCAGGCGCGGCCGCGCAGGAGGGCGTCGCGGATCTCGGTGAGCAGCACGGTGTCGGCGTTGGGGGCCTCGTCCTCTTCCTCGCTCTTGACGAACTTGGCCTTGGCCAGCTCGTACGGCTTGACGATGAAGAAGTAGACGATGAAGGCCATCAGCAGGAAGGCCACGAGGGCGGTGAGGAACGGGCCGACAGTCGACATGCCGAAAGGCGTCCACTCATCGAAGCTGGGCGCCCCGCCGGCCTTGGCGAGGAGTTCGACGATGACGTCCGTGAAGGCCTTGACCAGGGTGGCAAAGGCGGCGCCGATGATGAACGCGACGGCGAGCTCGATGAGGTTGCCGCGCAGGATGAAGTCCTTGAAACCCTTCATGGGTTTGCTCCTTGGGTGGTTGAACGATGACCAACGAATGTGGGCAGGGCTGCTGCCCGCGCCGACAAGCGTAGACGTGCCCTGCGCTCGGTCTTGCATCGAGCGACCCCGCCGGCAGCCGCTCCCGGGGTGCACGACGTCGGATTCCCTCCGGTCACCGCCGTCAGCCGCGCGCGGAGTGGCTGGAGTGCAATACGTCGGATGCCGTCCGGCCAAAGACCTCAGCCGGTGCCGACGACGGTGACAGTGACCGGGCCGTCGAGGGCGCCGTGCCCGCGCAGCACAGCGTCGGCCTCGGCGACGGTCAGCGACAGCACGACACCGCGTGGGGCTGACTCACCCGCAAGGAGCACTCCACCCGGCGCCACGAGCGGGTCGACGGCGAGCACCCGCGCACCCACGGCGAGCGGGGCGCCACCGGCCACCGGGTAGACCCGAGCGGTGGCCCCCACCGGCAACAGGTCGACCGAGGCAGGGTCGGCCGCCACCACGTGCAGCGCCACCCGACCCGGGGGAAGACCGTCGACTGCCGCCCGCGGAACCAACCGGCTCGCCGTCAGCGCCTCGCCCGTGACCAGGCCCGCCGCCACCCGGCGCCCGAGCGCATCCGACGGTGACGCGATTGCCCCGGGCTGGGCTGCCTCCACAGGCACCCGCGCCGGGCGCACGTCGCCATCGGCCAGCACGGCACCCGCAGGGACCTCGCGGGCAGCCACGAGCACCATCACCGTCGGGGCAGGTGCAGGCCGGGCCGCGCTCGTCGCGAGCACGACGGCGCAGGCGGCCAACCCGGCCGAGAGCACGCGTCGCACCACCCGGCGCCGCCACTGGGCTCGCCGGCCGGAGCCGGTGACGGAGGGGAAGGGACGAGGGACGCGTGTCATGGCCCGACGCTAGGCGCGCCGGGACGGCATCCGGGATCTCAGGCCGAGGCTGTGGACGACGAGGTCTTCGTCGCGGTGCCTGTGGACGACGACCCCGCTGAGGGCGCGGTCTTGCCCTCCGACGAGCCACCACCCGAGGTGGACGACTCCGAACTGCCCGAGTCGCCTGACGAGGCGCTCGACGACCCGTTCGAGGACGAGCCCGCCGTCACCGAGGACCCCGAGCGGGAGTCGGTGCGGTAGAACCCGCCACCCTTGAACACGATGCCGACCGCGTTGAAGACCTTGCGCAGGCGGCCCTCGCACTCTGGGCACACGGTGAGCGAGTCGTCACTGAACGACTGCACCGCCTCGAAACGGTGGTCGCACTCGGTGCACGCGTAGGCGTACGTGGGCACGGTGGTCCTCCTGAAGTCCGGCGACGGGGTGGGGTCGAGCAGAAAGCATCACGGCCCGACCGGTGCGGCGAGCCAACACCCAAGGATAAAGGACGCCCGGCAGGCCCCCGAACCGGCGACCAGCCGGCGCCGAACGCGCGACCAACCGGCGCCGAGCCTGCTACCACCCGGCCAGGCGCCCGCCACGGCTCACTGCCTGAAGGCGCTTCTCGGTGTCGTCCCGCACCGCCTGTGGGGCCACGATGAGTACCTGGTCGCCGTGGCGCAGCACGTCGCTCTCGCGGGGCACGAACGACGTGCCCCCACGGACCGCCAGGGACACGTTCGCCCCGACCGGCAGGCGCAGCTCGAACACCCGCACGCCAGCGATCTTCGACCCGGGCCCGACGTCGATCTCGAGCAGGTCGGCTCCGAGTTCCTCCAGCGGGGTGGCGTCGACGGCCAGGTCGACCTGGTGGTGCCCGTCACCGACCCCCAGCTTCCTGGCCACCCACGGCAGCGTCGGCGCCTGGATGATGGTGAAGACGACGACGAGCACGAAGACGAGGTCGAAGATCCACTCGACTCCCACGGCCCCGACCGTGACGGGCACCGTGGCCAGCACGACCGGCACCGCCCCCCGCAGCCCCGCCCACGATAGGAACGCCTGGGTCTGCCACGACATCCCGAACGGGGTGCACGAGGCGATGACCGACAACGGGCGCCCGAGCAGGAGCAGCGCGGTGCCCACCACCAGAGCGGGCACGAGTACGTCGTCGAACCCGCTCGGCGAGGCGAGGAGCCCGAGCAGCACGAAGAGTCCGATCTGCGCCAACCACCCGATCGCCGTGGCGAACCCGGTCACCGCCGGGCGGTGGGGCAGGCGCAGGTTGCCCAGCACCAGCGCGGCGAGGTAGCAGGCGATGAACCCCGAGGCGTGCACCACGTCGGCCGCGGCGTAGGCCAGCACCGCCACCGCGATGACCCCGATGGCGAACAGGGCCGACGACGTGGTGGCGACCACCCGCAGCAGGCGCGCGCCGCCGTACCCGATCGCGAGCCCGATCAGGCTCCCCCCGGCGAGCTCGAGCAGGGCGATCACCCCGACCTGCCACCACGGTTCGGGTGTCGCGCCAGGGGCCAGCGACGCCGCGAGCGCGGTGACGATGAGCACCACCGGCGCGTCGTTGAACCCCGACTCCGCCTCGAGCATCCCCGAGATCTGGCGGGGGAGCGGCACCCGGCGCAGCACCGAGAACACCGCCGCGGCATCCGTCGACGCGAGCACTGCGGCCACGAGGAACGCAATCTCCCACGACCACCCGAGCAGCAGCTTGGCTGCGACCCCGACGACGACGATCGAGACCCCGACCCCGACCGTCGCGAGCACCGCCGCCGGCGCCACGGAACGGCGGATGCCGGACCACCGGGTCGTCAGACCACCCTCGACGAGGATGAGGACCAGCGCCGCGTAGCCGAGCACCTGGGTCAGCTGTTGCGAGTCGTAGGTGATGCCGAAGCCGCCCTCGCCGAGCAGCACCCCGATGCCGAGGTAGATGAGCAGCGACGGCAGGCCCGAGCGCACCGACAACCGCACGGCCGCGACCGAGACGACGAGCACGATGCTGCCGACGAGCAGGGCCAGGGTGAGGTCGTGCAGGTCGAACCCGGAGGTGGCACCACCGTCCGCAAACGGCATGGTCCAGGTCTGTCGCACGGCCCGTCCTCGTGTCGTCGTGTCGCGGTGTCCTAGTCTCGCAGGGTGAGTCGAGTCGTCGTCGTCCGTCGTGTCCTTTTGGGACTCATCGCCGTGCTCGTCGTCGCGGCCCTCGTCGCCGGGGTCGTCGTCACCACCACGGTGCGTGCGTCGCTGCCGAAGACCACCGGAACCGCCGACCTGCCCGGGCTGGGAGCCGACGTCTCCGTGCTGCGCGACGACAGCGGCATCCCGCACCTCTACGGCGACAGCATCACCGACCTCGCGCGTGCCCAAGGGTACGTCCACGCGCAGGAGCGCTTCTTCGAGATGGACCTGCGTCGCCACGTCACCGCCGGGCGCCTGGCCGAGCTCGTCGGCGCCGACGGCCTCGAGTCCGACAAGGTCATTCGCACGATGGGCTGGCGCCGGATCGCCGAGGAGGAACTGCCCACTCTCAAGCCCCAGACACGTCAGGTGCTCCAGGCCTACGCCGAGGGGGTCAACACCTACCTGCGCGGTCGCAGCCCCGGCGACGTCGCGGTCGAGTACACCCTGCTCGGCCTGCGCCTGCCCGACGTGACCATCGAGGAGTGGACGCCCGTCGACAGCATCTCGTGGCTGAAGGCGATGGCCTGGGACCTGCGCGGCAACTACGAGGACGAACTGGCTCGGGCGCGTCTCAGCGGGCGCCTGTCCCCGGCGCAGATCGCCCAGATCTACCCGCCCTACGACTCGACCGCCCGCCCGCCGATCCTGTCGAACCAGGAGTGGTCACCCACGGACGAGGGCCGCCCGGTGAGCTCGTCGGTGCCGTCCGCGCTCACCGACGCCGCGGCATCCACATCAACGACGTCGGATGCCGTGACGTCGCCCCGGGCGGCCGCGGCACCTCGCGCGGCCGCGGCACCCGCGGCTGCTTCGGCGTCGGCGGACGACCCGGTCGTGTCCGCCACCGCCCAGCAGGCCTACGCGTTGGTCCAGGATGCGCTGGACGCGGTCCCGCAGCTCCTCGGCCGCGGCGAGGGCATCGGGTCGAACTCGTGGGTGGTGGCCGGTTCCCGCACGAGCACCGGCAAGCCGCTGCTCGCCAACGACCCGCACCTGGCGCTGGGCCAGCCCGGCGTCTGGATCCAGAACAGCCTGCGCTGCCGGACGGTGTCGAGCACCTGCCCGCTGGACGTCAGCGGCTTCTCGTTCGCCGGTGTGCCCGGCGTCATCATCGGCCACAACGCCGACATCGCCTGGGGGATGACCAACCTCAAGCCGGACGTCACCGACTTCTACCTCGAGCGAGTCGTCGGCGACACCTATCTGCGCGACGGGGACTGGGCGCCCATCACCTATCGCGAGGAGGTCATCAAGATCAGGGGTGGTGCCGACCAGCGGATCACCGTGCGCAGCACCGTGCACGGACCGGTCATGTCGGACGTCGTCGAGGGGGCCAACGACGCCGGCGGGCGGGCCCCGACCCAACAGGAGGGTGATGAGAACGAGACGTATGCCGTGTCGCTCGCCTGGACGGGGCTGATCCCGAGCCGCACCGCGGACGCGATCCTCGACCTCGGCCTGGCGACGAACTTCCAGGAGTTCCGCGAGGCGGCCAGCTCGTTCGCGGTGCCCTCGCAGAACCTCGTCTACGCCGACACGGAGGGCAACATCGGCTACCAGGCGCCCGGGCAGGTGCCGATCCGGCGCTCCGCCATCCCTCGTGCGGCGCCGGGTTTCTGGCCCGCCCCCGGCTGGGACTCGGCCTACGACTGGACCGGGTTCGTGGCGTTCGAGGACCTGCCGTGGGCCCTGAACCCCACGGACGGGGTGATCGTCGCCGCCAACCAGGCCGTCGTCGCGGGCGAGACCCCGTTCCTCACCACCGACTGGGACAGGGGCTGGCGCTCCACCCGGATCGCCGAGCGGCTCTCGGGGCTGAACTCGATCTCCCCCGTGGAGATGGCGGCGGTCCAGCTCGACGACCAGGACCCGTTCGCGAAGGTGCTCGTCCCGGCGCTGCTCGGGGTCACTCTGGAGGCGTCCGAGGGTGACCAGATCAGCCAGGAGCTGCTCGACTTCACCCGCGAGGCGCGCGAGCTGCTGCGTGGGTGGGACTACACGACGCCCGCGGGCGACTCGGACGCCGGGGCCTCGGCCGCCTACTACAACGCGGTGTGGCGCAACCTCGTGAAGTCGCTCTTCGACGACGAGCTGCCGGTGGGCCTGAAGTCCGACGGCGGCTCGCGCTGGCGGGCAGCGGTCACCGACCTGCTCGATGACCCCGACAGTGCCTGGTGGGACAACAAGCTGACCCCGAACATCACCGAGAGCCGCGACGAGATCCTGCGTCAGTCCCTCGTCCAGGCCCGCCTCGAGCTGACCCGTGAGCTCGGCAAGGACCCCGGACAGTGGCAGTGGGGCAAGCTGCACCGCCTGACACTGGAGCACGCGGTGCTCGGCGGCGAGACGATGCCGGGCGCCGTGCGCTGGCTGGTCAACGAGGGGCCGTTCGACGTGCCCGGCGGGTCGGCCATCGTCAACGCGAACTCGTGGAACGCGAGCCTGGGGTACGAGGTGACGGCCGGCCCGTCCATGCGGATGGTCGTCGACCTCGCGGACCTCGACGGGTCGACGTGGATCAACTCCACCGGCGTGAGCGGTCACCCGGCGGATGCCCGCTACGCCGATCAGGTGGAGGACTGGGTCTCGGGCAAGCAGCGGCCGTGGCCGTTCTCCGAGGATGCCGTCCGCGCCCAGGACCCGGACGTGCTCACCCTGCGCCCCGAGGGCTCGACCACGGGCTGATCCCGAGGTCGACCAGCCCCTCGGCGGTCAGGACGGCGTCGACGCCACGGTCGTGGGGCTCGCGCGGCAGCGGTGCGTCGTCGACGGCGACGAGTTCCCCCGGGTGGAGCAGCACGACGGTCGGTGGCTGGGGGTCGCACCGCGTGAGGGCCCGGTCGTAGCACCCTCCGCCCTGACCCATCCGCGTGCCCGAGTGGTCGACGGCCAGGCCGGGCGCGAGGACCAGGTCGACGCGCGCGACGGCGTCGCGGCCCAGCGGCTGCTCGTCGGGGTCGGCGGCATCGTGCCAGTCGAGGTCGAGGTCGGGCAGGGTGATGGGCAGCAGGACCCGGATGCCGCGCTCCGCCAGCATCGCGTTGACCCTCGCCGTGGGTGGTTCACCGGGGATCGACGCGTACGACGTGACGACCGAGCCCCGGCCCAACCCCAGCGTGTCCACGAGAGCGCCCACGTGCCCGGCGAGGTCGCGGTCGTCCCGGGCGGTGTCGCGGGCTGCCGCGAGGTCGCGTCGGCGCGCTCGCAGGCTCGCCCGCCGGGCGGTCTTGACCGGATCACGTGCCATGGCAGGCATCGTAGGCTGCGGGCATGACGACGCAGGGGCTTGAGGCGGCCACGGAGAAGATGCGTTCGGCGGGGGTTCCCGGGGTGGCGATCGACGTGTTCAGCCGGTTCCACGAGCAGGTGCGCTCGCAGGTGACCGGGCTGATCCCGGAGGACAGCATCAGCCCCCTCGAGCAGGTCACCCGCCTCGACGACGTCGTCGCGGGGTCTGCCGGTGCGATCGACGACGTCGCGATCCGGGAGGCGCTGGGGCGCACCGTGATCGTCAAGCTCAACGGCGGCCTCGGCACGGGGATGGGGATCCGGGGGCCCAAGTCGGCCCTGCCGGTGCGCGACGGCCTGACCTTCCTCGACATCATCGCCCGCCAGGTCCTGGCCCTGCGTCGACGCCATGACGTCGAGACCCCGTTGCTGCTGATGAACTCGTTCCGCACGCGCGAGCAGTCCCTGGACATCCTCGGGCGCTACGACGACCTGCCGGTCGACGACCTGCCGCTGGACTTCCTCCAGAGCATGGAGCCCAAGCTGCGCGCCGACGACCTCTCCCCGGTGCAGTGGCCGGATGACCCCGAGCTCGAGTGGTGCCCTCCCGGTCACGGCGACCTGTACGTCGCGCTCTACACCTCGGGCCTGCTCGACCGCCTGCGCGAGCGCGGTTACCGCTACGCCTTCCTGTCCAACGCCGACAACCTCGGCGCCACGTGTGAGGGCGCCGTTCCCGCGTGGATGGCCGAGAACGGCATCCCCTACGTCACCGAGGTCTGCCCGCGAACGCACAACGATCGCAAGGGTGGGCACCTCGCCGTCAGGCGCAGCGACGGACGGCTCGTACTGCGTGACAGCGCGGCGGTCGCGCCCGGCGAGGACCACTACTTCCAGGACACCGAGCGTCACCCCTGGTTCCACGCGAACAACCTCTGGATCGATCTCGACGTCCTCGCACGGCACCTCGGTGAGCGCGGCGGCATCCTCGGTCTACCGATCATCGTCAACCGCAAGACCGTCGACCCGACCCGGCCGGACAGCACCCCCGTCATCCAGATCGAGTCGTCGATGGGGGCAGCGGTCGAGCTGTTCGAGGGCTCGCGGGCGCTGGCCGTCGATCGCAGCAGGTTCCGCCCCGTCAAGACGACGAACGAGCTGCTGCTCATCGGCTCGGACCTCTACCGGCTCACCCCCGAGTGCGAGGTCGAGTCGACGATCACCCACCCGGAGCCGTTCATCGACCTCGGCCCCGCCTACCGGCACGTCGAGGGGTTCGAGCAGCGGTTCCCGCGCGGCGTCCCGTCGATTCGTGAGTGCACGAGCCTGCGCGTGGAGGCGGACGCGACGTTCGGCGCCGACGTCGTGTGCACCGGCGACGTGCGGGTGACCGGGGGAGTGCGAACGATCCCCGACGGGGCACGCCTCGAGGGGGACGTGTGATGCGCACGCTTCAGGAGCACCGGGCCGCCGTGCTCGCCCTGGTCTCGCCGCTGCCGGCCACCCCGGTGCCCGTGGTGGCTGCGCTCGGGTTGGTGCTCGCGCAGGACGTCACGGCCCGGGTCGACCTGCCCGGGTTCGACAACTCGGCGATGGACGGCTACGCCGTGCGTGCCGGCGAGCTCGCCGGTGCGAGCCGCGAGAACCCCGTCGTCCTGCCGGTCAGCGGCGACATCGCCGCCGGCGACACGACACACCACGTCCTCGCGGCCGGCCACGCGATGCGGATCATGACCGGTGCGCCGTTGCCCGAGGGTTGCGACGCCGTGGTGCCGGTCGAGCTCACCGACGGTGGCTCGCGGGAGGTCGCGCTGTTCCTGGACCCGGATGTCGGGCGTCACGTCCGCCGCCGCGGCGAGGACATCACCGCCGGGTCGGTGGTGCTGCGCGCCGGCACCCGGCTCACCCCGGGGCACCTCGCGATCGCGGCGGCGGCCAATCTCGCCGAGCTGCCCGTCCACCCGAGGCCGCGGGTCACCGTCGTGTCCACCGGTGACGAGCTGGTCGCCCCCGGATCCGCCCTCGCGCACGGGCAGATCGTCGACTCCAACCACGTCATGCTGCGGGCCCTGGTCGAGGCGGCCGGGGCCGAGGTCGCGGCCGGGGTGCACCTGCGCGACGAGGTGGATGCCGTTCGCGCCCTCGTCGACGCGCCTCCCGGCTCGCCCGACCTCGTCATCACGAGCGGCGGGGTCTCGATGGGGGTGTACGACACCGTCAAGGAGGTGCTGTCCGCCGACGGTGGCGTCGACTTCGTCAAGGTCGCGATGCGCCCGGGGATGCCGCAGGGCAGCGGACTGCTCGGTGCGCACCGCACCCCGGTCATCACCCTGCCCGGCAACCCGGTCAGCTCGTTCGCCTCGTTCCACGTCTTCGTCCTGCCGGTGCTGCGTCGCCTCGCCGGGCTCGACCCCGACGACGACGGTTCCTTCGAGGCGCAGGCCGGCGTCGGGTGGCCGACGGTCGCCGGCAAGGTCGAGCTCACGCGCGTGACGGAACGGTCCGGGCAGGTCTCGCCGTCGGGCGGGCAGGGGTCGCACGTGCTCGGTGCCCTCGCCGCGGCGACGGCGCTCGCCGTGGTGCCGGCCGACGTCGAGCACGTCACCGCGGGGAGTCTCGTGCGGTGCCTGCCGCTGCTGGGGCAAAATCGCCCGCGTGACTGACTCCACCAGCAAGGCCCGCACCACGTCGGGGCTCACCCACGTCCGGGCCGACGGCACCGCCCACATGGTCGACATCTCCGCCAAGGAGGTCACCGCCCGGCGGGCCGCGGCATCCGGCATGGTCCTGCTGTCGGCAGCGGCCGTCGCGGCGCTGCGCGGTGGCGCGGTCCCGAAGGGGGACGCGCTCGGCGTGGCCCGGGTCGCCGGCATCCAGGCCGTCAAGCGCACCCCCGACCTCATCCCGCTCGCGCACCCCGTCGTGGTGCACGCCGTCGAGGTCGACCTCGACGTCGTCGACGAGGGGGTGCGCATCAGCGCCGTCGTCCGCACCGCCGACCGCACGGGTATCGAGATGGAGGCCCTCACCGCGGTCAGCGTCGCGGCGCTCGCGCTCGTCGACATGGTCAAGGCGGTCGACAAGCACGCCCGCATCACCGACATCCGGGTCACGGCGAAGTCCGGCGGACGGTCCGGCGACTGGGAGGAGCCCGACGTCTCGGATGCCGTCGCGACCGGTTCGAGGTCGGCGCGCCACGGGCCGCGCCCGCCGACCCCGTCGCTCGCCGGGGCGCGCGCGGTGGTCATCACGTGTTCGACCCGCGCCGCCGCCGGGGTCTACCCCGACCGCGGTGGTGCCGTGCTCGTCGAGACCTTGCGTGCGTGGGGTGCCGAGGTGCCTGACGCGCTCGTCGTGCCCGACGGCCCGTCGGTGGGGCGCGCGCTGGCCTCGGCCCTCGCCACCTCGCCCGACCTGCTCGTCACCACCGGCGGCACCGGGTTGACCCCGACCGACGGCACCCCCGAGGCGACGCGGCCCCTGCTCGACTACGAGGTCCCGGGGCTGGCCGAGGCGATCCGGGCCCGGGGGGTGGCCAAGGGGGTGCCGACAGCGGTGCTCTCACGGGGTCTGACGGGTGTCGCCGGGCACACGCTCGTCATCAACCTGCCCGGTTCCAGCGGTGGGGTCCGCGACGCCCTGGGTGTGCTCGCGGAGGTGCTGCCGCACACGCTGAGCCAGGTGCGCGGCGGCGACCACTGATGTGGGATGCCGTTCGCCGGGGGGCGGCTCGGCTCGCCGGTGCGGGGGGCGACTCCGTCGGCGGCGCCGGTGGTGAAGGGACGGCGCAGGGTCGGGACGGTGACTCCGGCGCCGGCATCGAGTGGCCGTTGCGGCTGACCGGGCGCACGCCGCTCGGCACCGACCTCGTGCTGCGGCCGCTGACCGTCGCGGACGAAGCGGTGTTCCACTCGGTGCGCCGGGCCAACGCGGCCTGGCTCGGGCCCTGGGACGCCACCTCACCGGACCCCGCGGCGCCCCTGCGCGGGTTCGCCGAGCTGGTGGCGCACTACGACGCGGAGGCCCGCGCCGGCAGGTCGATGCCGTTCGTCGTCGAGGCGGAGGGGCGCCTCGTCGGACAGCTGTCGATCGGCGGCATCATGCTCGGGTCGTTCCGCTCCTGCCTCGTCGGGTACTGGGTGAGCCGCTCGGTCGCCGGTCGGATGGTCATCCCCACGGCGCTCGCGGTCGCCGGCGACCACGCGATCGACGCGCTCGGGCTGCACCGGATCGAGGTCAACATCCGCCCCGAGAACACCGCGAGCCTGGCCGTCGTGCGCAAGCTGGGCTTTCGGGACGAGGGGCTGCGGCTGAACTACCTGCACATCGACGGGGCATGGCGAGACCACCGTTCGTTCGCGCTGACGACCGAGGACCTCGACGGTGAGACCCTCACGGACCGGCTCACCCGCCTGGCGGCCGCACGGTCGGCGCCGGAGACGCTGCCCGGCATCCGCCCCCACATCGACCAATAGGTCACTGCGGGTACGCCTGCCCAGCACGCTGGCGCCCACATCGACCAATAGGTCACTTCAGGTACGGCCCCTCGATGAGGCTTGATCCCAGAAGTCACAGCAGTCACTTGTGCGACACACCGACAGGGGTCCGGCGTCGAGCGGGTGAGCACGCCTACCGTTCTAGTCGTGCAGTCCCCGTCGAGCCTGATCTTCGTCCTCCTCCTGGGGGTGTGGGCTGCCTATTTCGTGCACTACCAGGTGCGCCGGCGCGACCACATCTCGACCGCGCGCTCGGTCGACCAGTTCAGTTCGGCCATGCGGGTGCTCGACCAGCGTGACTCCGCTACGCCCTCGACCCCGGTCACGGCCGAGCCGGCCGGACCACGCGCGTACGCGGTGCACCCCGCCCGATCCTCCCGCTCAACCGGGTCGCCCCTCGTCACCGAGCGGGTCGCTGCCGGAGTGGACTCGCGTCCGGTGCGCTCGGCGCGCCCGCAGGTCAGCCCGAGCCGCCGCGTTCGTGGCATCACCCTGCTGGCCGTCGCGGCAGCCCTGCTCATCAGCCTGCCGCTCGCGCTGTTCTCAGTCCTCGCCGCGTGGGCCCCGCTCGTTCCGCTCGTCCTGCTCGGGGCGTCCTTGGCGTGGGTTCGCTCCGGCGTGCGTGCACAGGCGGCGCTGACCCGGGCCCACCGCCGTCGTCAGGCCGAGCTCGCTCGACTGCGCAGGACCGCTCCGGTCACGGCTCCCGCAGCCCGACGCAGTGCGACCGCATCCGGCCACGCACCAGCGGCTGCCACGGCCACGATGGCGCCCGCAACCGGTGCCACGGCATCCGCGCCCGTCGAGCCTGTCTCAGCCGTGGTCGCCTCCGTCGAGGCGCCGTCCGTCGAGCCCGTTGCCGCTCCGGTCGCCCCGCAGGTCATGGTGCCGATCCTCGACGAGGACGACATGCCGCTGACCTGGAACCCCGTGCCAGTGCCGCGTCCCACCTACACGATGAAGGCCATGGCACCGCGGCCCGAGGTCGAGCCGGCCGAGGTCACCGCGACCCCCGCTCTCGCCGAGCGCCAGTCGGAGTCCGAGAGCCCGGTGTTCGACGGCCGCCGCGCCGCCGGCGCCTGACCGACCCGCCGGGCAAGGGCTGGGG
Organism: Ornithinibacter aureus; assembly: GCF_009858245.1. NCBI lineage: Bacteria > Bacillati > Actinomycetota > Actinomycetes > Micrococcales > Intrasporangiaceae > Ornithinibacter > Ornithinibacter aureus. Next base: position 3,070,814 of record NZ_VMSB01000001.1, read on the forward strand.
GACCGGCCCAGGGGAGTGATCGCCCCGACGCAGGGTCGACGCAGTAGTTCAGCCACCATCCGGTAATTGCTGCGCGGCATCCGAACTTCTGCGTTCCATCCGAACGTCCGCGCGGCATCCGAACTTCTGCGTCCGCTCGGAACTGCTGCGTTCCTGTTCGAAGCGCCGTGCGGCTACTCGCCCTGCTCCGCCAAGTCGGTCGCATCGACGGCCTGCTCGGCCCGTTCGGCCTCGCTGCTGGAGAGCACGTGGGCCTCGTCGGCGGCAGCGGCACCGACGTGCTCGGACTCGCCGTCCTCTTCGTCGAGCAGGTGGTGGCCCACGGCGTTGAGGACGGCGACGACAGGCACGGCGATGAGACCACCGACGATGCCGGCGAGCACGATGCCAGCGGCGATGGCGAGCAGGATCGCGAGGGGGTGCAGGCGCATGACCCGGCCGACGAGGAAGGGCTGCAGCACGTGGCTCTCGAACTGCTGCACCCCGATGACGATGGCGAGCATGATCAGCGCCTGCACCGGCCCGAGGGCCACGAGCGCGAGCATCACGGCCACCGTGCCGGAGACGGCCGCACCGACCACCGGGATGAAGGCGCCGAAGAACACGAGAAGGGTGATGCCGGAGGCGAACGGCACGCCGAGGATCGCAGCGCCGACACCGATGCCGATGGCGTCCGACGCGGCGACCAGCAGGGTCGCGCGGGTGAAGGAGGACAGCTGGACCCAGGCGATGTCGCCGGAGGAGCGCACCCTGGCGCGGGCGCCGCGGGGGAAGAGCTGGGTCACCCAGCGCCAGATGGTGGCGCCGTCGTAGAGGAAGAAGAACAGGGCGAACAGCGCGAGGAAGAACCCGGCGAGGATGTGCGTGGCGGTGAGCCCGGCGGAGGTCGCGGTGTCGGCGAGGTTCTGCGAGCTCAGCCATTCGCGGGCCCTGTCGATGTAGCCCTCGAGCTGGGTGTCGGTGATGCCGAACGTGCTGTTGAGCCAGCGGCGGATCTGGTCGATGCCGTCGGCGACCTTCGTCGTCATGTCGTCGAGCTGGCTGGTCAGCTGCGACCCCACGAAGGACAGCAGGCCGAACACGAACACGAGGGTGCCGACCACGGTCAGACCCGCGGCGGCCCCGCGGGGCATGAAGCGGGCCAGCCACCGGAAGGCCGGCTGCAGCAGGGCCGCGAGGAGCAGGGCCATCAGCAGGGGGATGACGATCTCGGACAGCAGGCTGATCAGGTAGAGCACCGCCACGAGGGCGGCGGCGATGACCAGACCGCGCCACGCCCACTCACTGGCCTTGCGCACCCCTGACGGCACCGACCAGTCGGCGTCGACGGCTGCAGGGACCAGGAGCACGGGGGTGGATGCCGGTGGGTTGGTTGGGCGGGGGTCGCCGGGGGTGGCCCCGACCTCGGTCGAAGCGGGACGGCGAAAGCGCATGGCGCGATATTACGTCGCCCAGCGGTTTCGACGTCCCGAGTCAGCGGTGTTATCGTTGCGTCGCTCTCGGGGCTGTGGCGCAGTTGGTAGCGCGTCTCGTTCGCAATGAGAAGGCCAGGGGTTCGAATCCCCTCAGCTCCACCCCACGCACAAGGCTCGAACCCTTGCCAACGGAAACGTTGGTCGAGGTTCGGGCCTTGTTCGCATCTGCGGCCCAGGTCAGAGCGTTGGCGTTGACCTGGGGATCGAGGAGCATCTCGAAGGGCCGGTTGTGTTCGACTCGCAGTTCCTTGTCCTCGTCGATGAAGACCTTGACTCTCCCGACACATCCTGCTCTAATAAAGGCAATACTTAATTAAGGATGTGATGAAGTGCCCGCAACGGACTCGCTGAGCCTGGTATTCGCCGCGCTCGCCGACCCAACGCGTCGCGCGATCCTCTCGACGCTCGCCCAGGGACCAGCGACCGTCGGCGAGGTGGCCTCACCGTTCGCAGTGACCGCACCGGCGATCTCGCAACACCTGAAGGTCTTAGAGCGGGCAGGGCTGGTCACGCGCACTACCAAGGCCCAATGGCGAACGCTGTCCATGCAGGCCAAACCGCTCGACGAGGCTTCCGCATGGGTGGAGAAGCATCGCCGCGAATGGAACCTACGCCTCGATGCGCTCGACGCCCATCTCCAGACGATGAAGACCAGGCCGACACCCACCACCGAGGAAGCAGAATCATGAACTCCACAGACCTCTCCGGCGCAAACGTGCCGCAATTCTCGATCACACGCCTGTTCGACGCCCCCCGCGAGCTCGTGTGGAGGGCTTGGACAGACGAATCGGAGCTGGCGCATTGGCAGCACCCGTTCGGGGTCGCGACCGACAGCGTCTCACTCGACGTGCGCGTGGGCGGCCGATTTCGCTACACGATGACGAACGCGGACACGGGGCAAGAGTTTCCCACCGGCGGTGAGTACCTCAAGGTGGAACCGTTCGACCGGCTCGTCTTCACCTGGGGTGACCCGGACGCCGCTGTCGATGACGCCCCGATCATCACGCTTACCTTCATCCCGCACGGCGACCGCACCGAACTGGTCTTCCACCTTCGTGGCATCGAGGGAAAGCCGGGCGACGGGTTCGTCTACGACGGGTGGGACGAAGCTCTCACCAACTTCGGACGCCACCTCGCTGGCGAGAACTTGGATTGACGCCGTGAGCATCCGGATGGACAACATTGGCATCGTCGTTGCCGACCTCACCCCGGTCGTTGACTTCTTCTCCGACCTTGGACTCGAACTGGAAGGCCGCGCCTTGGCAGAAGGCGACTGGGCCGGACGCTGCACCGGCCTGGGCGATCAGCGCGTTGAAGTCGCCATGATGCGCACGCCCGACGGGCATGGCCGCGTGGAACTCTCCCGCTTCATCCAACCGGCCATCGTCGAAGACCACCGCACCGCGCCCGTAAACGCACTCGGCTACCTGCGCGCCATGTTCGAAGTGGATGACATCGACGACACGCTCGCTCGTGTCGAGAAGCACGGTACGCAACTCGTCAGCAGCGAAATCGTCCAGTACGAGGATGTGTACCGGCTCTGCTACGTCCGCGGACCCGAAGGCATCCTCGTCGGCCTCGCGCAAGCCCTCCGCTAGACCGGGCCAGAGCATGTCACGCGTCTGGCTTGGTGGCCTCGCACGCGACTGATTGCGGGCGTAGGAGCCGCAGCTCGGGAGCGTTCAGTACTCTGAGATGGTGAGTACGCGCGACGTTCCCGAGCAGATCGGCGACCTTCCCAAAATTGGTCGCCCGGCCAATAGTGCCCTACTGGTTCAGAACATCACGACGCTTGCTGAGGTCGCAGCTTTCGGCAAGAAGCGACTGTTGGCGCTCCACGGCGTTGGGCCGAAAGCAGTCAGAATCCTCAGCGACGCGCTTGCCGAACGCGGGATCGACTGGGCGGAGTGACGAACCCTTCTCGAACAACGCCCCTCATCGCCGTGCCTCTCAGACCTGTCGACACCGTGGCAACGCGGCGGCGGTGAACGCGGCGGCTTGCTGGCCGACGAGGAGCCGGGTCTCGCAAGATGCTTGGATCGCGGCTTGGTCGATGGCCGCGACGGCAGCGTCGAGTTCCTCCACGGTGGGGGCGGAGACGGCGATCAGGCCGGTGTAGCGCAGGATGCCGTGCCCGGCGGTGAGGTCGGCTTCTTGCTGGAGCACGTCGTGGTACTCGGCGGTCTGCGAGGCGTCCTCGATCTGGCCGATCTTCGCGCGCTGGGCTTGGTCTGAGATGTGCTCGACCTTCTTCTTGCGGATGTCGCGGGCGGCCTGGTCGGAGCGCATCGGGGTGCGGCTACCAGCACGGGCGATGACCACGTACGCTTGGTGGTGCCCCGTCGGTCGACGGGGGCGACATGCAGTGGCACGGGGATTTGGGCACGGCCCACGCACGCGTTCGGCGTGAGTCCCGATGTCGGGTGGTCTGCGCGGAGGGTCTTCCCCGTCGGACGCAACCCGGCACCGACGCCGTCCCGTCGTGCCTGACTCAGGAGAAGGATCGCTTGTCACAGCGAGCTCCGCGCCGTGGAGGTGCGACCCGCACCGCACCGCGCGACCATGCACGTTCCGCCGCCCCCGACGGCGAGGGCGTCATCCCCGTGCTGGCCCGGACCGTCCGCCAGGTCGAGGCTGCGGCCCAGCGCGGCAAGGTCCGCCCCAGCCAGCGCACCGCCTACCAGGTCGTGGCGCTGCTCGTGCGTGAGGAACGCGCCCGCGTCAAGGCGGACACCACGATCAGCGAGTCCGAGCGCACCGCGATGCTGACCCGTCTCGAGGGCATCGCCACGATCCTCGCGAAGACCGCCGCACGCGACACCTCGCTGCTCGAGCTGCTCACCGACGGTGCAGTCGTGTCGTCCGCTGCCATCGACCTGAAGAACGACCTGCTGCGTGCGGCCGGCCGCGAACCCGAACCCGAGCCCACCCCGGTGGTCTCGCCGACCGCCCCGTTCGCGTCGGCGTCGCCGCGTGGAGTGGTGCCCAAGACCGTCATCGCCCGGCAGCTCGCGAACCCGTTCCTCGCGCCGGACTTCTCGGCGCTTCCTGCGCCGAAGCCGCGGACGAACCGACTCGGTGGGTGGGAGCTGCTCTCGCCCCTGTTCCGCGCCTTCGAGTACGGCGGCGACGCCACGTGCATGCCGCTGCCCGAGCCGACGCGAGCGGTGCACGGCATCAAGGGCCTTGAGCTGATGCACCACCAGGCCCAGGTGGTCGCTGCCGCCGCCGAGGGCCACCGCACCTTCCTGCTGGCCGACGAGCCGGGTCTGGGCAAGACCGCCCAGGCGCTGTTGGCCGCCGATGCCGCTCAGGCCTTCCCGCTGCTCGTCGTCGTGCCCAACGTCGTCAAGGCGAACTGGGCGCGCGAGGCCGAGCTCTGGACGCCACGACGAACAGCGACGGTCATCCACGGCGACGGGGACACCGTCGACGGCTTCGCCGACATCGTCATCGTCAACTACGAGATCCTCGACCGACACGTCGGCTGGCTCGGGGCGCACGGCTTCCGGGGCATGATCGTCGACGAGGCGCACTTCATCAAGAACAAGTCCTCGCAGCGTTCCCAGCACGTGTTGGAGATCTCCGAGCGAATCAGGTCGAAGCACGCCCGCGCCCTGTTCATGGCGCTCACCGGCACGCCGCTGATCAACGACATCGAGGACTTCAAGGCGATCTGGCAGTTCCTCGGCTGGATCGATGGCACGAAGCCGCGCCACGCCCTGATGGCGGCCCTCGAGGAGACCGGGCTGACCCCGGCCGACCACGGCTTCTACGCCGCTGCCCGCACGAGTGTCATCAACCAGGGCATCGTGCGTCGCCGCAAGGTCGACGTCGCCTCCGACATCCCGGCCCGACGGGTCGCGGACCTGCCGGTCGAGCTCGATGACGAGGCAAGCCGATCCATCCGGGCCGCCGAGCAGGAACTCGCGGCCCGCCTGGTGAAGCGCTACGACGCGGCGCTGGCCGCTCGCCCGGTCTCCGTCGTCGTCGAGGGCATCGACCACGACATGGTCCGCAAGGTGGCGCAGTGGGAACGCAAGAACGCCACCACGGCGACCACCGGCGACAACGTGTTCACCGTCATGCGCAAGATCGGTCAGGCCAAGGCCGGCCTCGCCGCCGACTACGCCGCACAGCTGGCGCGCAACGTCGGCAAGGTGGTCTTCTTCGCCAAGCACATCGACGTCATGGACATCGCCGAGCAGACCCTCGCCAAGCGGGACATCGGCTACGCGTCGATTCGCGGTGACCAGACACCGGCCGTGCGCAAGGCGAACATCGAGGCCTTCCTCACCGACCCCGAGGTCTCCGTGGTCGTGTGCTCGCTCACCGCTGCTGGCGTGGGCCTGAACCTGCAGGTGGCCTCGAACGTCGTGCTCGCCGAGCTGTCGTGGACCTCGGCCGAGCAGACGCAGGCGATCGACCGGGTGCACCGGATCGGGCAGACCGAGCCCGTGACGGCGTGGCGGATCATCGCGGCCCAGACCATCGACCCGCGCCTGGCTCAGCTCATCGACGACAAGGCCGGCTTGGCTGCTCGGGCACTTGACGGCTCGGACGAGGAAGTCGGCTCCTCCGCCGACCTCCAGCTCGAGGCGCTCATGGCGATGCTCACGGACGCACTCGAGGCCCGCGGGTTCGCTGGCTGATCACGCTCTGCGCACTACCCTGGTGGCCAGCCGCTGCTTGGCCCCGGAACCTGACTCGTGCCACCGCGGCGTGATTCCGGGTCGGGCCGAGTATTTGCGCTGGTCAGCGGCTTGCCCAGGTGGAGGTTGACACACTAATCGGGCCGGTAGGGTCGGTGGTCGTGGTGTTTGTGCGGAAGGTCCCGACCTTCTCGGGGGCCACAGCGGTGCAGATCGCTGAGCGTGTCGGGGACCGCGACAACGTGATTGAGCACGTGGGCTCGGCACGCACGCCGGCGGAGCTGGTCGCCCTGCTCGAGGTCGCGCGGGCACGGATGCACCCGGGCCAGGGGGAGCTGGAGTTGACGCTGCCAGCGGGCCCGGTGGGGCAGGGGGTGATCACCGGCAAGCGGTGCGCGCTGTTGTGGCAGGTCCTCACTGGCGGGTACCGCGAGCTGGGGTTTGACGTGGTGGGTGATGACGCGTTCGAGCAGATGGTCCTGGCCAGGATCGTCGAGCCGACCTCGAAGGCGGACTCGCTGCGGGTCTTGGAGGAGATCGGGGTCGAGCACGCGTCGCTGCGCACGATGTTCCGGTCGTTGAAGCGCTGCCAGGCTCGCGGGTACCGCGACACCTTGGCAGCCGCTTGTTACGAACACGCCTCCACAGCAGGGGATCTGTCGCTGGTGTTGTATGACGTGACGACGTTGTACTTCGAGGCTGAGGATGAGGACGACCTGCGCAAGGTCGGCTATTCCAAGGAACGCCGGGTCGACCCGCAGGTCCTGGTCGGGCTCCTGGTGGACCGGAACGGGTTCCCCCTGCAGGTCGGCTGCTTTGAGGGCAACAAGGCCGAGAAGGCGACCATCATCCCGATCGTCACGGCGTTTGCGGCCCGGCACAGCATCGAGGGCATGGTCGTGGTCGCCGACGCGGGGATGCTGTCCGCGGCGAACCTGCGCGAGCTCGACGAGGCCGGGTTGCGGTTCATCGTCGGCTCACGGGTGAGCAAGGCCCCGATCGACCTGGCCTCGCACTTCCGCTGGCACGGGGACGCGTTCACCGACGGTCAGGTCATCGACACCCTCACCCCGCGCCGGGGCCGCAACACCGACAACGACCCCACATTGCGGGCAGAGCCGGTGTGGGAGCCCGAGGAGCATGACGGGTCGTGGCGGGCGGTGTGGGCGTACTCCGCCAAGCGCGCCGCGAGGGACGCCAAGACGCTGACCCTGCAGGAGAACCGCGCCAAGGCCGTCGTCGCCGGGGAGAAGGCCGCCCGCACCCCACGGTTCGTCAAGACCAGCAACGGTGCCCGCACCCTGGACCAAGCGTCACTGGCCCGGGCGCGCCGGCTCGAGGGCCTGAAGGGGTACGTCACCAACATCCCCACCGCGCTGATGCCCGCCGGTGAGGTCATCAGCTCCTACCACGACCTCTGGCAGGTCGAGGCCTCGTTCCGGATGTCCAAGAGCGACCTACGAGCCCGACCGATCTTCCACCACACCAAAGACGCGATCGAGGCCCACCTGACCATCGTCTTCGCCGCGCTGGCCATCTCCCGGCGCCTCCAAGACCAGACCGGCATGAGCATCAAGAAGATCGTGCGCGCGCTCCGTCCGATCCAGCAGATCACCATCACCATCGCCGGCCACCCCCACACCGCCGCAGACCCACTCACCGACGCCGCCCGAGACATCCTCACCGCCACCGGTCACGACGGCGCGACACACTAAATTGGCACGACTCGGGCGGCCCAGACCATCGACCCGCGCCTGGCTCAGCTCATCGACGACAAGGCCGGCTTGGCTGCTCGGGCACTTGACGGCTCGGACGAGGAAGTCGGCTCCTCCGCCGACCTCCAGCTCGAGGCGCTCATGGCGATGCTCACGGACGCACTCGAGGCCCGCGGGTTCGCTGGCTGATCACGCTCTGCGCACTACCCTGGTGGCCAGCCGCTGCTTGGCCCCGGAAGGTTCATGATCGCCCCCCTTAGGAAGTGGTGTGATGGTGAACCTTGCGGCATCGGGCGAAAAAGTTCACTGGGGGTGCAGGCGCAGGAAGGCCCCGAGGGCGATCAACTCGTCCGGTGAGCTCGGCGAGAAGTCGGTGAGCACCCTGGAGCGCACGAGGTAGGCGGCGTACTGCCCCCGCGAGATGCCCACGTTGAGCCGGTGCCGGTCGAGCAGGAAGCCCATCCCACGCGAGACGTCCGAGTGTGATGACGCCGCCATCGACAGGATCGCCACCGGCGCCTCCTGCCCCTGGAACTTGTCGACCGTTCCGACCTGAACGTCGTCAAGCCCCGCAGCCCGCAGCGCCCCCCGGATCCTCTCGGCCTGTCGGTTGTACGGCGTGATGACGATGAGGTCGGTCGCTGTCAGTGGTCGAGCCGGCGCAGGTGCACCGGAGCCGTCGGTCAGCGACGGGTCGTGCCACATCCGGCCGATGAGTGTCTGCGCCAGGGCACTGACCGCCTCGGCCTCCTCCAGCGACTCGGTGGAGTTGTCGAGGTGGTCGACGACGACGACGTGGAGGCCGGGTCGGATGCCGTCCAGCCGCCGTGCCGCGGTCACCGTCTCGTGAGAGGCCAGCGCACCGTCATACGCGAGGTCGGACACGACGGTGGTGAGGTCGGGGTGCATGCGGCGGGTGGTCTCGAGGAAGTAGCCGAGATGCGCAGGCAGCACCGGTTCACCCGCGGCCAACCACCCGAGCGCCGACTCGTCGACCGGCTGGGCGTGCACCCCGGTCGACACCTGCGGCAGTTGCTGCGGGTCACCCAGCAGCAGCAGGCGCTGGGCACTGACCCCGACCGCCAGGGTCTTGGCGAGGCTGAACTGGCCGGCCTCGTCGATGACGAGCAGGTCGAGCTGACCCCGGCCCACCCGGCGCTCGTTGGTGAGGTCCCACGCGCTGCCGCCGATGACGTAGCCGCGGCTGGCCTGGTCGTGCTGCGCCGCGAAGGCCGCGAGGTCGTCCGCCTTGGCCAGAGCCGTCCACCTCGGATCGGGCGTCGACTTGGCGACCTTGCCCACCTGGGCGGGGTCGAGCCCGGCGCGCACCACCGCAGTGAGCATGTTCTCGACGGCGGCATGGCTCTGGGCGCAGACCCCGATCCGCCACCCCTGAGCGGCGAGGCGCGCGATGACGTGCCCGCCGACGTGCGTCTTGCCCGTGCCGGGTGGCCCCTGGGCCGCGACGTAGGAGTCGTCCATGGCGAGCAGCGCCGTCTCGATCGCGTCGATGAAGCGGTCATCGCCTGCGTCGGCCACCGGCGGCAGCGGCATGCCACCCCGCAACCGCGGGGCCCGACGCAACAGCACGTCGGTGCCCGCCGACACCGGCACCGACCCCGACGCCAGCACCTCCTCGGCGACCTCGGCCAGCGCCCTGTCGATCGAGTCGGTCTTGATCGGCCCCCCCGGGGTGAGGGCCACGGGCAGGTGATCGTGGTCGCCCAACGCCCGGCTGTGCTGCTCGCTGAGCGTCACGACGAGGCGCGCCACACCGTCGTCGGAGAGCTCTTCATCGATGGCCAGCACGCTTCCCTTGCTCGGGTTGACCGTGTTGGCGTCCATGGGCGATGCCTCGAACCCGTCAGGCCCGGGCGCCGCGTAGACGACGTGGCACTCACCCACGCGCGGCGGCCCGCCGGGCGCCTCACCGCTGAGGCGCAACACCCGTCGGGGGTTGTGCCGGGCGGACTGCTGCGCCCACGGCTCGAGCACCTCCGCGTGGTCGACGACGAAGACGCCGTCGGCGCGGCGCCAGTCACCGACGGGCTGGCGCACCCGCTCGTAGTGCTCCTGCCATGCCGGTTTGTCCTCGCGGGCGTGGTACAGCACCGACGAGGCGATCATCGCCATCGCGCGGTGCTCGTCGCTCCACTGCGCCGGGGGGATCTCGTCGACCAGCCCTCGGACGGCCGCCTCGAGCGCCAGGGCTGCCGCCCGCTTGTCGCTGACCGGGGTGGCGACGTCGTCGCCCTCGTCGACCGGGCCCGCTGGCGACCCCCCGGCCTCCGTGCACCGCTCGAGCAGCCAGTCGCGCAGTTTCAGGGTGGAGATGCAGTCGAGCTCGTTGTAGTCGGCGATCTCGGCCAGCAGCGAGGCAGCCTCGTCGGTGCGCCCCTCGTTCGTGGCCGCGGAGAACTGGTGGTACACGACGATGCTCTCGGCCCCGCCCTGCACCTCACCCTCGCGCGCCGGCATGTAGAGCGGTTCGAGCTTCTTGATGGAGTACGACCGCTGCGAGATGCGCACCCCGGCCTTGACGACGGCGTAGAGGTCGACGAAGACGCGGCGGCGCAGGAGCTCGTCGACCTCGTCCTCGTAGACACCGTGCCTGGCGGCCATCCGCAACAGGGCAGCCGGCTCGTACGGTGCGTAGTGGTAGACGTGCAGGTCGGGCCAGATCGCCAGTCGCTCGTTGACGTGGTCGACGAAGGAGATGAGCGCTTGCTTCTCCTCGCGCCGGTCGTGGGCCCAGAACGCGCGGAACCGTTCCTGCCCGCTGTCGACCTCGATCATCCCGAAGAGGTACTCCAGCCCCCAGATGCCGGACCCCGGCTCCTGCCACAGCGGGTCACCCTCGAAGTCGAAGAAGATGTCACCCGGGCTCGGCGCGGGCAGCCGGCTCAGGGCCGCCACGTCGATCACCTCGTGGTGCACCGCGCCGGTGGGGTCGGCCTCCTGCACGAGCTGCAACCGGGCCTGCGCCCGCAGCCGGTCGAGCGACTGCGCCCTGACGTCGGCGACCGGCCCGGTGCTCGCTGCCAGGTCGTCGATGGTGCGCACCCCCGCGTCACGCAGCCGACGACGGGTGGGCCGGCGCATTCCGGCGACGAGCAGCAGGTCTCGGGCGGCCTCCACCTCGGCCACGCACGTCGGGCACGACCCGCAGGCCAGCCAACGCTCATCGCCCCACGTGGCCGCCGCCTCGTCCGCGCGGTGGTCGGCGAGGATGCCGTCGAGCCGGGCCCGGCGGCTGCGGTAGACCGGCAGCACCTCGCCGAGCGGGTCGTCACGCGTCGCTCCGTCGCCGAGCACCAACCGCACGGTCGGCGCGACCGGTGCCCCGGCATCCAGCAGGAGGGCGGCGTAGGCGCCGACCTGGAGCAGGGCGGTGACGGTGGCGTGGCGGGCCAGCTTGGTGTCGCTGACCAGCCACCCGGCGGGCGTCAGTTCCAGGAAGTCGGCCCGGCCGACGAACCCGCCGTCGAAGAGCGTGGCCTGGCTGAGCACCGTCGCCCCGCAGGACAGCGCCTCGACGGTGGTGGCCATCGCGGCGGCCAGACCCTGTGGCGTGTACGACGGTGACGGCAGGTGGCGCACCCCGTTCGGGTGCTCTCGGCGCAGTCTGCGCAGCTCGGACTGCTCGTGCTGGTCACCGAGGGCGCTGACCCGAGCGAGCATCGGGTCGCGCGGGTCCTCGACCTTGTCGGCGCGGCCGAGCACCACGTCGAGCTGGCGCACCAGGGCGAACTCGCAGTCGGATGCCGTGCGCAGGTCGCTTGCGCTGATGACGAGCCGCGCGTCGTCGCCGAGGAGGAACATGCGCCGAACCTAACAACGCGGACCGACACCGGCTCCACGGCCGGCGCGCGGTCAGATCCAGCTCGGCAGCCACATCCGCCAGCGCCATTGGTCGTAGGGGATGGTCTCCCCGACGTAGATCGGGTGGAAGAACGCGAACATGGCCAGGGTCAGCAGGAGATAACCCCCGACGATGAACCAGCGCGTGCGCCACCGCTGCGGGTCGTCCTCGCGGCGACCGACGAACAGCCCGATGACGAACGTCACCGCGAGCACCAGCCACGGCTCGAACGCCACGGCGTAGAACGCGTAGATCGTGCGATCCGCGAAGACGAACCACGGCAGGTAGCCACCGAGGATGCCGGCCGCGATCGCCCCAGCCCGCCAGTCCCGGCGCACCAGCCACCACCACACGACCACCGCGAGGGCCAGCACACCGACCCACCACACGGTGATCGTGCCGACGGGGTTGATGGCCTGCGAACACTGGTCGACGGCGCACCCGGCGACCCCGCGCGTCGGGCTCTCGTAGTAGAACGACGTCGGCCGCAGCTGGAGGATCCAGGTCCAGGGGTCGGACTGGTAGGGGTGCGGGGTCTGCAGCGTGGTGTTGAAGTTGAACGCGTCCTGGTGGTACTTCACCCAGTTGCGCAGCACCGGTGGCAGCCACATGACCCCCTCGCCGGGGTGGAAGGTGTGCCACTGCCGGTGGTAGCCGACGTCGCTGCGGAACCACCCGATCCACGACGCCACGTAGACCACGGCGGTGGTGCCGACCATGGCCAGCGCCGCGAAGGGGCCGTCCTTGACGATCGCCCCGAGGCCCCAGCGGCGCACCCCGGCGGCGCGCCGGGCGCCCATGTCCCACCACACGGTCATCAGCCCGAAGGCGGCCACGAAGAACAGCCCCGACCACTTCGTGCTCGTCGCGAGGCCGAGGGACAACCCGGCGACCCAGCGCCACGGGCGCCAGCCCAGCCACGGCCCCAACCCCTGCGGCCACGTCCCCCGCGGCAGCGCCCCCACCCGCGCGGCGAGGACCTCGCGGCTGCGATCGCGGTCGATGAGCAGCGCCGCGAACCCGCACAGCGCGAAGAACGACACGAAGATGTCGAGGATGCCCGTGCGCGACATCACGAAGTGCGAGCCCTCGAAGGCCAGCAGGAACGCCGCGACACAGCCCAGCGCCGTCGAGCCGAACATCCTGCGGGCCACCCGGCCGACGATGAGGATGGACAGCGTCCCGACGACCGCCGCCGACACCCGCCACCCGAACCCCGAGTCCGACCCGAACACCCACTGGCCGGCGGTCAGCATCCACTTGCCGACGGGAGGGTGCACCACCATGTCGCCGTCGACGGTGGAGAAGACGTCCGGGTTGCCGCCGGCGAAGACCTTGTCCGGCTCCTTCAGCGTGCTGAGAACCCGCATCTCGACGCCGAAGCGCAGCATCGAGGTCGCCTGCTTGACGTAGTACGTCTCGTCGAAGACCAGCGCCCGCGGGTGGTCGAGGTTCCAGAACCGCAGGAACCCGCCGACGAGGGCGATCAGGCCCGGCCCGAGCCACCCCCACAGCGTGTCGGTCATCAGTGACACCGGCCGTTGGCCGAGCAGGCGCAGGCGCAGCTCGTCGGTCCGGTTCACCGGGTCATCCTAGGCCGGTGACGTGGGGGCACCCTGACACCGTGCGCCGTGCGAGGATCGCGCCATGAGTCATGGTGTCCTCGTCCTGGCCGCCACCCCCATCGGCGACCCGCGGGACGCGGCGCTCCGCCTGGCCGAGGAGCTGAGCAGGGCCGACGTCGTCGCTGCCGAGGACACGCGTCGGTTGCGTCGGCTCTGCCAGGCCCTCGGCGTCGAGCCCACCGGCCGCGTGCTGTCCTACCACGAGCACAACGAGGCGCAGCGCACGCCCGAGCTCGTCGAGCAGCTGATCGAAGGTCGTCGCGTCGTCGTCGTGACGGATGCCGGGATGCCGTCGGTCTCCGACCCCGGGTACCGCCTCGTGAGCGCCGCGGTCGCGGGCGGGGTGCGCGTGACCTGCGTTCCGGGGCCGTCCGCGGTTCTCATGGCGTTGGCGGTGTCCGGGATGCCGGTCGACCGGTTCTGCTTCGAGGGTTTCCTCCCGCGTCGCGCGGGGGAGCGTGCGAGCGCGCTCGGGGTGCTCGGCGACGAGCGGCGCACCATGGTCTTCTTCGAGGCCCCTCACCGTCTCGAGCGCACCCTGTCCACGATGGCCGAGGTCTTCGGGCCGCAGCGCCGCGCCGCGGTGTGCCGCGAGCTGACGAAGACCTATGAGGAGGTCAGGCGGGGCACGCTCGCCGAGCTCGTCACCTGGGCAGCCGACGGCGTCCGGGGCGAGATCACCGTCGTCGTGGAGGGGGCCACCCGACCGGCGGCCGATCTCGAGACCGAGGTGGCCGGCATCCGGGACAGGGTGGCCCGAGGTGAGCGGCTCAAGGACGTGTGCGGCGAGGTGTCCCGGGCCACGGGGCTGTCCCGCAAGGCGCTGTACGACGCGGTGGTCGCCCGGCCTTCCGTCCAGTGATGTCCTGCTGAGAGACCGAGGCACAGAGGTCTTTACGGATCGGAGGGTTTTCCCTACTCTGGCGGAATCCACGGGTGCTGCGACGCGGTGCGCCTTGCCACCCATCCCGGGCACCACCTCCGACACCACGGAGATCAGCACATGTCTCGAACCTCCCTGCGGATCGGCGCCGTCGTCGCCGCCGCCGCTGCCTGCGCGTTGTCGTTCACACCGCTGGTGCAGGCGGCGCCGAAGCCCTCCCCGGCGTGTGACACGCGGGTGAACAACACGCACGCCAAGCTCATGGAGTGCATCACCCTCGAGGGTGTCCGCGAGCACCAGGCGGCCCTTCAGTCGATCGCTGACGCGAACGGCGGCAACCGAGCGGCGGGTACCCCCGGCTACGACGCGAGCGTCGCGTACGTGGTCGACAAGATGGAGGCGGCCGGTTACGACGTCACCCTCGACGAGTTCCCGTTCACCTACGTCGCCGCGGCCACGCTGCAGCAGCTCGCGCCCCTGAGCAACGTCTACGACACCGGGCCCTTCACGGGCACGGGCTACGGCTCGGCCACCGGCGCGGTGACCCCTGTCGACCTCGCGTTGGCACCGCCGCGAGCCAGCACGAGCGGTTGTGAGGCCGCTGACTTCGCCGGGTTCCCGGCAGGAAACATCGCCCTCGTCCAGCGTGGCACCTGCTCCTTCGGGCTCAAGGCGGCCAACGCCCAGGCAGCCGGTGCGAGCGCCGTCATCATCTTCAACCAGGGCAACGACCCGACCCGTGAAGGGCTCGTCGTCGGCACGCTCCTTCCGGACGGTGCAGGAACGAGGATCCCTGCCGTCGGGGCGTCCTTCGCCGCCGGTGAGGCCCTGTCCACGCCCGGCTCGACCGCCTACATCAACGTTCCCGAGCCCGAGCTGATCACCCAGACGAACGTCATCGCCCAGAGCAAGTGGGGCAACCCGAGCAACGTCGTCATGGCGGGCGCGCACCTGGACTCGGTCCAGGCCGGTCCCGGCCTCAACGACAACGGCTCCGGGTCGGCGGCCATCCTCGAGGTGGCCGAGCAGATGGCCAAGGTCAAGCCGACCAACGCCGTCCGTTTCGCGTGGTGGGGTGCCGAGGAGTCGGGCCTCATCGGCTCGAACGAGTACGTCGCAGGTCTCTCGGAGGCGGAGAAGGACAAGATCGCGCTGTACCTGAACTTCGACATGGTGGGTTCGCCCAACCACGTGTTCTTCGTCTACGACGGTGACGACTCGGATGGTGTCGGCGCCGGCGTCGGGCCGGAGGGTTCCGCCCAGATCGAGAAGACCTTCGAGGCGTTCTACACCTCGGTCGGTGAGCCCTTCAAGGGCACCGACTTCTCGGGACGCTCCGACTACGGGGCGTTCATCGCCAACGGCATCCCGTCCGGTGGCCTGTTCACCGGCGCCGAGGGTGTCAAGACCGCCGACGAGGCCGCCCGGTGGGGTGGGACCGCGGGCCAGCAGTACGACCCGTGCTACCACCTGGCGTGCGACACCTACGCGAACAACAACGACCACGCCCTCGACGTCAACTCCGACGCCATCGGGTTCAGCGTGCTCCAGTACGCGATGAACACCTCCGACGTGAACGGACTCCCCGGCAAGAGCAACTTCCCGCCCGTCTCGGGCGACGGAGCGGGAACGTCGGGTGCTGGCGGGGATTCAGGCTCGTCCCAGGGTGGCCTGCACGACCACGACCACGAGCCCACCGAGGTCGAGTGATCTGACCGCACGACGCCCGGCATCCACCTCGGATGCCGGGCGTCGTCACGTCTACCGGTGGGTAATTGGCGAACCTCACACACTGCAAGGTTCACCTGACCTGCCGCCGGGCGGCGCGCCGCGCTAGGTTTCTGCCGTGGCCACTACGACAGCTCCCTCACGTCCGGCGACGGCCCGCCGCACCACCATCGCCCTCAAGACCCTCATGGCGGGGTCCGGGCTGGTGTTCGTCGGGTACGTCCTGTTGCACATGTACGGCAACCTCAAGACCTTGGCGGGGGAGGAGGCGTTCAACACCTACGCCCACCACCTGCGCACCTTCGGCGAGCCGATCCTGCCCTACGAGGGGCTGCTGTGGATCGTGCGCGTCGTCCTGATCGTGGCGGTCATCGCCCACATCTACGCGGCGTTCTCGCTGTGGAGCCGGGCCGGCACGGCGCGGCGCACCAAGTACGCCGCCGCCAAGACGGCGATGCGTACCGCGTGGATGCGGTGGGGCGGGGTCTTCCTCATCATCTTCATCATCTGGCACCTGCTGCACTTCACGATCATGAAGATCTCGGTCAACCCCGACGCCCAGGGTGTCGACATCGAGCAGAACCCCTACCGCCTCGTCGTCGCGAGCTTCCAGGTTCCGTGGATGACCCTGATCTACCTGCTCGCTCTCGCCGCGCTCGGCCTGCACCTCGCGCACGGGGTCTTCAGTGCGCAGCAGACCTTCGGCCTCACGGGCACCCCGGCGAAGTACCGGCGTGCCAAGGCCATCGGCCACGCCGTCGCAGCGCTCGTCGTCGTCGGGTTCGCCATCCCGCCGCTCGCCATCCTCTTCGGCCTGATCAAGTGAGGCACTGACACCATGACCGGAAACACCGTGAACGCGGGGATCGCTCACCGCCTCTACACCGAGGGCGAGAAGATCGCCGACACCAAGGCGCCCGCCGGCCCCATCGCCGAGAAGTGGACCACCCGCAAGTTCGAGGCAGCCCTGGTCAACCCGGCCAACCGTCGCAAGCTGTCGGTCATCATCGTGGGCACCGGGCTCGCCGGCGGCGCCGCCGCGGCCACCTTGGGCGAGGCCGGCTACCACGTGAAGTCGTTCTGCTTCCAGGACAGCCCGCGCCGGGCCCACTCGATCGCCGCCCAGGGTGGCATCAACGCCGCCAAGAACTACAAGGAGGACGGCGACTCCGTCTACCGCCTGTTCTACGACACGGTCAAGGGTGGTGACTACCGGGCCCGCGAGACCAACGTCTACCGCCTGGCCGAGGTCAGCGCCGCGATCATCGACCAGTGCGTCGCCCAGGGTGTGCCGTTCGCCCGCGAGTACGGCGGTCTGCTCGACAACCGTTCCTTCGGTGGCGTCCAGGTGTCGCGCACCTTCTACGCCCGTGGCCAGACCGGCCAGCAGCTGCTCATCGGTGCCTACCAGGCCCTCGAGCGTCAGGTCGCGGCCGGCACGGTGGAGCAGTTCACCCGCCACGAGATGCTCGAGGTCATCGTCTCCGAGGGTCGCGCGCGCGGCATCATCGCTCGCGACCTCGTCACCGGCGAGATCGAGACGCACCTCGCGGATGCCGTCGTCCTCGCCTCCGGTGGGTACGGCAACGTGTTCTTCCTGTCGACCAACGCGATGGGCTCCAACGTCACGGCGTCGTGGCGGGCGCACCGCAAGGGCGCCTACATGGCCAACCCCTGCTACACGCAGATCCACCCGACCTGCATCCCGGTCTCCGGTGACCACCAGAGCAAGCTGACCCTGATGTCCGAGTCGCTGCGCAACGACGGCCGCATCTGGGTGCCCAAGCGTCGCGAGGACTGTGACAAGGACCCGCGCACCATCGCCGAGGAGGACCGCGACTACTACCTGGAGCGGATCTACCCGAGCTTCGGCAACCTCGTGCCGCGCGACATCGCCTCGCGCCAGGCCAAGAACGTCTGCGACGAGGGCCGCGGTGTCGGCCCTATGGTCGGGGACTTCCGCCGCGGGGTGTACCTCGACTTCGCCGACGCCATCTCCCGACTGGGCAAGGCAGCCGTCGAGGCCAAGTACGGCAACCTGTTCGACATGTACGCCCGGATCACCGGGGAGAACCCGTACGAGACCCCGATGCGCATCTACCCGGCGGTCCACTACACGATGGGTGGTCTGTGGGTCGACTACGACCTCCAGTCCTCGATCCCCGGGCTGTTCGTCACCGGAGAGGCCAACTTCTCCGACCACGGCGCCAACCGCCTGGGTGCCTCGGCGCTCATGCAGGGTCTGGCCGACGGGTACTTCGTCCTGCCGAACACCATCCGCGACTACCTCGCCAAGGGGCCCTTCGAGCCGCTGTCGACGGACGCCCCCGCCGTCGTCGAGGCACGCACCTCGGTCGAACAGCGCACGGCCCGCCTGCTCCAGATCCAGGGCGAGCGCAGTGTCGACTCCTTCCACAAGGAACTCGGCCACATCATGTGGGAGTACTGCGGCATGGAGCGTTCCGAGGAGGGGCTGCTCAAGGCCATCGACCTCATCCGCGGTCTGCGCGAGGAGTTCTGGCGCAACGTACGTGTCCTCGGGTCGGCCGACACCCTCAACCAGAGCCTCGAGAAGGCCGGCCGGGTCGCCGACTTCCTCGAGCTCGGTGAGCTCATGTGCATCGACGCCCTGCACCGTCGCGAGTCCTGCGGCGGTCACTTCCGGGCCGAGTCGCAGACCGAGGACGGCGAGGCGCTGCGTCACGACGACGAGTTCCTCTACGTCGCGGCCTGGGAGTTCGCCGGCGGCGACGGTGACGGCGAGATGGGTGCCCCGGTGCTCCACAAGGAGGATCTGGTGTACGAAGCGATCGAACTGAAGCAGCGGAGCTACAAGTGACCTCCGGGGGGCTTCGCCCCCCGGAATCCCCCCAAAGGACGCAAACAGCATGAATCTCACCCTGAAGATCTGGCGTCAGGCCGGCCCCCGCCACACCGGCGAGCTCGTGGTCTACAAGGTCTCCGACATCAGCCCCGACATGAGCTTCCTCGAGATGCTCGACGTGCTCAACGAGCAGCTCAACGCGGCCGGTCAGGAGCCCATCGCCTTCGACAGCGACTGCCGAGAGGGCATCTGCGGCATGTGTGGCCTGATGATCTCCGGTGAGGCACACGGGCCTGAGAAGACGACGACGTGTCAGCTGCACATGCGCAGCTTCCGCGACGGCGAGGTCATCACGATCGAGCCGTGGCGCGCCAACGCGTTCCCGGTCATCAAGGACCTCGTCGTCGACCGCGGCGCCTTCGACCGCATCATCCAGGCGGGCGGCTACATCTCGGTCAACACCGGGTCCGCCCCCGACGCCCACGCCGCGCCGGTGCCCAAGCCGGCTGCCGACCGGGCGTTCACGGCGGCCGAGTGCATCGGGTGCGGCGCGTGCGTGGCGGCCTGCCCCAACGCGAGCGCCATGCTGTTCATGGGCGCCAAGGTCACCCACCTCTCCGAGCTGCCCCAGGGCCAGCCCGAGAGGATGGCTCGGGTCGTCTCCATGGTCGACCAGCACGACCACGAGGGCTTCGGCGGCTGCACGAACGTCGGCGCCTGCTCGCAGGCCTGCCCGAAGGGCATCCCGCAGGACGTCATCTCCACGCTGAACCACGACCTCCTGGCGGCGATGCGCGCAGGTCACTGACCGGCATCCCAACCCCAACGCGTACCCCCAGCGACCAATAGGTCGCTGGGGGTACGCGTGAAAGGGTCAGGGCGTACCCGGAGTGACCTATTGGTCGATTCCGGTACCGGGGGGGGGTGCAGGTCGGGGCGTACCCGGAGTGACCTATTGGTCGATTCCGGTACGGGTCAGAGCCAGCTGAGGCGGTCGCGCAGCAGGGCGTAGCCGACGAAGGCGACGACGTCGAGGATCGTGTGGGCCACCACGAGCGGCATCACCCGCTTGCTGCGGGTGTACCACCAGCCGAACACGATCCCCATGGCGATGTTGCCGACGAAGCCGCCGAACCCCTGGTAGAGGTGGTACGTGCCCCGGATCACCGCGCTGGTGAGGATGATCTGCCAGCGACCCCACCCGGCCTGGCCCCACCGCTTGAACAGGTAGCCCACCATGATCACCTCTTCGAGCACCGCGTTCTGGGCGGCGGCGAGGATCAACACGGGGATGGTCCACCAGGCGCTCGCCAGGTTGGCCGCGGCGATCGTCGTGTTGAGGTCGAGGGCCTTCGCGGCGGCGTACAGCGCAAGCCCCGGGAGTCCGATGACGGCGGCCAGCACGGCCCCACGCACGAGGTCCTGACCCGGCCGGCGCAGGTCGAAGCCCATCGTGTGGGGCTCGTCCGGGTCGTCGCGGCGCAGCAGGTGAAGGGCGAGCAGCACGGGCACCAGAGCCAACGCGACCCCGGTGAGCTGGTAGACGAGGTCGAGCCACGGCCGGTCGGGGGTCACCGACGAGTTCATCGAGGTGGTCTGTGACCCGAGCGGGGCCGGGCGGGTCAGCTTGTCGACGATGCGCAGCAGCGACCAGATCGCCGACGCTCCCAGGGACACACCGAGCACGAGCCAGGTCTCGGTGAGGTGCTGGCGGCGCATGGAGGACAGCGTAGGCCTCGCCTCGGTCGGTGCCATGTCGGGACCTCGGCAGAGGACGGCGACCGGTCGGCCAGGAGGCACGACACGTGACCCTCGCGCGGTGGGGCGGCACGACGACCCGGAGGTGGCCGCCTACCATGGCGGTTCCGACGTGAGGAGTGCCTGTGGAGACCGGAACCGGCCTGCGGACCGTGGCAGCGACCGCAACCGTGCTGGTGGCCCTGGCCGTCGGGGGCTGCAACCGCGACGGTGAGGGGACCGAGACGACATCCCCGACCGCCTCCTCGACGGCCAGCACCTCGACGAGCCCGACCCCGACTCCGTCGTCGTCCCTGCCGACGGTCGGCGAGGTCTACCGGCAGGCCCGCACGGCTGCGCTGGCGGCACCGTCGGCACGCGTGGTCGGCACGCAGACCCGCGATGGGGGTCCGGTCACCGTCGATGTCGAGGGCAACGCCAACGGCTCGAACCAGACGGTGTTCATCACCACCCCTTCGGGTGGGCAGGCCGAGGTCATCACCGTCGGTGCCGACCACTGGCTCGGGGGCGACGAGGAGTTCTGGGTCGAGCAGACCGGTGACCCGGCTGCCGGCTCCGGGATGGTCGGCAAGTACGTCGCCATCAGCGAGTCCGACGCCACCGAGCTCGGCTCGTTCACCCTGCGCACCATGCTCACCGAGACCTTCGGGGTGCCGGAGATCGCGGCGCTCGAGGCCGACACGTCACCGGTGGAGGAGGGCGAGGTCGACGGCAAGGCGGTGTACGTCCTCGGCAAGCCCGACGGGGCCCGACTCTGGGTGCTGGCGGACGGCAGCGCCACCCTCGTGCGCGCGGTCGGGCCGTCGACCGCTCCTGCCGACCTCGTGTTCAGCGACTGGGGCCGGGCCCAGACCTTCACGCCGCCTCCGGCGTCGATGGTCGTCGAGGGCTAGCCGGGCTGGTACGCGGGGTCGCGCCGCGTGCGCCGCCAGCGACGAACCCTCAGCCACATCCAGATCAGCAGCCACGCGAGCAGGGCCAGCGCGATGATGACGAGCACCGGTGCGATGAGCGCGATCAGGGTGAGCCCGAGCGAGCCGACGTCCTCGGCGGTGGAGACCACGGGGGCGCCGACACCGGCGGTGCCGGCGTTGATCACAGGACGAGAGGCCATCTTGCCGGTGTGGACCAGCCCCG
Organism: Ornithinibacter aureus; assembly: GCF_009858245.1. Classification (NCBI taxonomy): domain Bacteria; kingdom Bacillati; phylum Actinomycetota; class Actinomycetes; order Micrococcales; family Intrasporangiaceae; genus Ornithinibacter; species Ornithinibacter aureus. The sequence goes on from NZ_VMSB01000001.1 coordinate 3,092,473, forward strand.
AGATGATCACCCCGAGCACGACCGAGACCCACGGGTTGTCCTGCATCCACGCCGAGTTGTCGACCTCGGATGCCGCGGTGGAGGCGGCGAAGATCAACCCACCCATGCTGGGGCGGATGAACGTCTGGATCGTGTCGTTGATCGTGTCGACGGCCGGGATCTTGTCCAGGACGATCTCGGCGAGCAGCAGGGCCGAGCCGATGCCGATCGCCCAGTTGCTGTCGATCCACTCGTACCCCGCGGGCAGGGTGATGAGATCCGTGAAGCGCGAGACCAGGGCCACGACGAGAAACGGGATGTAGGCGTTGAGACCTGCGGCGGCGGACAGGCCCATTCCGGTGAGGGCAGCGAGCACGGTCTTCCTTCCTTCGCACCCACGACCGCTCCACGCGGACGTGCCGTCAGTGCAACGTACGGCCACCCGAGCGTAGTCCCGGGATGCGCGGTGGGGGAGTGAACCGCCGGGCACCTAGGATCGGACCCCATGAAGGTCCTTTCCGCCGTTGCCTGGCCGTACGCGAACGGCCCCCGACACCTCGGCCACATCGCCGGGTTCGGGGTCCCCTCTGACGTCTTCAGCCGCTACATGCGGATGGCGGGGCACGACGTGCTGATGGTGAGCGGTTCCGACGAGCACGGCACCCCGATCCTCGTCCTGGCCGACAAGGCCGGTGTCACCCCGACGGAGTTCGTCGCGAGGAACCACGCCATCATCGCCGGCGAGCTGGCCGACCTCGGCTGCACCTACGACCTGTACACCCGCACCACGACGGCCAACCACTACGCCGTCGCCCAGGAGCTGTTCACCCGGGTCTGGGAGAACGGGTACATGGTCGAGCGCACCCAGCGCGGGGCGATCTCACCGACGACGGGCCGCACCCTGCCGGACCGCTACATCGAGGGCACGTGCCCCCTGTGCGGTTACGGCGAGGCGCGCGGTGACCAGTGCGACAACTGCGGCAACCAGCTCGAGCCCGAGGACCTCGTCAACCCGCGCAGCAAGATCAACGGGGAGACCCCGGAGTTCATCGAGACCCAGCACTTCTTCCTCGACCTCCCGGCGCTCGCCGATGCGCTGCGCGAGTGGCTCGAGGGGCGTGAGGCCTCGGGCACCTGGCGCCCCAACGTCATCAAGTTCAGCCTCAACATCCTCGACGACATCAAGCCGCGCGCGATGACCCGCGACATCGACTGGGGCATCCCAGTGCCCCTCGACGGGTGGCGTGACCAGCCGACGAAGCGGCTCTACGTCTGGTTCGACGCCGTCATCGGCTACCTCTCGGCGTCGATCGAGTGGGCCCGGCGCTCGGGCGACCCCGAGGCCTGGCGCCTGTGGTGGAACCCCGGTACGAGCGATGACCCGCAGGTTTCGTACTACTTCATGGGTAAGGACAACATCACCTTCCACTCCCAGATCTGGCCGGCGGAGCTGCTCGGGTACGCCGGTCACGGCGAGCGGGGAGGCGAACCGGGGGTCTTCGGCGAGCTCAACCTGCCCACCGAAGTGGTCTCGAGCGAGTTCCTCACCTTCGGTGACCGACAGTTCTCCACCAGCCGCGGTGACGTGATCTACGTGCGGGACGTCCTGGAGAAGTACGGCCCCGATGCGATCCGGTTCTACATCTGCGCGGCCGGCCCCGAGAACCAGGACTCTGCCTTCACCTGGCGAGACTTCGTCCAGCGCAACAACTCCGAGCTCGTCGCCGGCTGGGGCAACCTCGTCTCTCGTACGGCGGCGATGGTCGCCAAGAACTTCGGCGAGATCCCGCAGCCCGGGCCGCTCGAGGACATCGACCTCGAGCTGCGCGAGACGGTCACCGGTGCGTTCGCCACGGTCGGCGCCCTGCTGGAGCGCAACCGGGTCAAGGCCGCGCTCGCCGAGACCATGCGGATCGTCGGTGAGGTCAACGCCTATGTCTCGCGCACCGAGCCCTTCAAGCTCAAGGGTGAGCACGAGCGCGAGCGGCTGGCCACGGTGCTGCACACCCTGATCCAGAGCGTCTCCGACCTCAACACCCTGCTCGCGCCGTTCCTGCCGCACGCCGCGAACCGGGTGCACCTCGCCCTCGGCGGGGTGGGCGAGTTCGTCCCGATGCCGGTGCTCACCGACGTCGTGGGTCTCGACGACGGCGACTCGGATCGCAGCTACCCGGTGATCACGGGCGACTACTCCGGCACCCCGCGGTGGGAGTCCACGCCCGTGCTGGTCGGCGCTGCGGTGGTCAAGCCGGCGCCGGTGTTCAGCAAGCTCGACGAGGCCCAGGTGCTCCAGGAGTGGGGCCTGTCGTGAGTCCCCGTGCGGAGACCGCCCCGGAGCGGGTCCCCACGGCACCGGATCCGCTGCCGATCGCGGTCGTCGACAACCACACGCACCTGGACATCACCAGGGACGGCACACAGGTGTCGGTCGAGGGTCTTGGCCCCGTGCTGGCGGCGGCGGCCGAGGTCGGCGTCGACCGGGTCGTGCAGATCGGGTGCGACCTGCCTGGAGCCCGGTTCGCCGTCGCGGCGGCCGAGCAGCACGCAGGGGTGCTCGCGGGAGTCGCCCTGCACCCCAACGAGGTTCCCGGCCTGGCCGCAGCGGGAGAGTTGACGTCGGCGTATGCCGAGATCGAGCGCCTCGCTGCCCACCCGCGGGTGAGCGTCGTCGGCGAGACGGGCCTGGACTACTTCCGGACCGGGCCCGACGGTGTGCCGGTGCAGCAGGAGTCCTTCCGATGGCACATCGACCTCGCCAAGCGGCTCGGCAAGGCGTTGCAGGTCCACGACCGTGACAGCCACGACGACGTGGTGCGCATCCTCGACGAGGAGGGGGCGCCACCCGCCACGGTGATGCACTGCTTCTCCGGCGGCCCGGACCTGGCGCGGCAGTGCGTCGACCGCGGCTACCACCTGTCCTTCAGCGGAACCGTCACCTTCAAGAACGCGACGGCCCTGCGCGACGCCCTGGCCGTGACACCGCTCGACCTGCTGCTCGTCGAGACCGATGCTCCCTACCTCACGCCACATCCCTGGCGCGGTGCAACGAACTCACCGGCTCTGGTGCCCCTCACCGTTCGGGTCATGGCCGGGGTCCTCGGCGTCGCGGTGCCCACCCTGTGCGAGGCGCTCAGCGACAACGCCGAGCGCCTCTACGGCCCGTGGTCAGCGCCGTTCTCCGCACCGTGACACAGATCTCGTTACCGGTGGTGCTCGTGCGCCAGAAGTGCCCCATGAGGCGCGCCGACGGCTGCCTGACCGTTACCAAAATTTGACCTTCGCCCGTTGGCTCCGTCACGCTGGAGGGAATGGCCGGGGCCGAATCGCCTCGGACGGCACGCACGACCACCCTGATCGCCGCCGGTGTCGGCAGGGAGAGCGTCTGCGTGACGACGCCCCGGTGACGGGTCGTCAGGGCCGCGTGCGGCTGCGTCCGAGTTCGGTGCCCGGAGATCACGAACACTGGAGAACCGTGCTTTTCACCCGCCCCCTTCGTCATGTCGCCCAAGGTGTCGCTGCCCTCGTCATCGCTGGCGGTGCCGTCGGTATCGCCCACGCGGACAAGGCCGTCGAGGTCACCGTCGACGGTCAGCCCACGTCGGTGCACGTCTTCGGCAGCACCGTCGCCGACGTCCTCGCCAAGCAGGACATCACCGTCGGCCCGCACGACGACGTCGTGCCCTCCCTGGACACCCCGGTCTCCGACGGCGACCGCATCTCGGTGCGCTACGGTCGCCTCCTGACGGTGACCGTCGACGGCGAGACGACCGAGCGCTGGACCACGGCCACCACGGTTGACGGCGCGCTCACGGATCTGAACATCCGCGCCGAGGGTGCCGCCCTGACGGCCTCGCGTTCGCAGAGCCTGGGCCGTGACGGCCTCACCCTGGCCGTCACCACCCCGAAGAACGTCACGGTCGTCGCCGACGGCAAGACCCGCAAGGTCACCACGACGAGCCAGACCGTGTTCGGTGTCCTCGCCGAGCTCGACGTCGCCAAGCGCGCCGCGGACGTCGTCTCCCCGGTCATGCCAACCTCGGTCGAGGACGGCATGAAGATCACCCTCAAGCGCGTGGACGTCAAGACCGAGACCGCCAAGAAGGCCATCGCGTTCACGACCACCAAGCAGAAGGACTCGAGCCTGTACAAGGGCCAGACCAAGGTCGTCACCAAGGGCAAGAAGGGCTCCAAGACCGTCGTCAGCCAGGTCACCTTCGTCGACGGGAAGAAGACGAGCACCAAGGTCGTCAAGAGCACCGTCACCGCCAAGCCCGTCGCGGCTGTCGTCAAGGTCGGCACGAAGGCCCGCCCGGCGGCCACCACGAGCACCGGTGGCAGCGGCGGCGGCAGCACGTCTGGCGCGGGCATCAACACCGCCCGCTCCGCCATGTGGGACCGGATCGCCCAGTGCGAGTCCGGTGGCCGCTGGAACATCAACACCGGCAACGGCTACTACGGCGGTCTGCAGTTCGCCACCGCGTCCTGGCTGGCCATGGGTGGCGACGACTTCGCCCCCCGCGCCGACCTCGCGTCGCGCGCCGAGCAGATCACCATCGCCAACCGCTACTACGCGCGGGCCGGCCTCTCCCCGTGGGGCTGCGCACACGCCGCCTGATCAACGACCTGATCACGACCTCGGATGCCGGGTCGACGCCTCGCGTCGGCCCGGCACCGTGCGTCGTGGCTAGGGTGAGCGCATGTCCGACGACCACGAGGTGAGCCTGCTCGGGGCAGGTGAGATCCGCGACCTCGCCGCGCGCCACGGCATCCGCCCGACCAAGCAGTGGGGTCAGAACTTCGTCGTCGATGGCAACACCGTCCGGCGCATCGTGCGGGTGGCCGGCGTCGGGGCAGGTGACACCGTCGTCGAGGTGGGGCCGGGCCTGGGCTCGTTGACCCTCGCCCTGCTGCCGGAGGTGGACCGGGTCGTCGCGATCGAGGTCGACCCGGCGCTGGCCGCGGCCCTGCCCGACACGGTCGCGCAGCACGCGCCCACCCTCGTCGACCGCCTCGACGTGGTGCAGGCCGACGCGCTCACCGTGACCGAGCTGCCCGGGCCGGCACCGACGGCCCTCGTCGCGAACCTGCCCTACAACGTGTCCGTGCCGGTGGTCCTGCGCTTCCTCGAGCTGTTCCCCACGGTGCGCACCATCCTCGTCATGGTCCAGCTCGAGGTCGCCGAGCGGCTCGCCGCCGGCCCGGGCTCGAAGACGTACGGCGTGCCGAGCGTCAAGGCCGCCTGGTACGCCGACGTGCGGCTCGCCGGCCGGGTGCCGCGCAGCGTCTTCTGGCCCGTTCCGAACGTCGACTCCGGGCTCGTCGCCCTGACCCGCCGCGAACCGCCGGTCACCGACGCCAGCCGCCAGGAGGTCTTCGCCTGCGTCGACGCGGCCTTCGCGCAGCGCCGCAAGACCCTGCGTGCCGCCCTCGCATCGTGGGCGGGGTCGGCCGCGCTCGCCGAGGCTGCGCTGACGGCTGCGGGCGTCGATCCGCGCACTCGTGGGGAGCAGCTCGACGTCGCAACCTTCGCCGCGATCGCCTCCGCTCGGGTTCAGGCGGTGCAGGGGTCCTGAAGCACTTTAGGGTGGGGACATGACCTCGGCTCCCCTCGTGCCCGCTCCGGTGACGGTCCGGGTGCCGGCCAAGGTCAACCTCGAGCTGCTCGTGGGCCCACGCCGCCCCGACGGCTACCACGCCCTGTCCACGGTGTTCCAGGCGGTGAGCCTCTACGACGACGTCACCGTGGCCGCCGCCGCGGACTGGGGCGTCACCGTCTCCGGACCGCTCGCGGCGGGGGTGCCCGAGAACGGGGACAACCTCGCCCTGCGGGCGGCGCGGCTCGTGGAGACCCACTTCGACATCGACCCGGTGCACATCGCCATCCGCAAGGGCATCCCGGTGGCGGGCGGCATGGCCGGCGGGTCGGCGGATGCCGCGGCCACCCTGGTCGCCCTCGACCACCTCTGGGACCTCGACCTGGACCGCGAAGAGCTGGAGGACCTCGCCAGCGAGCTCGGCAGCGACGTGCCCTTCCTCATCGCCGGGGGCACGGCGATGGGCAGCGGGCGCGGCGAACTGCTCGCCCCCGTGCTCGCCCGGGGCACCTACCACTGGGTGTTCGCGCTCGCCGAGGGCGGTCTGTCCACCCCGGCCGTCTACGCCGAGTGCGACCGCCTGCGTGACGACGAGGACGTGCCCGACCCCGTTCCCACCGCGGCCCTCATGAGCGCCCTGCGCACCGGCGACCCCCACGAGCTCGCCGCACAGCTGTCCAACGACCTCCAGGCGGCGTCACTGTCGCTGCGGCCCGACCTCGCCGAGGTGCTGGCCGCGGGCATGGAGTACGGGGCGCTGGGCGGCATCGTCTCCGGCTCCGGCCCGACGACGGCCTTCCTCGTCGAGAACAGCGAGGCCGGCATCGACCTCGCCGTCGCCCTCACGGCCAGCGGCGTCGTCCGCGACGTGCGGCGCGCCAGCGGTCCGGTCCACGGTGCCCACGTGATCCACCAGCGGACCGACTAGTGGCCAACCTCGTCTCGGTCGAGCGGGCCTCCCTCGCGCTCGGCACCGCCCAGGTGCTCGATGCCGTCTCCCTCGGGGTCGGGGGCGGCGACCGCATCGGCATCGTCGGTCGCAACGGCGGTGGCAAGACCACCCTCCTGCGGGTGCTGTCGGGCACCCGGGACGTCGACACCGGCCGGGTGGCTCGCGTGGGCGGGCTGACCGTGGGGGTGCTGACCCAGGACGACGGCCTCGACCCGGCAGCCACCGTTCACGAGACCGTCATCGGTGACCTCCCCGAGCACGAGTGGGCCGCCAGCACCCGCATCCGCGACGTCCTCACCGGTTTGCTCGGTGGGCTCGACGCACCCGCCGTCGGTGGGATGGCTGCCGCGGTGGGGCCGTTGTCCGGTGGCGAGCGCCGGCGGGTGGCGCTGGCGGCGCTGCTCGTCTCCGCGCCCGACCTGCTGCTGCTCGACGAGCCGACCAACCACCTCGACGTCGAAGGGGTGGCCTGGCTGGCCGACCACCTCGTGCGCCAGCACGCCCGGCCGGACAACGCCGTCGTCGCGATCACCCACGACCGCTGGTTCCTCGACGCGATCGCCACCCAGACCTGGGAGGTCGACTCCGGCCAGGTCTTCGCCTACGAGGGCGGCTACGCGGCCTACGTGCTGGCCAAGGCCGAACGCGAGCGGATGGCCGGGGTCATCGCCGAGCGCCGCGACAACCTCCTGCGCAAGGAGCTCGCGTGGCTGCGGCGGGGCCCGCCGGCGCGCACGAGCAAGCCCAAGTTCCGCATCGACGCGGCCAATGCCCTCATCGCCGACGAGCCCCCGGCTCGTGACGGCGTCGAGCTCATGCGGTTCGCCACGACCCGTCTCGGCAAGGACGTCGTCGACCTCATCGACGCCCGGATCAGCGTCGGCGACCGGGTGCTGCTCGACCACGTCACCTGGCGCCTGGCCCCCGGCGAGCGCACCGGCATCGTCGGCGTCAACGGCGCCGGCAAGTCGACGTTGCTGCGCGCCATCGCGGGGGACGTCGCGCTCGCCGCCGGCAAGCGCAAGGTCGGTGTCACCGTGCGCCTGGCGGTGCTCTCGCAGGAGGTCCGCGAGCTCGAGAAGTGGGCCGATCGCCGGGTCATCGAGGCCGTCGAGGACGTGCGCGCGGTGGTGCGCTTCGGTGCCAAGGAGCTCACGGCATCCCAGCTCGCGCAGCGGCTCGGGTTCAGCGGCCCCCGGCAACAGACCCGCGTCGGCGACCTGTCCGGCGGTGAGCGGCGGCGCCTCCAGCTGACCCGCCTGCTCATGGACGAGCCGAACGTGTTGCTGCTGGACGAGCCGACCAACGACCTCGACATCGAGACGCTGACCTCGTTGGAGGACCTCCTCGACGGGTGGGCCGGCACCCTCATCGTCGTCTCGCACGACCGTTACCTCCTCGAGCGCGTGTGTGACCGACAGGTCGCGCTGCTCGGCGACGGCCGCCTGCGCGAGCTGCCCGGGGGCGTCGAGGAGTACCTGCGCCTGCGCGCCGCCTCGGCCGGTGGTCCGGCGTCGACGTGGGATGCCGGTCGCTCGGCTGCCGCTGCCGTCGCGGCTGCCGCTGTCGCTGCCGACTCGTCAGCGGACGGGCCGGGCTCGCTCGGCGCAGCGGGTGGTGGGCAGACGGCATCCGCCTCGTCTGCGACGCCCGCTGCGCCAGCGGTGTCGCCGGCGCAGGCGCGCGAGGCCCGCAAGACGATGGCCCGGGTCGAGAAGCAGTTGAGCCGCCTCGCCGACCGCGAGGAGAAGCTGCACGCCGCGATGCTCACGGCGGCCACCGACCACGCCCGGGTGCTCGTGCTCAACCGCGAGCTGCGCGAGATCGTCGACGAGCGCGAGGACCTCGAGCTTCAGTGGCTGGAGGCCGCCGAGATCATCGGCTGAGGCTTGACGGTGCGCAGCAGCCGGGGCCCGCGGGTCCACACCCACCAGTAGGCGACCCCGGCGAGCAGACCCGCCAGGTAGCCCAGCCACGGGGTCGATCGGGTCGCCTGGAGCACCTGCCAGTGCAGCACGTAGATGAACAGCGAGCTCGCGGCGAGCACCTGCACCAGCGGAACGAGCCCGCGGGGCACCCGTAGCGTCGGCACCCAGATGACGAGCAGGGCTGCGGTCAGGGTCAGCAGGTCGCGCTTGGGATTGCCCGAGAAGGTGCCGATGGTGGGGATCGCGACGGCCGTGACGAGCATCCGCTGGCCCAGGCCCTGCGCCTTGGCGGCGGCCCAGCCCAGGCAGAACAGCCACGAGACCACGAGCGCCGAGCCCTGCACGTGCGGCACGGGCGGGAAGAGCAGGCCCTGCCACCACAGCATCCCCATGCCCGCCAGCGCCAGCGGCAGCGCGAACGGGTGCCGTCGCTCGAGCCGGTCGCCCCACGGCGTCGCGACGACGGCGGTCACGACGAGCAGCACGAACACCGCCGACTCGATGAACCAGAACCGCCAGTCGGGTCCGAGGCGGGCCTGCCCGAACGCCCAGTTGAGCAGGGCCATGGTCGACCACGCGTACTGCCCGATGAGTAGGTGCGCGCCGACGATGACGACGAGCGCCGGCGCGGCGATGCGGCGCACTGCGGTGAGCAGGCCGCGCACCCGCTCGGTGCGCGGCGCCTCACCGAGCCGGAAGCGGGCCAGGTTCCAGCCGACGAGCACGAGCAGGGCATGGGCCGTGCCCTGGAGCGTGAAGACGTGGGCGTGGGTGCCGACGATGAGCACGATGGCGAGCGCCCGCAGCACCACGCTGGTCTCGACCGAGCGGGTGGACAGGGCCCGGCGCAGGCGCGCGCGCAGGGTGGGCGGCGTGCCGTCCGGTGCCGGGTGTGGCGTGCCGGATGCCGCCCGGCCGGGTTCGGTGGTCGCCTCGGCTTCCAGCGCCTCGAGCTCGCGCAGGGTCAGCAGGTGCCAGCTGGCCGGCAGGTGTCCGAGGTGGTCCTCGACGTGCAGCGACGCCTCGACGTACGACAGCGAGTCGCCGCCGAGGGAGGCGAAGGAGTCCTCCGGTGAGACCGATGCCAGCCCGAGCACGGCGGGATACCGCTCGCGAAGGGAACCCGCGCCGGCCGGCGCCTCGGTCGTCACATCGGCCGCGCGGACGCGGGCCGCTGCGGCCAGGTCGGTCAGCGTGGCGTAGTCGACCTTGCCGCTGCTCAGGTGGGGCAGTGCGTCCAGGCCGAGGTCGGCGGAGGTCAGCACCTGCACGCAGCGCGTCGGGATGCCGGCCGACCGGGCCGCGCGCTCGGCGAGCCTGCGGTGGTCGACCGGGGTGGGGCCCGGCGCGCAGACGAGAGCGACGGCATCCGGCGCGGCGAGGCAGCGCACGTCGTGCCCGCCGTCGCGCAGGGTGCGCTCGACGTGGTCGAGGTCGACCCGGTGCCCGAGAACCTTCGCCACGCGCGACCGGCGGCCGGTGATCTCGAGCAGCCCGGCATCCGTGATGCGGCCGAGGTCACCGGTGTGCAGGCGCTCGACGGTGCGCCCCAGCGCGAGGTCGGCGGCGGTGTCGGCGTAGCCGAGCATGACGTTCGGCCCGGAGTAGACGACCTCGCCGTCGACGATCTCGAGGGATCCGCCGGGCACGGCCACACCGACCGTGGTGGGGTGCTCGGCGGCGAGACCGGGGGGCAGGTAGGCCATCCGCGCGGTCGCCTCGGTCTGGCCGTACATGACGAACAGGTCCACGCCGCGTCGGCGCCCGAGGGTGGCCAGCTCGACGACGCGCTGCGGGTCCATCCGGCCGCCGGCCTGGGTGATGGTGCGCAGGTGGGGGAGGTCCATCGTGGCGAAACCGACGCGGTCGAGCAGCTCGAAGGTGTGTGGGACGCCGGCGAGGGTGGTGACCCGGGCCTCGGCGGCGAGCGTCCAGAAGCACTCGTCGGCGATCGAGAGGTCGGTGAGCACGATCGATGCCCCGACGAGCAGGTGGCTGTGCACGACGCTCAGGCCGTAGCAGTAGTGCAGCGGCAGGCTGGTGACGGCCCGGTCCTGCGGGCGGATGCTCAGCGCCTCGGCGATCGCCTCGGCGTTGCTGCGCAGGTTGTCGTGGGAGAGGCGCACCAGGCGGGGCGATCCGCTCGACCCGCTCGTGCTCATGAGCAGGGCGAGGTCGGGGTGCAGGGGGTGGGCCGGGTGCTCGCGGTGGGGCTGGATCGCGGGCGTGCCCTCGCCGGTGGAGGTGATCGTGACGTCGGGGTCCCACGTGGCGGCCAGGGCGGCTGCGGGGGAGCCGGGCGGGGTGAGCAGCACGACGTGCCCGGCCTCATGGGCAGCCAGGTAGCCGACGAGGGTGTCGAGGTCGTTGGCCCCGTGCACGTGCACCAGGCGGCGCTCGCCGGCGAGGATGCCGGCCGCGCTCGCCACCCGCTCGGCCAGTTCACCGCGGGTCAGCGTCGTCAGCCGCCCGCCCCCGCCCCGCACGTGCACGGCATCCGCGTGGTCAGGTGCCCGTCGACAGGTCAGGGCCGTGCCCGGCCCTGCCTGCGCGGGGTGTGCCTCGGCCCGCGGGGGAGCAGAGGCGGTGAGGGGCACGAACCGAGAGTAGTGAGGTAAGCCTTACCTCTACAACTCCGGGCGGTGTGAGATGCGCCCCGCCGCGAGGACCTCGCTCTCGCGATGCCGGTCAGCTCGGCTCGGTCTCGAAGGGGTGCAGCAGGCGGCGCAGCAGGGCGGCCAGGTCGTCGCGCTCGGTGTCGGACAGCTCGGCGAGGAGCTGGTGCTCGTGGGCGAGGAGGTCGGCGAGGGCGGCATCCACGACGTCCATGCCTGCGGGGGTGAGTCGGACCAGCACGCCACGCCGGTCGGTGGGGTCGGGGTGGCGCTCGACATAGCCACGGGCGGCGAGGCGGTCGACGCGGTTGGTCATCGTCCCGCTCGTCACGAGCGTCTCGGTGACGAGCTGCCCGGGGCTGAGCTCGTAGGGCGTGCCGGCCCGGCGAAGCGCGGACAGGACGTCGAACTCCCACCCGTCGAGGCCGTGCTCGGCGAAGGCCGTCCCGCGGGCACGATCGAGGCGTCGGGCCAGCCGGGACACCCTGCTGAAGACCTCGAGGGGTGCCACGTCGAGCCCGGGACGCTCCCGGCGCCACGCGGAGACGATACGGTCGACATCGTCAGCGGCCATGAGGCCGACTCTACTGCCCGTCAAGTTTCTTGACATCGAGACACCGGCGCCGCCCACCGATCCACCAGGTTCACCCACAACCAGGCGCCCGACCCGAGGAGCACGGCATGAGCGAGCACGTGAGCTGGGACCCCACCGCCTATGGCCGGTTCTCGGCCGAACGCAGCAGGCCCTTCGCCGACCTGCTCGCGCAGGTGCGCACCGAGGACCCCGCGGTCGTCGTCGACCTCGGGTGCGGCCACGGCCCGGCCACCCTCATGCTCGGCGAGCTCTGGCCGCAGGCCCGGGTCATCGGTGTCGACGCGTCAGAGGCCATGCTGGAGTCGGCCCGCGCCCTCGACGACGCCGGCCGGGTCGAGTGGGTGCAGGCCGAGCTTCGTGAGTGGGACCCGGCCTCCCTCGGTGTGGCCCCGGACGTCATCATCACCAACTCCACCCTCCAGTGGATTCCCGGTCACCTCGACCTGCTCGACACCTGGGTCGAGGCGCTTGCCCCGGGTGGCTGGCTGGCCCTGCAGGTGCCCGGCAACTTCGACGCCCCGAGCCACCGCCTGATGCGCGAGACGGCGGAACAGCACGAGCGGGCCGGTGAGCTGGGGGCCGCGCTGGACCTGCCGGCGGTGGGGGAGCCCGCCACCTACCTGCGTTACCTCACCCGACTGGGATGCACGGTCGACGCGTGGGAGACCACCTACCTGCACGTCCTGGACCCCGACGGCGCCGAGGACAACCCCGTGCTGAGCTGGGTCACGGCCACCGGGCTGCGGCCGGTGCTCGACATCCTCACCGAGGACGACGAGCGCGCTGCGTTCCTCGAGCCCTACGCCGCGCTGCTCGCGGAGGCGTACCCGCGCACGCCGCTCGGGGTGCTCTTCCCGTTCCGCCGGGTGTTCGCGGTCGGCCGGAAGACCACCGCCTGACCGGATGCCGTACGCCGGCCCTCAGGACGGGCTGGCGGTGAGCGTGGGCTTGGGTTCCAGGCCGGTCAGCCCGTTCCAGGCGAGGTTGACGACGTGAGCGGCGACCTCGTGCTTCTTGAACTTGCGGGAGTCCAGCCACCACTGGCCGGTCAGGGCGATCATGCCGACGAGCATCTGTGCGTACATCGGCGCGGCCTTGGGGTCGAGCTTGTGGGACTTGAACTCGGCCGCGAGGATGTGCTCGACCTGGCTGGCGATGTCGCTCATGAGGCTGGCGAAGGAACCGGTGGCCTGCCCGGTCGGGCTGTCCCGCACGAGGATCCGGAAGCCGTCAGTGGAGGTCTCGACGTAGCCGAGCAGGGCCAGGGCGGCGCGTTCGATGATCTCGCGCGAGGTGCCCTCGGAGGTCAGCGCCCCCTGCACCGCGCTCAGCAGGCTCTCGATCTCGCGGTCGACGACGACGGCGTACAGGCCCTCCTTGCCGCCGAAGTGCTCGTAGACCACCGGCTTGGACACCCCGGCCGAGGCGGCGATCTCCTCGATCGTCGTCCCCTCGAAACCCTTGTCGGCGAAGTGCTTGCGACCCACCCCGATGAGTTGCTCGCGACGCTCGCGTCCGGTCATCCGGGCGCGGCTGGTCTTGGGGGGCTTGGCCGAGGCAGGGGCAGTCACCCCGTCATTGTGCCCGGCTGAGTCCATTACCCTCACCGTATGCCGTGCGCCGCCGTGCGCACCGGTCCCCGGTTGGTCTGCTGGTAGGGCCCGCCTGACTTTGAATCAGGACAAGCGACGTAGGTTCGATTCCTACCCGGGGAGCGACACCGCACGACCGACGCAGGAGGTCGGGCGGAGGCGCGGCTCCTACCCGGGGAGCAAGGCAGACTCCTGCTGGGGAGCAAGCAGTCACCCACCGGGGGAGCATCCGGCTCCTACTGAGGGGCGAGCTCTTCGATCACACGCTCAGCCCGCTCCAGCGCCTCACCCACGCCGACGTCCATCGTCCCGACCCGCGGTGAGAGGTTGAGGTCGAGCAGCACCTCGGTCACCCCGTCCGCGGCCAGGGTGGCGGCGTCGGCCAGGATCTGCTCCGCGGTGCCGTGGAAGGGACGGCGACCGACTCCGGGGTCGGCGGTCACCAGTTCCGGGACGACCCGCACGAGCACGCGCAGCGCGTCCGGGTCGCGGCCGGCCTCGAGCGCGCCCCGTCGCACCGTCTCGATGCTGCGGCGCAGCGTCGCGGGGACGTGCTGGCTGCTCGCGATCCAGCCCTGGGCCAGCCGCCCGGCCCGCTCCAGAGCAGCGTCGGCGCTCCCGCCGACGAGGAGCGCAGGGTGCGGCTGCTGAACCGGCGCCGGGCTGAGGTGGGACCTCGGCACGGTGTAGAACTCACCCTCGAACTCCACCGGGTCCTCGGTCCACAGCGCCACGAGACATTGCAGGTATTCTTCGAAACGCGCGCCCCTGCGGTGCATCGGCACCCCGGTCGCGACGTGCTCCTCGGGGAGCCAGCCCATGCCGACGCCGACGGTCAGGCGGCCGGCGGACACGGCATCCAGCGAGGCCATGCTCGAGGCCAGGAGGGCCGGGGCGGTGAACGGCGCGCAGACCGTGGCGGTGCCGAGACCGATCCGCTCGGTGTGCCCGGCGGCGACCGCGAGCGCGACGACCGGGTCGAGGACGCTGCGGTGTGACGGGCCGAGCCGACCGTCCGCGGGCCACAGCGTGCGCTGGTAGGCCCAGAGCGAGGAGTACCCCAGCTGCTCCGCGCGGCGAGCCACGTGCACCAGGTTCTCGCGGGTGGCCCACGCGCCGGAGACCGGTAGCCCGAACCCGAGCAACGGCATCCCAGCGGTCATCGCACCACTGTGGCACGCTCGCCAGCCCCGGTCCGGGTGTGGTACCCATCAACAGGTGAGCCCCACCGCGGTCGAGCGTCCCGACGAGCCGAAGTCCCCTGTGGTCCTCGTCGTCGACGACGACGAGGCGATCCGCACCGTCGTGCGCTGGCAGCTGGACTACGCCGGCTTCCGGGTCCTGGAGGCCGACGACGGGCCCTCGGCGTTGCGTCGCATCCGGGACGATCTCCCGGCGCTCGTCGTCCTCGACCTGTCCCTGCCCGGCCTCGGAGGGCTGGACGTCCTGCGCGCCGTGCGAGGAGGTCGCACCGGGCGCACCGACACCCCGGTCATCGTGCTCTCGGGCCGCAGCGGTGAGACCGACCGCATCATCGGTCTCGACCTCGGGGCGGACGACTACCTCATCAAGCCCTTCTCGCCCGGTGAGCTCGCCGCCCGCGTCCGGTCGGTGCTGCGTCGCAGCACCCCGGAGCAGGCCGACGAGCCCGTCGTCATCGGCGGTCTGCGCCTCGAGCCAGCCGCTCGCCGCGTCCAGGTCGACGGCGTGGAGGTCGAGCTCACGCCCAAGGAGTTCGACCTGCTCGCCTTCCTCGTCGCGCACCCCCGTCAGGTCTTCACGCGCAGCCAGCTGCTCGAGCGGGTGTGGAACTCGTCCTCCGAGTGGCTGGGCGAGGCCACCGTGACCGAGCACGTGCACCGGATACGGCTGAAGCTCGAGCAGGATCCGTCGCGCCCGACCCTGCTGCGCACGGTGCGCGGCGTCGGCTACCAGCTGGTGGACCAGTGAGCACGGCCGAGCTACCCGACGTCAGGTCCCGGCTGCACCCCGACGACGCCGGCGAGCTGCTCAACGGTCAGGCCAAGGTCCTGGAGCTCATCGCGGATGCCGCCCCGTTGCGCGAGGTCCTCGACGAGATCCTCGCGTCGCTCGAGCGGTTGATTCCGCAGGCCCGGTGCTCGGTGCTCCTCCTCGATCGCGTTCGGGGGACGCTGCACCACGGCTCGGCGCCCCGGCTGTCCGCGGCCTACATCGCCTCGATCGACGGGCTGGCGGTGGCTGATGGCGCGGGGTCGTGTGGAACGGCCGCGGCCCGCAACGAGGCCGTCGTGGCGTTCGACGTGCGCCGTGACCCGCGGTGGGTGGACTTTCGTGGCCACGCCGAGGCGGCCGGTCTGCGCAGCTGCTGGTCGACACCGATCGTGGGTCGCGACGGGATGCCGGTCGGCACGTTCGCCGTCTACCACCCCCTCCCGCACCGTCCCGCCGCCCGTGAGCGGCTGCTCGTCGACCGGTTCACCCACCTCGCCTCGGTGGCCATCGACCACGCCGGACTCATCGGCGACCTGGTCGCGAGCGAGGAGCGCTTCCGCAGGTCCTTCGACGACAACTCCCTGGGCATGGCGCTCCTCGGGCTCGACCGCACCATCGCGCGGACCAACACGGCGCTCGCGGCGCTGAACCCCGGTGGGGATCCCCTGGTCGGGTGCCGGCTCGCCGACGTCGTGACGCCGACGACCGGCTCGCTGGAGGCCCGGTTCGACGACCTGGACCGCGACGGTGCCACCCCGGTGGTCTTCGAGGCGGTCCTGCACGGCGGGGAAGCGCACGACAGCCACCGTGAGGTCCAGGTGGAGGTGACCGTCTCCCTCCTGCCCGCTCGCAACGGCCACCCGGCCCAGTACGTCGTCAACGTCTTCGACCTCACCGAACGGCGTGCCGCCGAGCGTGATCGGCGGGCCCGGCTCGAGGCCGAGACCGCCCGCAGGACGGCCGAGGAGCACTCACACGCGAAGTCCGAGCTGTTGGCCGCGGTCGGCCACGAGGCCCGCACCCCCATCCAGGCCATCGTCGGCTTCGCCGAGCTGCTCGGCACCATCGACCTCGACGAGGCACAGCGACGCGAGGCGCTGGGCCACATCAGCGCGGCTGCGGGGCACGTCATGGACCTGCTCGCCGAGGTGCTCGACCTCAGCCGGGTCGAGGCCGGTGTCCTCCCGATCGCCGTCGAGCCGGTGGTGCTGCGCGACGTCGTCTCGGAGGTCTTCGCGCTGCTGTCGACCAGGGCGGACCACCGCGAGGTCCGGCTCTCCCACCACCTCGCGGACGACGTCGTGCTCGCCGACCGCCGCCGGTTGCGGCAGGTACTGCTGAACCTCGTGGGCAACTCGATCCGCCACGGCAGGTCCGGCGGGCACGTCGTGGTCCGCCGGGGCGCCGAGGCCCTTGGTGGGGGTGACGGCTGGGTGGTGACGAGCGTCGACGACGACGGACCCGGCATCCCCGCCGACTTCCTCCCGCGCGCCTTCACCTCCTTCGCGAGACCGGATGCCGTGTCGGTCCCGTCGTCGGCGCCACCCGCCGCCTCCTCGCAGGACTACCCGGAGGAGAGCATCGGCCTGGGGCTCGGGCTGTCGCGGGGACTGGCCCATGCGATGGGCGGCGAGCTCACGGTGGGGCACTCGGGCCCGGACGGGACGTCGATGGTGCTGAGGCTCCCTGCGGCTGGGGGCAGCGGGCACTGAGCAGGGGGCACGAGGCCCTGGCGCGAGGTCAGTCCTGCTCGGCGGCCGCCCACCCCGTGACACCGACGATCCGGCACACGAGCACGCGGTGGAAGGGTTTGTCGGCGTACTGGGGCACTGCGTCCGCCAGTGCGTCGGCGAGCTCGTCGAGCAGGGCGGGTGGCGGGTCGGGCACGTGCTCCAGCTGGGCGCGCACCCACCACAGCCGGGACCAGTCCTGCGTCTCCCAGTGCTCGACGAGGAGCGAGCCCCGGGGGTCGGCCGCGAGGTTGTCCTCGCGCTGCAGGCGCGAGGACGCCTTGGGCTTGACGCGGTCGATCGGCACCCCGACGTGGCCATCCGCGCTCACGGCGAACACGACGGGCTGGGGGTCC
The DNA here is from genome assembly GCF_009858245.1 of Ornithinibacter aureus. Taxonomy (NCBI): domain Bacteria; kingdom Bacillati; phylum Actinomycetota; class Actinomycetes; order Micrococcales; family Intrasporangiaceae; genus Ornithinibacter; species Ornithinibacter aureus. The sequence goes on from NZ_VMSB01000001.1 coordinate 3,109,788, forward strand.
GGGCCCCGCTCGGGGTGCAGGGTGCAGAGCACGCCGTGCACCTGCGCACCCAGACGGCTGCGCGCTTGCTCGTCGGACAACCTCATGTCGGGCCTCCCGGATCGTCGCGGCCACGTGCTCACGGCACGGTCCTGCCGCCGTGGAGCGCCCATGCTAGGGCGGGATTCTCATCGTGGGATCAACGTCGCGCGTACCCCTTGACGCGCGCAGCGTCGGCGGAGATGTTGGCCGCATGAACCTCGCCACGTGGATCGCGCGCAACGGGCGCCGGCTGCCAGACTCCCCGGCGATGGCCGTCGGCGACCGGGTGCAGGCGACCTGGGCCGAGTTCGCGGCGCGCGTCGCAGCCGCTGCGGGGGGCTTGCGCGACGAGCACGGACTCGCCCCGGGGGCCCGCGTCGCGATCGTCATGAACAACCGGCCCGAGTACCTCGAGGCCCAGTTCGCGATCTGGCACGCGGGCCTCGTCGCGGTTCCCGTCAACGCGCGGCTGCACCCCGAGGAGATCGCCTACATCCTCGACCACAGCGGTACCTCCCTCGTGATCACCGACGAGGAGCACGTCGCAGCCGTCGCACCGCTGCGGGATGCCGTGGATGCCGTGCAGGCCGTGGTGCTCGCGCCGGGACCTGACTGGCAGCGACTCACGAGCGCGGCGCCGGTGAGGGTGGTCGAGCGCGGTCCTGACGATCCGGCGTGGCTGTTCTACACGAGCGGGACCACCGGGCGGCCCAAGGGCGCCACCCTCACCCAAGGCAACCTGCTCATGGCCTCGCTCAGCTACTTCGCCGACATCGGCCCGGTTGCGGCCCACGACAGCGTGCTGCACGCCGCGCCGCTGTCCCACGGTTCCGGGCTCTACGGGCTTCCCCACGTGGCCAAGGGTGCGGTGAGCGTCTTCCCGTCGGGCGGGGCCCTCACCGGGGGCGAGCTCGCGGGCCTGCTCGCGTGCTGGCCGGGGATGTCCTTCTTCGCGGCACCAATCATGGTCAAGCGCCTCGCGGGTGACCCCGCGCTCGCGGGCGCCGACCTCACCGGGCTGAAGACCATCATCTACGGCGGCGCCCCGATGTACCTGCCCGACCTGGAGGCCGCCCTGAGCACCTTCGGGCCGCGCCTGGCGCAGATCTACGGGCAGGGCGAGACGCCGATGACGATCACCGCCCTGTCCGTGGCGGACCACGCCGACCGGGAGCACCCGCGGTGGCAGGCGAGGATGCAGGGGGTCGGTTCCACCCGCACGGACGTCGAGGTGCGGGTCGTCGACCATGACGACCACGACCTGCCCGCGGGCGAAGCGGGCGAGGTGGTGGTGCGTGGCGGGGTCGTCATGGCCGGGTACTGGGACCAGCCCGACGAGACCGCACACACCCTTCGCGGCGGCTGGCTGCATACCGGCGACATCGGCAGCTTCGACGACGAGGGCTACCTCACGCTGCACGACCGCTCCAAGGACGTCATCATCAGCGGAGGGATGAACATCTACCCGCGGGAGGTCGAGGACGCGCTCATGCACCACCCACGAGTGCAGTCCGTGGCCGTTGTCGGGCGCCCGGACCCCGAGTGGGGTGAGGCCGTGGTGGCCTTCGTCGTCCTCGCGGGTGGTGACGAGCCACCGCCCGCGCTCGAGGAGCTCGACCGGACGTGCACCGAGCGTATCGCCCGCTACAAGCGTCCGAAGGAGTACCACCTCGTGAACACCCTGCCGACGAACAACTACGGGAAGGTCCTCAAGCGCGAGCTGCGCCGGCAGCTCGGGCGTTGAGCAAACCATGATGATCGAGGGCCTTGCGGGCCCCTCGCGGCACTGTGTTGGGTACCAGACAAGGGTCGGCTCGGACCGGAAAGGCTCGAGCCGGCCCGGCCACGACCCGCCCCGAGGAGATGTGTGACCGATGAAGCTCGCCCTCTACCTGCCCACCTTCCGCAACCACGTCACCGTCCAGGAGCTCGCAGACCTCACCGACCTGGCTGAGGAGCTCGACTTCGACTCCGTCTGGACGCTCGACCGCGTCATCGTCCCCGAGGCGTCCGACCGCGGCGAGCTCCAGTACTCCTTCGGGATGATGAAGGAGTTCCCCACCCAGCTGCCGGTCGAGTCGCGCGGCCAGTGGTTCCAAGGCTGGCCCCTCCTGCCGTGGCTGGCCGCCCGCACCGAGAAGCTGCGGATCGGCATGAGCATCACGAACACCCCCTTCCGCGGTCCGGGGGTCTTCGCGGCCGAGTGCGCGACGATCGACCAGTTGTCCAACGGTCGGCTCAACGTCGGCATCGGGGCGGGCTGGATGCCGGAGGAGTTCGCCGCCGCGAGCGCCGCCGACAAGTTCCCCCGTCGCCACGCCCACGTCCGCGAGACCATCGAGATCTGCAAGGGCATCTGGACCAACGAGCTGTTCGAGTACCACGGCGAGTTCGCCGACTTCGAGCCCTCCGGCTTCGGCCACAAGCCCGTGCAGCAGCCGCACCCGCCCATCTACTTCAGCGGCCTGCGTGACCCGAAGCGTTCCGCGAACCGGGTCGCCAAGTACGGCCTGGCGGGCTGGATCGGCATCCAGGACACCCCGCGCGAGCTCACCGAGTGGCGCACCGCCATCGCCGGCGAGCTCGAGGAGCTCGGCAAGTCGATCGACGACCTCGACATGTGCAGCATGATCTGGTTCACCATCACCGACGAGGACGTCGACCAGACCGACAACGGCAAGGTCTCCAACATCCTGGTCGGCAGTGAGCGCCAGATCGCCGACATGCTCAAGCGCTACAAGGAGGCGGGGTTGACGATGCCGCTGCTGTGGCCGCCGTTCGCGGACGTTCCCGTGTCCAAGACGCTCGATGACCTCAAGCGCCTCAGGAACGACATCATGCCCCTGGTCGACGCCTCCTGACCGGCATCGACCAGAGGTCTGGGAGTGCCGTCGATGGCGACCGGCCGCAGTGGTGACCGCACGTGGCTCGTCGCCATCGCGGCATCCCTGTGGGGAGTGTCGTCGCTGTGGCGCGGTCCGCTCGCCCGCGAGTACGCCTCGCTCACGATCGTGTTCTGGGAGCACCTCGTGCTCACCGTGTTCACCCTGTGGTGGTTGGTGCCGGCGGTGCGCCGCCTGGCGGTGGCGTCGACCCGCACGAAGCTCAGCGTGCTCGTCATCGGCGTCGGGTCCTCGGCCCTCGCGACGGTGATGTTCACCGCGGCATTCGGCCTCGGGGACCCGATCACGCCTCAGGTGCTCCAGAAGCTCCAGCCCCTCATCGCCATCGCCCTTGCGGCGATGCTTCTGGGGGAGCGGCTGCGACGCAGCTACCTGTTCTTCGTCGCTCCCGCCCTCGTGGGGGCTTGGCTGCTCGCCTTCAAGGAGCCCCTGGCGGTGACGGTCTCCAGTGCCCAGGCGGCGCTGCTCGCGCTCGGTGCCGCGGCGCTGTGGGCGGCGGGGACGGTGCTCGGCCGGGCCGCGAGCGCCGAACTGCGCTTCTCGGACCTCACCGCCCTGCGGTTCGCCCTGGGTCTGCTCGCGTTGACGGTGACGGCTGCGGTGACCGGCACCCCACTGGCGGTCGGCAGTGACGCCGCGCTCAACATCGTCCTGCTCGCGCTCTTCCCGGGGCTGCTCGCGTTGGCGCTGTACTACCGGGGGCTGGGCCGCACCCCGGCGTCGAGGGCCACGCTCGCGGAACTGACTTTCCCGCTCACGGCCGTGGTCGTCGGGGTCGCGGCGCTCGGTGCCCGGCCGACCCCTTCGCAGTGGCTCGGGTTTGTCATCGTCCTGGTCTGTGTGGTCTCGCTGGCCCTGCACGAGCAGCGCAGCGAGCGTCCTGCGGTGGCGGTCCCCGACGACGCCCGGGAAGCGTTGGGAGCCGGCGTCGGGGCCAGGCGGACCTGACCCGGGCGAGGGCCCTGGAGAGCGGACGTCGTGTCCGGGGGATCGAGGCCGCTGTGTCACGATGGGCCGTGTGACGTGGTTCGAAGCAATCGTCCTGGGCATCGTGCAGGGCCTGACCGAGTTCCTCCCCATCTCCTCGAGCGCCCACCTCCTGATCGTCGGGCAGTTGTTCTTCGACGGGCGTGACCCGGGGGCGGCCTTCACGGCGGTCACCCAGATCGGCACCGAGTCGGCGGTCATCGTCTACTTCGCCAAGGACATCTGGCGGATCATCTCCCGCTGGAGCCTGGCCCTCGTGGGCAGGGTGCCGCAGAGCGATCCCGACGTGCGGATGGGCTGGATGGTCATCGTCGGCTCGCTCCCGATCGCCCTGCTGGGGCTGCTGTTCGAGGACGCCATCGACAGCGGGCTGCGCAACCTGTGGATCACGGCGGCCATGCTCGCCGGGGTCGCCATCGTGCTGGCCGTGGCCGACCGGGTCGCCAAGAACGAGCGCACCATCGAGCAGCTGACGTGGAAGCACGCGATCTCGCTGGGCTTCTGGCAGGCACTGGCCCTCATTCCCGGGGTCTCGCGCTCGGGCGCCACGATCTCCGGTGGGCTCTTCATGGGCTACCGCCGCGAGGTCGCCGCGCGCTACGCCTTCCTGCTCGCGGTGCCCGCGGTCATGGCCTCCGGGCTCTACAAGCTCAAGGACATCGGTGACGACTCCACCGCGGCGTGGGGTCCGACCCTGCTCGCGACGGGGATCGCGTTCGTCATCGGCTACGGCGTCATCGCCTGGCTGCTCAGGTACGTCGCGAACCACACCTTCACGATCTTCGTCGTCTACCGGCTCGCGCTCGCGGCCGTTCTCGTGGGCCTGCTGGCCACGGGCACCATCGCCGCGACGTGACCGGATGCCGCCCGCGCACGGACGCGGACGGCATCCCCGATCATTCGGCCGAGTCCGAGTCCGAGTCCGAGTCCGAGTCCGAGTCCGAGTGCTGCGGCTGCTGGGTGCGGCGGAAGGCGACCCTGCCCGCGACGTGACCGGCGACCTCGAGCACCTCGATCTGCCAGCCGTCGACCGTGACGGTGTCGCCCGCCCGGCGAGGGACCTGTCCCAGCGCATCCATGACGAGGCCGTTGACCGTCGTGTAGTCCCGGTGCGCGGGGGGCAGGTCGATCCCGACGTCGGGCAGGTCGTGCAGGGGGAACCCGCCGGGCAGGACGACCCCGCCGTCCTCGAGGTGCCTGGCGGCAAACAGGTCGCGGTCGGTCTCGTCGTAGATCTCGCCGACGACCTCCTCGAGCAGGTCCTCCAGCGTGACGATGCCGTCGGGTGCCCCGTACTCGTCGAGGACGATGGCGAGGTGGTGGCGCTGCTGCTTGAACTGGCGCAGCGCGTCGATGACGCGCAGGGTGTCGGGCAGGTACAGGGCCGGTGTCACGACGGTGGAGACCGCGTCATCACCGCCACGGTGGACGTTCGACCAGTGCACGACCCCGACGACGTCGTCGAGGTGACCACGGCGAGTGACCGGCGCCCGCGAGTGCCCGGCCGCGGCCAGCTCGTCCAGCGCCTGGCTGATCGTGAGGTCTGCACCTAGCGTGAAGACCGAGCGCCTCGGCACCATCACCTCGCGCAGCAGCCGGGTGTCGAGGTCCAGGGCGCCGCTGAGGATCTCTCGCTGCTCCTCGTGGAGCGTCTGCTGGCTGGAGACCAGGTGCTGGAGTTCCTCACGCGTCATCTCCGCCTCCGCGGCGTCCGGGCTCACCCCGGCGAGGCCGACCACGAGGTTGCTCGCCGCGCTCAGCATCCTCACCAAGGGGCTGGTGACCCGGGACAGCACGTCGATGGGGCCGACGGCGATCATGGCCCACGGCAGGGCGCGCTCCATGGCGACGCGTTTGGGCGCCAGCTCACCGAGCACGAGCGTGACCACGGTGAGGACCGCCGTGACGAGGGCGATGGCGACGGCCTCGGCCGCACCGCCCAGCACGGACAGGTAGGGCACGAGTGGCGCGGCCAGGGACACCCGCGGCGGCCGCGGACGCCAGGAACCCGGCAAGCGTGATGCCGATCTGGATGGTGGCCAGGAAGCGGTTCGGGTCGCGGGCGAGGGCGACGAGGCGTTTGCCCCGTGCGGTGCCATCACGTTCGAGCTGGGCCAGTTGGCTCTCGCGCAGGGAGACCAGGGCCATCTCGCTGCCCGAGAAGGCGGCGTTGACCAGGACGAGCACCCCCACGAGGCCGAGGTTCAGCCACAGCCCATTCACGGCGTCACCAGAGAGGATCGATCGGGGTGTCGAGGTGGAGGGTGGGGGTCCATGGTCTTTCGCCGTCGGGGTAGGGGTTGCGGTGACAACGTCGGCGCGTGCCCACGGGTTCCGGTGGCGTCCGGTGGTGTGGAAGGCCCGGGCGACCCTCAGCCCGGCCGGACCTACCGGCCGTCGACGAGGACGATGTCGTACTCGGTGTCGGGGGTGGGGGCAGTGGTGAAGCGGGCATTGACGGCATACAGCCGCGACCCCTGCAGCGCGACCGTCGTCGGCACGTCGAAGTCGGGGTCGGTGATGGTTCGCACCGGGGTCGCGGCGTGCCAGTCGGAGGCCATCCGCAGCACGACGACCTCGTTGGACCGGTTGCGCACGACCCACAGCGTCGTGCCCTGGAGCAGGATGCCGTCGCCCTGGGTGAGGAGCGCCCCGCCGGCATCGACCGCGGTCGCCTCACCGGTCGCCGCGTCGACGGCGTACAGGATGCCGGTCGTGCTGTTGATGACGAGCAGGGTCTGCCCGTCGGGCGTGGCCGCGATCCCGTTGGCGTTGAAGCCGGCCACCTGCTGCCAGTCCCCGGCCAGGGCGATCGTCTGGACGGCGCCGGTCGGAACACCCCCGGCGCCCAGCGCGACCCGGTAGAGCTCGGCCGCCTGCGAGTTGGTGAACCACGCCGCGTCCCGCGTGACGGTGACGTCGTTGATGAAGGCGGGGCCGTCCGTGAGGTCGAACGCCGCGACCTCGGCACCGGAGTCGGCGTCGTACACATAGGCGTCTCCCGTCGCTCCACCGGAGACGAACAGCAAGCCGCGATCGACCTTGATCCCGACGGCCACCCGGCCGTCGACGTCGACCAGCACCTCGCCCTCACCCGTGCGCAGGTCGCCCTTCCACACCGAGCCGTCAGCGCGCGATCCCGAGTAGACCGACGTCCCGGCGCCGGTGGCGATGCCCTCGGGGAGCCACCCGTTCGGCAGTGCCAGGGTGTCGGGGAAGGGGGCGGCAGAGGCCGAACCCGTCGGGGCCACGGCGAAAGCGGCGGCCAGGGCCGTGGTCAGCAGCACTCGTGAGGTCCTCATCCGGCCACGCTACGGCGGCATCGTTGATGATTCAATGATAGGCCTGCGCTGTCGAACCTTGCCGTGCTCGCGCCGACCCGTCCATCGGGCCACACGGCACCGGTCGCGGCTGTCAGACTCGGGGGATGACCATGACCGTGGTTCCTCGGGCGGGTCGAGGCTGAGCGTGCCGAGCGAGAGGTCCAGCCCTCAGACGGCGTGTCTCCAGACATGCAGTGAGGGCAGATCGCTGCCACGCTGGGTGCGGGCCAGATCCCGACGGGTCCACGGTGTTTCCGCAGCTATCCGTGCGGCGCCGCCCGGCGATACCCAAGAAATCGACATTCGGAAGCAAAACAACATAAACGGATGCCCGAATCTCTTTACATGGGTGTCGCAGTAGTGGTTGGATACTCCCAACGGCCCAATGCGGGCCACCCGGTGGACGAAGGAGTCCGATGGACGTAGCGCAGTGTCAGCACCGCTCGGACGAGCGCGGGACGGTGTCCCGATGATCGTCACCCTCACGCCCAACCCGAGCATCGACCGCGCCATCGTCATCGATGCCCTCCTGCGCGGCGAGGTCCACCGCGCGACCTCCAGTCGCATCGACCCGGGCGGCAAGGGCGTCAACGTCAGCCGCGCGCTCGCGGCCCAGGGCACGGCCACCATCGCGGTGCTGCCCTCCGGCGGCCCCGAGGGCCACCTCATGGACGAGCTGCTCGACACCGCCGGCGTCGCGCGCCGCAGCGTGCCCGTCGCGGGGAGCCTGCGGATGAACATCAGCGTCCTCGAGCCCGACGGCACGACCACCAAGCTCAACGAGCCCGGCCCGCAGCTCTCGCCCGCCGAGGTCGACGCCCTCCTCACGGCGACGCTGGATGCCGCGGACGGCGCCTCCTGGGTCGTCGCGTGCGGCAGCCTCCCGCCTGGTGCGCCGACCACGTTCTATGCCGACCTCGTCACGCGGGTGCGTGAACGCGGCATCCGGGTCGCCGTCGACTCCTCGGGCGCCCCGATGCCGCTCGCGGTCGCCGCTCGCCCGAACCTCATCAAGCCCAACCACGAAGAGCTCGCCGAACTCGTGGGTCACGACCTGCCGACCCTCGGCGACGTCCGCGCCGCCGCCCGGGACCTTGTTGCCGACGGCATCGAGGTCGTCGCCGTCAGCCTCGGCAGCGACGGTGCCCTCCTCGTGACCGCCGACGAGGCCGTCCACGCGGGCGCCGCCATCACGGCCCCCCTGTCCACCGTGGGCGCCGGCGACTGCATGCTCGCCGGCCTGCTCCACGGCTTGTCGACGGGCATGCGCCCCGCCGACGCCCTCGCCACCGCCGTCACGTGGGGTTCTGCCGCCGTCACCCTCCCCGGCAGCCGAGTCCCCACCCCGAGCGACCTCGTCGGCATCCACGCCGAGGTCACGCACAGCCCCGACCCCTCGCTCGTCCTTCGCTGACCCGAAAGGAACCCCCATGGCCCTCATCACCGAAGACCAGGTCGTCCTCGACCTGACCGGTGCCGACCGTCACGAGGCCACGACGCTGCTCGCTCAGCAGCTCGTGACCAGCGGCCGGTGCACCGACATCGACACCTTCCTCGCGGACGTCCGCGAGCGCGAGAGCAAGATGGCGACCGGCCTGCCCGGTGGCATCGGCATCCCGCACGCCCGCAGCGAGGCGATCACCGAGCCCTCGCTCGTGTTCGGCCGCAGCACCGACGGCATCGACTGGGGTGCCAAGGACGGCCCGGCCACCCTCGTCTTCCTCATCGCGGCGCCGGCCGGCGGCGGTGACGCCCACATGCAGATGCTGCCCAAGCTCGCCCGGGCGCTGATGAAGAAGGACTTCAAGGCCGCTCTGGCCGCCGCGACGACCGAGGCCGAGGTGGTCCGCATCGTCGAGGCCGAGGTCTCCCTCGACAGCGCGCCCCAGGGAACCGGCGCAGCCGAGGTCGCCGCCGCGACGGCCGCCTCCGCTCCCGCGGCCACGGCCGCCGCCACGAGCTCGGATGCCGCTGCCCCGCCCGCCGCTGCCGCCCCGGCTGCCGCTGTCGTCGAGGACGCCCCCCGATCGATGAACCTCGTCGGGGTCACCTCGTGCCCGACCGGTATCGCCCACACGTACATGGCGGCCGAGGGTCTGGAGAACGCCGCGAAGGCCGCGGGCCACACGATGAAGGTCGAGACCCAGGGTTCCGCCGGGTCCACCCCGCTGTCCGCGGCCGAGATCGCCGCCGCCGACGCCGTGATCTTCGCCCACGACCTCCCCGTCAAGGACGCCGGCCGCTTCGCCGGCAAGCCGACCATCGACGTCGGGGTCAAGAAGGGCATCTCCGACGGCCCCGCGCTCGTCGCGCAGGCCGTCGCCCTGGCCGAGCAGTGGAAGGCCGACCCCAGCCTGGCCGCCGCTGCAGCGGCAGCCGGCCCCGCGGCATCCGGTGGAGGTGGCGGGCTCGCCAGCAAGGTCGACTCGGAGGCCGGCCTCGGCACGAGGGTCCGCCAGTGGCTGATGACCGGTGTGTCCTACATGATCCCGTTCGTCGCAGCCGGCGGCATCCTCATCGCCCTGGGCTTCATGCTCGCCCAGCTCGCGATCGGCGAGCAGGGCGCGATCGAGATCGTCAAGTACGGCCTGACGGCCGAGGGCGAGTTCAACATCACCCAGAACTTCAACGTCTTCAGCGGCACCTCCTGGGCTGCGCTGCTGTTCGTCATCGGCGCCGCGGCGTTCGGGTTCCTCGTGCCGATCCTGTCGGGCTTCATCGCCTTCGCCATCGCGGACCGACCCGGTCTCGTGCCCGGCATCGTCGGCGGCTCGATCGCGGCGACCATGGGTGCCGGCTTCCTCGGCGGCCTCGTCACCGGCATCGTCGGCGGTCTCGTCGCCCGCTGGATCTCCGGCTGGAAGGTCCACAAGGGCGTGCGCGGGATCATGCCCGTCGTCGTCATCCCGCTGCTCTCGACGCTCATCACGGCAGGCCTGTTCATCACCCTGCTCGGTCGCCCGATCGTCGCCCTCACCGAGGCCCTCAGCGACGCGCTCTCGGGCCTCAGCGGCACCAGCGCCATCCTGCTCGGCGCGATCCTCGGCGCGATGATGGGCTTCGACCTCGGTGGCCCGGTCAACAAGGTGGCCTACGCCTTCGCCACCGCGGGCCTCGCCGGAGCGGGTGCCGCGGCCGACTCACCCGAGCTGAAGATCATGGCGGCGGTCATGGCCGCAGGCATGGTCGCCCCGCTCGCCCTGGCCCTGGCCACCACCGTGCGGCCGGGCCTGTTCTCCGAGCCCGAGCGTGAGAACGGCAAGGCGGCCTGGCTGCTCGGTGCGTCGTTCATCTCCGAGGGCGCGATCCCGTTCGCGGCCGCAGACCCGATCCGCATCATGGCGTCGTCGGTCATCGGCTCGGCTGTCACCGGGGCGCTGGCCATGGCCTTCAGCCTCGGCATCCGGGCGCCCCACGGCGGCATCTGGGTGCTCCCGATCATGGGCAGCGTCAGCCAGGTCGTGCTCTTCCTCCTGGCGCTCGCCATCGGTGTCGTCGTCATGGCGACGATCGTCATCGTCCTGAAGTCCCGCGACAGCAAGCTGGCTGAGGTCGAGGCCGTCGCCAGCGTCTGACAGTCTTCGGTGGGGCTGCCTGGCAGCCCCACCGAATCGCTGATCCACCGTCCACACCTGACCGGCCACGTGGCACCGAGCCACCCGGCATCCGACCACCGCACCACCCGTTCACAAAGGAGCATCCTCATGGCACAGCGCACTGTCACCATCGCCTCGTCAGTCGGCCTGCACGCCCGCCCGGCCGCCCTGTTCGTCGAGGCCGCGGGGGAGACCGGGCTCGACATCGAGATCGGCCGCCCCGGTGAGGACGCCGTCGACGCCACGAGCATCCTCGGCGTCATGGCGCTCGGCGCCAAGCACGGCGAGGAGATCGTGCTGACCGCGGAGGGCGACGGGGCCGACGAGGCCCTCGACACCCTCGTGGCCCTCCTCTCGCGCGACCTCGACGCGGAGTGACCGAGGTGACCGCGACGGAGACCCGGCAGGGCATCGGCGTCAGCCCGGGGTCCGCGTACGGACCGGTGGTGCAGGTCTCGCCACCGGTCCGGCCGCCGGCCGACGAGGCACCCGCCGAGGACCGCGAGGCGGCGCTCACCGACGTCAAGGCGGCCTTCGAGTCCGTCGCGGCCGCCCTCGAGGGCAAGGCCCGGCACGCCGATGACACCGCGCAGCAGATCCTGAAGGCCACGGCGCTCATCGCTCGTGACAAGGGTCTGATCAAGGCTGCGGGCAAGCAGCTCGATGCCGGCCGCGGGCGGGCGAACGCCATCGCCAGCGCGGTGGAGGAGTACTGCGCCCAGTTCGAGGCGCTGGGGGGATACTTCGCCGAGCGCGTCACCGACCTGCGCGACGTCGGCTCCCGAGCGGTCGCGGCCGTGCTCGGGGTGCCCGCCCCGGGGGTTCCTGACTTCAGCGAGCCCAGCGTCATCGTCGCCGAGGACCTCGCACCCGCGGAGACGGCGACGCTCGATCGTGCCCTGGTCGTCGGCATCGTCACCCAGGAGGGCGGGCGAACGAGCCACACGGCGATCCTCGCGGCCCAGATGGGCATCCCGGCGGTCGTCCAGCTCAAGGGCGCGACCGGCATCCCCGCCGGGACGTTCGTGGCCCTGGACGGTGACTCGGGTGAGGTCACGATCAACCCCGACCCCTCCATCGTCGAGGAGCAGAAGGTTCGGCGTGACAAGCGCGCAGCCGCTCTGGCCGGCACGAGTGGCCCGGGCACCACGCGGGACGGGCACCACGTCGCGCTGCTCGCCAACATCGGTGGGGTCAAGGACGCCGAGGAGGCCGGAGCCCTCGACCTCGAAGGGGTCGGGCTGTTCCGCACCGAGTTCGTCTTCCTCTCGGCCGACAAGGCGCCGACCGTGGAGGAGCAGACCGAGATCTACCGCAAGGTCATGGCCCCCTTCGGTGACCGCAGGGTCGTCGTACGCACCCTCGACGCGGGGGCGGACAAGCCGTTGGCCTTCGCCGACCTCGGCCCGGAGGAGAACCCGGCCCTGGGTCGACGCGGGCTTCGGCTGTCGGCCGAGCGCCCCGAGCTGCTCGACGCCCAGCTCGAGGCCCTGTCGATCGCGGCGAAGGAGACCGGGGCCGACGTGCGGGTCATGGCCCCGATGGTCGCCACCGTCGAGGAGGCCGCCTGGTTCGCCCGGCGGGTCCGCGAGAACGGCCTGCCCAAGGGCGGCGTCATGATCGAGGTCCCGGCGGCGGCGCTGCGCTCGGCGCACGTGCTGGCCGAGGTCGAGTTCGGCAGCATCGGCACCAACGACCTCGCGCAGTACACGATGGCCGCCGACCGGATGCAGGGTGAGCTGTCCGACCTGCTCGACCCCTGGCAGCCGGCGGTGCTCGACGTCGTGGCGGCCGCCTGTGAGGGTGCTGCCAGCACGGGTCGGCCGATGGGGGTGTGTGGCGAGTCCGCAGGTGACCCGCTGCTCGCCCTCGTGCTCACGGGTCTCGGGGTGTCGAGCCTGTCGATGGCCCCGAGCAAGGTGCCGGTCGTGCGGCTCGCACTGTCGCTGCACAGCCTGCCCGAGTGCCAGGGCATCGCCGCGGCAGCCCGCGCGGCAGCCACGGCGCGTGAGGCCCTCGAGGCCGTGCGCGACCTGGCCCGGGACGAGCTGACCGACCTGCTCTGAAGGGCTCTCCAGGCGAGGTAATGCACGTCAGCCACCTGCCCCGGATCCGGGGCAGGTGGCTGACGTGCATGAGTCGCGGCACGGGTCAGCGCGGAGTGTGGGGCACGGCGACGTCGCTGCCCCCGTAGGTCAGCCGCTCCGCATCCGGGCCAGCATGGACACCCTGGGCGGACCCACCGGCGGGCAGCGACAGTGGGTGCCCTGCCCACCGTGCGCCGGTATGGATCCTCGCGGGTAGCATGACGTCGTCCCGTGGCACCTCGCTTCTCATCTGGAGTTCCCTCGCGTGAGCACCCCCCGCCCGGCTGCTGTCATCGTCCTCGCCGCGGGTGAGGGCACCCGCATGAAGTCCTCGACACCCAAGGTGCTGCACCGCATCGGTGGTCTGACGCTCGTCGGCCACGCGATCCGGGCCGCCCGGGAGACCGGGGCCGAGCACGTCGGCGTGGTGGTTCGCCACGAGCGTGACCGCGTCGTCGAGCAGTGCGCCGCCCTGGATGCCGGGCTCGTCATCGCCGACCAGGACGACGTCAAGGGCACCGGGCGCGCCGTCGAGTGCGGCCTCGAGGCGCTGCCGGCAGACCTGTCGGGCACGATCCTCGTCACGTACGGCGACGTTCCGCTGCTCACCGGCGACACCCTCGTCCAGCTCACGGTGTCGCACCAGGAGTCGGGGAGTGCGGTGTCGGTCGTCACGGCGCACCTGGCCGACCCCACCGGGTACGGCCGGGTGGTGCGCGATGCGCAGGGCCGGGTCGAGCGCATCGTCGAGCACAAGGACGCCACCGCCGACGAGCTGGCCCTGACCGAGATCAACTCCGGGATCTACGCGTTCGACGCCCAGGTGCTGCGCGACGCGCTCGCCCAGGTCGGCACGGACAACGCCCAGGGTGAGAAGTACCTGACCGACGTCATCTCCATCGCGCGCGATGCCGGCCGCCCGGTGCGGGCCCACGTCATCGGTGACCGCCTCCAGACCGAGGGCGTGAACGACCGCGTCCAGCTCGCCGAGCTCGGCCGTGAGCTCAACCGCCGCGTGTGCGAGCGGCACATGCGGGCCGGAGTGACGATCGTCGACCCCGCGACGACGTGGATCGACGTCGACGTCAGCATCGGCCAGGACGCGACGATCCTGCCCGGCAGCCAGCTCCTCGGGGCCACGAGCATCGGCCCGGATGCCGTGATCGGGCCCGACTGCACCCTCACCGACACCGAGGTCGGCGCCGGGGCCAGCGTCACCCGGGCCGTCACGAACCTCGCGGTCATCGGCGACGGGGCCACGGTCGGGCCTTACTCCTTCCTGCGCCCGGGCACCCGCCTCGGCGCCCGGGGCAAGATCGGCGGGTTCGTCGAGACCAAGAACGCCGACATCGGTGAGGGTGCCAAGGTGCCCCACCTCACGTACGCGGGCGACGTCACGATCGGGGCCGGCGCCAACATCGGTGCCGGCACGATCTTCGCCAACTACGACGGGGTGGCCAAGCACCACTCGGTCATCGGCAGCCACTCCTTCGTCGGGTCGAACTCGGTCGTCATCGGCCCGGTCGACGTCGCCGACGGTGCCTACGTCGCTGCCGGGTCCACCCTCACCCAGGACGTCGAGCCGGGCGAGATCGCCGTGGCCCGGGGCCAGCAGCGCAACGTGAGCGGCTGGGTGGCCCGAGCCAGGCATGGAACGGCGACCGCGGCGGCAGCCGCCGCGGCCCAGAAGGCGGGCGAACGGCATCCGAGCCCTGCGACGACCACCGCGGAAGGTGACCAGCCATGAGCAGCAACCGACCGCCGTCGGCCAACATCCGCAAGCGCCCCAAGAAGCAGCTCATGCTCTTCTCGGGGCGGGCCAACCCCGAGCTGGCGCAGGAGGTCGCCGCGCAGCTCGGCACCGAGCTCGTGCCGACGAGCGCCTACGACTTCGCCAACGGCGAGATCTACGTGCGCTTCGAGGAGTCGGTGCGCGGGTCGGACGCCTTCGTCATCCAGAGCCACACCAACCCGATCAACGAGTGCATCATCGAGCACCTGCTCATGGTCGACGCGCTCAAGCGGGCCAGTGCCAAGCGGATCACCGTGGTCATGCCGTTCTACGGATACGCGCGCCAGGACAAGAAGCACCGTGGGCGCGAGCCGATCAGCGCGCGCCTCATCGCCGACATGTTCAAGACCGCCGGGGCTGACCGGCTCATCTGCGTCGACCTGCACACCGACCAGATCCAGGGGTTCTTCGACGGGCCGGTCGACCACCTGATGGCCATCCCGATCCTCAGTGAGTACGTCGCCACGAAGTACGGCGACCAGGACCTCGCGGTGGTGTCGCCGGATGCCGGCCGCATCAAGGTCGCGGAGCAGTGGTCCAAGCGTCTCGGCGGTGCTCCGCTGGCGTTCATCCACAAGACGCGCGACATCAACCGGCCGAACGAGATGGTCGCGAACCGGGTCGTCGGTGACGTGCGCGACCGGGTGTGCGTGCTCGTCGACGACATGATCGACACCGGCGGCACGATCGCGAAGGCCGCCGACGCGCTGAAGGCCGACGGGGCCAAGGCCGTCATCATCGCGGCGACGCACGCGATCCTCAGTGACCCGGCGGTGGAGCGACTGCGCGACTGCTCGGCGGTCGAGGTGATCGTCACGAACACGCTGCCGATCCCGCCCGAGAAGCAGATCGACGGCATCACCGTGCTCTCCATCGCGCCGCTCATCAGCGCAGCGGTCAAGGAGGTCTTCGAGGACGGGTCGGTGACCAGCCTGTTCGGCGGCCGCGCCTGAGCTGCTCGATCAGGTGTCGGCGGCCTTGCGTGCGCGATAGGCCGCCACGTTGGCCCGCGTGCCGCACGTGCCGTCGCAGAACTTGCGTGAGCGGTTCTTGCTGAGGTCGATGATGAGGTCGTCGCAGTCGTCGCCGGCGCACACCTTGAGCCGGTCGATCGCCCCGGCGCGGATGACGTCGACCAGGGCCATGCCGACCTCGACGGCGATCCGGTCGGCGATCGGCGCGTCGTCCGGGGTGGCGTGGATGTGCCAGTCGAAGTCGCCGTGGCGGACGAGCTGGGGGAGTGCGCGGCCCTCGCGCAGCAACGCGTTGGTCGCCTCGACGAGGTCGTCCTCGGGCAGTCCCCAGATCTGCCGGATCCTCGGGCGCAGCCGCCGCACGGCGTCCGCCTCGGCCTCGGTGCTCGGGTGGCGACCGGTCCACTGCCATCCGTGCATCCACTCGACGAGCGCTGCGACGTCGGGCAGGTCCTCGCGGTGCTCGCTGCCCAGGGCGGGGCCGGTGTTGACCAGGGCCGCAGCGTGCATGAGCGTCATGTCCGTGTCATAGGTGAAAATCATCTTGACTCCTGACAATTGCGGCAGCTAACGTCATCATCAACAGTCTACTTTGCTCCTGACACATCCGCCGCGAACCCGCGCCGGCAGGGCGCTGTCACGAGAAGTCGAGGAATGTCATGGTCGAGGCGATGCGGCGGCACGTCGGTCTGGGTCTGATCGCGATGCTCGCGTCCTGCGCGGCGTTCGGCACGTCCGGGCCCTTCGCCAAGTCCCTGATGACCGCTGGCTGGAGCCCCGGCGCGGTGGTGCTCATCCGCATCGCCGGCGCGGCTCTCGTCCTGGCGCCCTTCGGGCTGTGGAGCATGCGCGGGCGATGGGGAACCCTGCGCAGTGAGCTGCCGCTCGCGGCGTTCTACGGCACCCTGGCCGTCGCCGCCGCCCAGCTCGGGTACTTCCAGGCGGTCTCCCGGATGCCGGTCGGCGTGGCCCTGCTCATCGAGTACCTCGGCATCATCATCGTCGTCCTCTGGGTCTGGGCCCTGACGCGGCGTGCGCCCCACCGGCTGACCGGGGTCGGCATCGTGCTGGCGCTCGCCGGGCTCGCGCTCGTGCTCGACGTCACCGGCCAGAGCACGCCCAGCCTCGTCGGTGTGCTGTGGGGCCTGCTCGCCGCCGTCGGGCTGGCCGGCCACTACGTCCTCGCGGGTCGGCCGACGGCGCTGCCGGCCGTCGCCTTCGCCGGCGTCGGCCTCACCTCCGGCGCCGTCGTCCTCGCTCTCGCAGGCCTGATCGGGGTGCTGCCCATGGAGGCGGGAGCCTCGACCGTCGTCATCGCCGAGGCCAGCGCACCGGCCTGGGTGGCGTTCGCCGAGCTCGTGCTCGTCGCGGCGGCGCTCGCCTACGTCCTCGGCATCCTCGGGGCCCGTCACCTGGGCTCGACGCTCGCCTCGTTCGTCGGCCTCACCGAGGTGATCTTCGCCGTGGCCTTCGCCTGGGTCCTGCTCGGTGAGCTGCCCGGCCTGATCCAGCTCGTGGGCGGCCTGGTCCTGCTCTCCGGTGTGGTCGCGGTTCGTCTCGGCGAGCGCGACGAGGCGCGGGCGGCATCCCACGCCACGACGCACGCCGGCACACCGGGCGGGCACGACGAGCCAGCCCGACCCGATTTCGAGGTTCACTCGCCCGTCGCCTAGACTCGCCGGGTTGCCTCGGCGAGGGACGTCGTACCGGCCACTGGTGTCCGGCAGGCCGCGTGAGCGGTCGACGAATCCGTGATCGACGCTGGCGGACGCAGATCCCGTTCGGATCCGCGGACGAACGCGCGCTCATCACAGATCGGTGCCACGTCCCGCGTCGAGGACCACTCGCCCGCCGTCCTCCCCACAGCTCAAGGAGCGCCACCATGTCCGACCTCACCCTGAACGCCGAGACCCGCACCCAGTTCGGCAAGGGCGCGGCTCGCAAGATCCGCCGCGACCACAAGATCCCCGCCGTCATGTACGGCCACGGTGCCGACCCGGTGCACATCACCCTCGCTGCCCACGAGACGATGAAGGCGCTCAAGACGAGCAACGCCCTGCTCACCATCGTCCTCGACGGCAAGGAGCAGCTCGCCCTGGCCAAGGACGTGCAGCGCGACCCGATCAAGCCGGTCATCGAGCACATCGACCTGGTCGTCGTGCGCAAGGGCGAGAAGGTCACCGTCGACATCCCGGTCCACATCGAGGGTGACGCTGCTCCCGACACCATGGTCATCACCGACAGCACGAGCCTCGAGCTCGAGGTCGAGGCCACCCACATCCCCGAGGGCATCACCATCTCGATCGAGGGCCTCGAGGCCGGCACGCAGATCCTCGCGGGCCAGGTCGAGCTGCCCAAGGGCGCCACGCTCATCACCGACGCCGAGACCCTCGTCGTCAACGTCACCGCGCAGGTCTCCGAGGAGGCCCTCGAGGCCGAGCTCGCCGACGCCGAGGCCGAGGCCGGCATCGAACGCGAGGAGTCCGACGAGGCTGCTGCCTCCGACAGCGACGCCTGAGCCTGGCTCACTCTGACGTGACTGACGTCGGGGCCCGGTCCGCACGGACCGGGCCCCGACGTCGTCCGCACCGGACGGCATCCCGACCGGGCGGCATCCGACCGAAAGGCATACTGGCGCGATGAGCGACAGCGGACCCTGGCTCGTCGTCGGGCTCGGCAATCCCGGCCCCACGTACGCCGGCAACCGGCACAACGTCGGCGCCATGGTCATCGACGAACTGGCCCGGCGCACCAGCAGCAGCCTGCGCACCCACAAGGCCCGCGCGGTCGCCGCGCAGGTGCGCCTGGGCACCGGCCCCGGGGGAGTGCCCGGCCCGTCGGCCGTAATCGCCGTACCGAACTGCTTCATGAACGAGTCCGGTGGGCCGGTCTCGGCGCTGGTGCGCTTCTTCTCCGTCATCCCCGAGCGGGTGGTCGTCGTCCACGACGAGCTCGACCTCGACGAGGGCACGATCCGCCTCAAGCGTGGTGGTGGTGAAGGTGGCCACAACGGGCTGCGCTCGATCAGCAACTCGCTCGGTACCAAGGACTACCACCGGGTGCGGGTCGGCATCGGCCGCCCGCCGGGGCGCATGGATGCCGCCGACTACGTCCTGCGTGACTTCGCGCCGACCCAGCGCAAGGAGCTGCCCTTCCTCCTCGACGAGGCCGCGGATGCCGTGGAGTCCCTCGTCACGCTCGGTCTGCTCGACGCGCAGCAGAAGGTCCACGCACCGCGCTGACCGGCTGCGTGACGGCGGGGGTCAGCCGCTGAGCTGGGCCCACTGTTCCCTCAGGGCCGCGACGGCGTCGTCGAGGCTGAGGTTGAGCCGCCGACTGGCACCGGCATAGGTGCGTGCGGCGGCCTCGACGGCCGTGGTGGGATCGGCGAGGTGCCGTTCCGGCACGGCCGCGACCACGGTGCCGTGCCGCACCCGTGACACGACGAGCCCTTCCGCCTCGAGCTCGCGGTAGACGCGGGCGATGGTTCCCGGTGCCAGGGCGAGGTCGGCAGCGAGCTGGCGGATGGTCGGCAGGCGAAAGCCCTGCGGCAGGGCGCCCATGACGATCATCTCGGCGAGCTGGGTGCGCACCTGTTCGTAGACGGGCACCGCTCCCGACGGGTCGACGTCGATGATCATGACGGTGGTGGCTCCGACGGGCCGGAGGGGGCGCAGTGGTCGCAATGGGCGGCAGGGACGGCGTGGACGGGCTGCGTGGCCCCGACCGTGTTCGTCGAGAGCCGCCGGCCGCGGGCGGAGGGTGCCCACACGGCCACCCACGCACCGCTGAGCAGGGCCGCGACAGTGATCAGGAGCGCCCAGGGCGTGGACGTCGAGGGCGGGGCGCCGTCGGGGTGGGCTGCGAGCAGGGCGAATCCCGTCAGCGCGGGGTAGGACGACACCGCGCTGGCCGAGGTCGGCATCGAGGTGGACAACTGGGGGGTCTGGCCCGAGCGGGTGGTCTCGGTCGACACGCACGAGCGCGGCCTGACGGTCACCGATGCGGTGCTCGTTCCTGACCGCCTCGGCCCCGGGGGGCACAGCACCCTGAACGTGTCGCTCACCGTCGACTGCTCTGTCCGGACCGGCCAGGAGTGGCAGGAGGTGTTCGACACCGGGTCGGTCGCCGGCGATGGTCAGCAACCACGCCTCACGGTCCGCACCCAGCGTCCGTGGGGGTCCGTCGCGCGCACGTGGGACACCGACGCGGTCGGTGTGGTCGCCTTCAACGTCTGCCTTCCCGACTCGCTGGACTGAGGCTGTCGGTAGGCGCGACTACAGTGTGCGGCGATGTCCTCGCTGTCCGCCCTGCGCTCCCACGTCGCTGCACTGCCCGGTACCCAACGGCTGCAGGAGGCCCTGAGCGTCCCCGGCGCCGAGGTCACCGCCACCGCTCCGCCCGGCGCCCGATCGGCGCTCATCGCCGCGCTCGCGGCCGCCGCGTCAGACCGAGCCGCCACCGCCCCGGTGCTCGCGGTCACCGCGACCGGGCGCGAGGCCGAAGACCTCCAGGCCGCGCTCGAGGCCAGCCTGGGCTCGGGCCGTGTCGGCCTCTTCCCCAGCTGGGAGACCCTGCCGCACGAGCGGCTCAGCCCGCGCAGTGACACCGTCGGCCAGCGCCTGTCCGTGCTGCGTCGCCTGGCCCACCCGGATGCCGGGGACGCCTCCCACGGCCACCTCGCCGTCGTCGTCGCCCCCGTCCGGGCGGTCCTGCAGCCGATCGCCAAGGGTCTGGGTGACCTACGCCCCGTCGCGCTCCGGGCCGGCGACGAGCGCCCCCTCGAGCAGGTCGTCGAGGACCTCGCCGCAGCCGCCTACGCCCGCACCGACCTCGTGGAGCGGCGCGGTGAGTTCGCGGTGCGCGGTGGCATCCTCGACGTCTTCCCGCCGACCGAGGAGCACCCGCTGCGCCTGGAGTTCTGGGGCGACACGGTCGAGGAGATCCGCTGGTTCAAGGTCGCCGACCAGCGCTCGCTCGAGGTGGCCGAGCATGGGTTGTGGGCACCGCCGTGCCGCGAGCTGCTGCTCACCGACACCGTGCGCGAGCGGGCGGCCGCGCTGGCAGACCGGCTGCCCGGCGCCGTCGACCTGCTCGAGAAGCTCGCCCACGGCATCGCGGTCGAGGGCATGGAGTCGCTGTCCCCGGCCCTCGTCGACGGCATGGAGACGCTGCTCGACGTGCTGCCCCAGGGGTCGCTGCTCGTCACCTGTGACCCCGAGCGGGTCCGCACCCGCGCCCACGACCTCACCTCGACCAGCCAGGAGTTCCTCGAGGCCGGCTGGGCCAACGCCGCGAGCGGCAACGTCGTGCCGATCGACCTGCAGTCCGTGCTCGGCACGGCGTCGTTCCGGACCCTGGCCGAACTGCGAGCCCAGGCCCGCGACCTCGGCGTGCGCTGGCTCGACCTCACCCCGTTCGTCGGCGACGAGGACGGCGACGTGCTCGACCTCGGCCTCGAGGTCTCGCCCACCTTCCGCGGTGACACCGACGCCGCCGTGACCCACCTGCGCGACCTGGTGGCCGACAACTGGTCGGTCCTGGTCTCCACCGAGGGGCCTGGCCTGGCCAAGCGGGTCGCCGAGGTGTTCGCCGAGCACGACGTGCCCAGCCGCCTGGTCAGCGCGGGCGGTGACGCCGGCAGCGGTGGCGCCCAGCCGGCATCCGGCGTCGTGACGGTGACCACGGGGGCCGCCGGCCCGGGGTTCCTCGTGCCGGCGCAGCGCCTCGCCGTCATCACCGAATCCGACCTCACCGGGTCGGCGGGTGGCGCGGGAACCTCGACCAAGGACATGCGGCGGATGCCGTCGCGTCGCCGCAACCAGGTCGACCCCCTCGCGCTGCAGCCGGGCGACTTCGTCGTCCACGAGCAGCACGGTGTCGGCAAGTTCGTCGAGATGGTCCAACGCACCGTGGCGGCCGCGACCCGCGAGTACCTCGTCCTCGAGTACGCACCCTCGAAGCGGGGGCAGCCCGGGGATCGGCTCTACGTGCCGACCGACCAGCTCGACCAGGTCACCCGGTACGTCGGCGGTGAGCAACCGACCCTGAGCAAGATGGGTGGCTCGGACTGGCAGCAGACCAAGAGCCGCGCCAAGCGCTACGTCAAGCAGATCGCGGCCGAGCTCATCCGGCTGTACTCCGCGCGGATGGCGACGACCGGGCACGCGTTCTCGCCCGACACCCCGTGGCAGCGCGAGCTCGAGGACGCCTTCGCCCACATCGAGACGCCCGACCAGCTGAGCACCATCGACGAGGTCAAGGCCGACATGGAGCGCTCGGTGCCGATGGACCGGCTCGTGTGCGGCGACGTCGGCTACGGCAAGACCGAGATCGCCGTGCGGGCCGCGTTCAAGGCCGTGCAGGACGGCAAGCAGGTCGCCATCCTGTGCCCGACGACCCTGCTCGTGCAGCAGCACGCCAACACCTTCGCCGAGCGGTATGCCGGGTTCCCGGTCGTCGTGAAGGCGCTGTCGCGCTTCCAGAGCGACAAGGAGGCCAAGGCGGTGCTCGCCGGGCTGGCCGACGGCTCGGTCGACCTCGTGATCGGCACCCACCGTCTGCTGTCGAAGGAGGTGCAGTTCAAGGACCTCGGCCTCGTCGTCATCGACGAGGAACAGCGCTTCGGTGTCGAGCACAAGGAACAGCTCAAGGCGCTGCGCACCTCGGTCGACGTGCTTGCGATGTCCGCGACACCGATCCCGCGCACGCTGGAGATGGCCGTGACCGGCATCCGGGAGATGTCGACGCTCGCGACGCCGCCCGAGGAACGCCACCCCGTCCTCACCTACGTCGGGGCGTACGACGAGAAGACCGTGACCGCCGCGATCCGCCGTGAGCTGATGCGCGAAGGGCAGGTCTTCCTCGTGCACAACAAGGTGTCGACGATCGACAAGGCCGCCGCACGGCTGCGCGAGCTGGTGCCCGAGGCTCGGGTCGCCGTCGCCCACGGGAAGATGGGCGAGCACCAGCTCGAGCAGGTCGTCGTCGACTTTTGGGAGAAGCGCTTCGACGTCCTCGTCTGCACGACGATCGTCGAGACCGGGCTGGACATCTCCAACGCGAACACCCTCATCGTCGAGCGCGCCGACCGCCTCGGCCTCTCGCAGCTGCACCAGCTGCGCGGCCGCGTCGGGCGTGGGCGCGAGCGCGCCTACTCGTACTTCCTCTACCCGCCGGAGGTGCCGCTCAGCGAGACCGCGCTCGACCGGCTCCAGACGATCGCGAGCAACACCGACCTCGGCTCGGGCATGCGGGTGGCGATGAAGGACCTCGAGATCCGCGGCGCCGGCAACCTGCTCGGCGGCGAGCAGTCGGGGCACATCGCCGGAGTGGGTTTCGACCTGTACGTCCGGCTCGTCGGTGAGGCCGTCGCCAGCTTCCGCGGTGAGAGCGACGAGACCCCGACCGAGATCAAGATCGAGCTGCCCGTCGACGCGCACCTGCCGCACGACTACGTGCCGCACGAGCGGTTGCGCCTGGAGATGTACAAGAAGCTCGCCGCCGTCGTCGATGCGGCCGAGCTCGCCGAGATCGAGGCCGAGCTCGTCGACCGCTACGGCACACCGCCCCAGGCCGTGGTCAACCTGCTCGAGGTGGCCCGGCTGCGCACCGTGGCCCGGGCCGCGGGCATCGCCGACATCAGCGTGCAGGGCAACCACGTGCGCTTCGGCCCGGTCGAGCTCCGCGAGAGCCAGGAGCTGCGGCTCATGCGCCTGCACCCCGGGTCGATCATCAAGCCCGCGCTCGGCACCATCCTCGTCCCGAAGCCGATGACGGCCCGCGTCGGCGGGCGTCCGGTGCGTGATCGCGAGGTGGTGTCGTGGGCTGGTGAGGTCATCTCGTCGGTCGTCATGGACAATGTGGCTCAGGCCGCCGCGGTGGCCGCCTCCCGTGCGTAGCGGGGCCCGCTCTCGAAAGGACAGCTCGTGACTCTCTCCGTTCGCCGCTCCCTCGCGGTGCTCGCGCTCGGCGCCGCGCTCGTGAGCGCCGGCTGCTCGGTCAACCGGGCCGAGACCGCGGCCGTCGTCGACGGGAACGTCATCACCGAGGGCCAGCTCCAGGTGGCCATGGCCCAGGTCAACTCCATGGAGCCGGCGCTGCTCCAGGAGCCCCTCACGCCGAGCGGCGCGCTGACCGCGCTCGTGCAGGCACCGGTGGTTCTCGACGTCCTCGCGGACAAGGGCATCGTCGTCTCCGACACCCTCGCGACCCGTGAGGCGCAGGGCCGTGGGGTGGCCAACCCGAGTGGTGAGACGCTCCAAGTCATCCGGTTGGCCTCCGCCATCACCGCCGCCCAGCAGTCCGGTCAGATCACCGAGGCCGACGGCGCGGCGATCACCGAGGCGATGGGGGCCCTCGACGTCGAGGTCAACCCGCGGTACGGCACCTTCGCGCCGGAGACCGCGTCCATCCAGCTGACGGCCCCGGAATGGATCAAGGCCGAGGAAATCCCCGCGCCGTGAGCGCCGTGCCCGGCGCGCCCAGCGGGCGCCTCGGGATGCTCGTCACCTCTCCCCGGGTGGCTCCGGGTCTGCTCTCGCACGGTGCCTGGCAGGTCGTCCAGGGCTGCGCGGTTCGGCTGGCCCGCTCATTCGACGAGCCGGTGGCCCAGGCCGTCGAGGAGGCCGGGTTCACCGTCGAGGAGGTCGGTGACGCGTCGCCGCCCGAGCTGGCGCGGCGTCTGGTGGACCTCGCCGGTGCCGTGTCGGTCGTGTGGCTCGGGAGTGCTGACGGTGACCCGGGTCTGGCGGATGCCGTGGCGGCCGAGGTCTCACGGCTCGCGACCCCGCCCGAGGTCGAACTCGTCGTCGGGTCGTGGGACGTCCAGGGCGGGCGCCTGCTCGACGTCGTCGCCACCATGGACCGGTTGCGCTCACCCGGCGGCTGCCCCTGGGACGCCGAGCAGACCCACGAGAGCCTGGCGCCCTACCTCGTGGAGGAGGCCCACGAGGTGCTCGACGCCATCGCTGGCGGCGAGCGCGGTCACCTCGCGGAGGAACTCGGTGACATCCTGCTCCAGGTGGTCTTCCATGCTCGGGTCGCCGAGGAGGCGGGGGAGAGCGCGTTCGACATCGACACCGTGGCCGGGCTGCTCGTCGACAAGCTCGTCCGCCGGCATCCCCACGTCTTCGCCGACGGGGATGCATCCACCCCGGCCGAGGTCGAGGCCGCCTGGGAGAGCATCAAGGCCGTCGAGAAGGGTGGTGTCGCGGGGGGTGAGTACCGCGACGACCTGCTGCACGGCATCCCGACGTCGTTGCCCGGGGGGCTCGCGGCGGACAAGGTGCTCTCCAGGGTCCGCCGCCGCGGGTTGACGCCCGACCCGGATGCCGTGGCGCGCGTCGAGCGTGCTCGCGCGGCTCTCGCCGCGGCTGAGTCCGAGGTGCGGGCTGCCTTGGGCGCGCTCCAGCCCTGAGCGCTGCCCTGGGCGCGCTCCAGCCTTGAGCGGAGCCCGCACCTCGCAGCCCCGGCCGTTCGGGTCACAGCCATGGCGGAGTTGTTTCGAGTGGCGGCTTGCTTGATTCAGCAAGGCTCCTTTAGAGTTCCAACGTGAAATTGACGGCACGCGAACACGAGATCGTCACCCTGCTGCGTGCCGACCCGATGCTCGATGCCGCAGCCCTGGCCGAGCGCATCGGCTCCACCCGGGCCGCGGTCTCGGTGCACCTGTCGAACCTCATGAAGAAGGGGGTCGTCCGCGGCCGCGGCTACCTGCTGCGCCCCGAGGCCGACACGGTGCTCGTCGTCGGCGGCGCGGTCATGGACACCAAGGTGCGCACCGCGGGCGCTCCGGTCCTCGGCACGAGCAACCCCGGCGCGTCGTCGTCGACCGTCGGCGGGGTCGGGCGCAACATCGCCGAGAACCTCGCCCGCCTCGGCCGG
The DNA here is from genome assembly GCF_009858245.1 of Ornithinibacter aureus. Classification (NCBI taxonomy): domain Bacteria; kingdom Bacillati; phylum Actinomycetota; class Actinomycetes; order Micrococcales; family Intrasporangiaceae; genus Ornithinibacter; species Ornithinibacter aureus. The sequence continues at coordinate 3,135,356 of NZ_VMSB01000001.1, forward strand.
CCCACGGTGCTCGTCGCCCCGGTCGGTGACGACCCGGCCGGTGAGGCCATCGCCGACCGCACGACCGCCGCCGGTGTCGACTGCGGCCACTTCGTGCGTTCCCCCCACCCCACCGGCACGTACGTCGCGGTGCTCGCCGACAGCGGGGACCTGCACATCGCGGTGGCCGACATGCGCGCCACCGACGAGCTCGCCGTGGCCGACCTGGCCGCCGTTCCCGGCCTGCTCACCGGGGCCGACGCGCTCGTCGTCGACGCCAACCTCTCCGAGTCCGTCGTGCGGTGGCTGCTCAACGCCGCCGCCGAGGCCGGGGTGCTCAGCATCCTCGACCCGGTGAGCGTCGCCAAGGCCACCGCCGCCGCCCCCGTGCTCGACGGCACGATCCCCCTGCACACCATCACCCCCAACGTCGACGAGCTCGCCGCCCTCGTGGGTGCCCCCGTCGCCCCCGACGTGGATGCCGTACGCGCCGCGGCCGCCCTGCTCCACGAGCGTGGGGTGAGCCACGTGTGGGTGCGCCGCGGAACCGCCGGCAGCCTGCTCTCGATCGCCACGGCATCCGGCCCGCGTGTCGTGATCGTCGACGCGCCGCCCACCGACGTCGCCGACGTCACCGGGGCGGGCGACTCGATGACCGCAGGCTTCGTCAACGCCCTGCTCGACGGCGCCGACGTCGTCGAGGCAGCCCGGCACGGGCAGGTGCTTGCCGCGCTCACCTGCGCCTCACCCGACACCGTGCGCGACGACCTCACTCCCGCGCTCGTCGCGGCCCACCTGACCCCGACCCAGCCGTCCACCAAGGAGCTCCACCGATGACCACCAGCACGTCGACCCGCCCGCACCCCCTGCTCAAGCTCGACCCGGAGGTCGCGCAGGCGCTCGCCGACGGCACCCCGGTCGTCGCGCTGGAGTCGACGATCATCAGCCACGGGATGCCGTACCCGGCCAACGTGGCAATGGCGCGCGAGGTCGAGCAGATCGTGCGTGACGGTGGAGCGGTACCGGCGACGATCGCCGTCCTGAACGGCGTCCCCACGGTGGGCCTGTCCGCCGACGAGCTCGAGATGCTGGGCTCGCGCGACGACATCCGCAAGGTCAGCGTGCGCGACCTGCCCCACGTCGTCGCCACCGGAACCCATGGCGCGACCACGGTGGCGAGCACGATGCGCATCGCCGCCCTGGCCGGCATCCGGGTCTTCGTCACCGGTGGGCTCGGAGGCGTGCACCAGGGGGCCGAGACCTCGATGGACATCTCCGCGGACCTCACCGAGCTCTCCCGCACCGAGGTCGCGGTGATCTCGGCGGGGGTCAAGTCGATCCTCGACATCGGCCGCACCCTCGAGGTGCTCGAGACCCTCGGCGTGCCCGTCGTCGGCTACGGCACCGACGACTTCCCCTCGTTCTTCTCCCGCACGAGCGGCCTGCGCACGCCCATGCGGCTGGACACCCCGCAGGAGGTCGCCGCCCTCATGGAGGCCACCTGGGACCTCGGCCTCGGCAGCGGCATCTCGATCGCCAACCCGGTGCCCGCCGAGAGCGAGATGGCGCACGAGGACATCGACTCCGTCATCGCCCGGGCCCTGGCCGACGCCGATGCGCTGGGCGTGACGGGCAAGGACATCACGCCCTACCTGCTGGGCCGGCTCGTCGAGCTGTCCGACGGGCGCTCGCTCGAGACAAACCTCGCCCTGGTGCGCAACAACGCCGTGGTCGGCACCGCCATCGCGGTCGCCTACGCGGCGCGCTGACGGCCCGGGTTCCGGGGCGGGTTCGGGGCGGGTTCCGGGGCGGGTTCGGCCCGGGTTCCGGGACCGGTCTGCCCACGAAGCGGGTCGCGCCCAGCGCAGGTCGGTGACGAGGACTAGGCTCGGACCCGATCCCATCCAGAACAACTTTCAGGAGTCCGGCGTGGCCAGCATCGAGGCAGTAGGCGCCCGCGAGATCCTCGACTCGCGCGGCAACCCCACGGTTGAGGTCGAGGTTGCCCTCGACGACGGCACCCTCGCGAGGGCGGCTGTTCCCAGCGGCGCATCGACGGGGGCCTTCGAGGCCTCCGAGCGTCGTGACGGGGACAAGGACCGCTACCTCGGCAAGGGTGTGCAGAAGGCCGTCGACGCCGTCATCGACGACCTCGGCCCGAAGCTGCTCGGCTTCGAGGCCAGCGAGCAGCGCCTCATCGACGCCGAGATGCTCGCCGCCGACGGCACCTCCAACAAGGAGAAGCTCGGCGCCAACGCCATCCTCGGCGTCTCGCTGGCCGTCGCCCGCGCGGCCGCCGACTCCGCCGACCTGCCGCTGTTCCGGTACGTCGGTGGCCCCAACGCCCACGTCCTGCCCGTGCCGATGATGAACATCCTCAACGGTGGCAGCCACGCCGACTCCAACGTCGACATCCAGGAGTTCATGATCGCGCCCATCGGCGCCGACAGCTTCCGTGAGGCGCTGCGCTGGGGCGCCGAGGTCTACCACGCGCTCAAGGGCGTGCTCAAGGAGCAGGGCCTGGCCACCGGCCTCGGCGACGAGGGTGGCTTCGCGCCCAACCTGCCGTCCAACCGGGCCGCGCTCGACCTCATCCTCGTCGCCATCGAGAAGGCCGGCTACACCCCGGGCGAGCAGATCGCCCTGGCGCTCGACGTCGCCGCCTCGGAGTTCCACGACGGTGGTGTCTACTCCTTCGAGGGCGGCTCCAAGACGTCGGCCGAGATGATCGACTACTACGCCGAGCTCGTGCGCGACTACCCGCTGGTGTCCATCGAGGACCCGCTGGACGAGTCCGACTGGGACGGCTGGAAGGCCATGACCGACCGCATGGGCAACGAGGTCCAGCTCGTCGGCGACGACCTGTTCGTCACCAACCCCGAGCGCCTCGCCCGCGGCATCGAGACCGGCACCGCCAACGCGCTGCTCGTCAAGGTCAACCAGATCGGCTCGCTCACGGAGACCTTGGATGCCGTGTCGCTGGCTCAGCGCAACGGGTACCGCTGCATGATGAGCCACCGCTCGGGCGAGACCGAGGACACGACGATCGCCGACCTCGCCGTCGCCACCAACTGCGGCCAGATCAAGACCGGCGCACCGGCCCGCTCCGAGCGCGTCGCCAAGTACAACCAGCTCCTGCGCATCGAGGAAGAGCTTGACGATGCCGCGGTCTACGCCGGCGCCGAGGCGTTCCCGCGCTTTGCCCGCCGCCAGCAGGGCTGATCACTCGTATGGCCACCGGGCGCTCCCGCGGTCCGGCGTCGCGACCCCCGCGACGTCCGGCCGGGGGGCGCCCGTCGGCATCCACCCGTCCAGCGGGCTCCTCGGCACCTCCCGCGGCCGCGCCCGCCACGGGGTGGCGCCGGCTGCTCGGTGGGGTCACGGGTGACCGGCGCGCCCGCCGGGCGCTGGCACTGACCGGTGTGCTGGTGCTGCTCGTGATCCTGCTCGGGTCGACGGTCACCGCCTACATCGGCCAGCGCGGCGACATCGCGGCACTGCGCGACAAGGTGGCCGCCCAGGAGCAGGACGTCGCGGCGCTCCAGGCCGAGCGCGAGCGCTGGCGCGACCCCGTCTACGTCGAGCAGCAGGCCCGGCAACGACTGAAGTTCGTCAAACCCGGCGAGAAGTCGTACACCGTGCTCGACCCGGAACCGGACGCCGGCAACCGTGACCCGCTGGCCACCATCGCCTCGTCGGACGAGGAATTGCCCTGGTACCAGGGTGTCTGGGAGTCCGCGCGCACCGCGGACGCGCCGGGAGCCCGCCGATGAGCGCAGGCCACGACCTGCCACCCGTCGATCCTGCCGACCTGGACGCCGTCACCCGGCAGCTCGGGCGCGAGGTCCGCGGCGTCGCCGAGGTCGCCCACCGGTGCCCGTGTGGAGAGCCGGATGTCGTGCGCACCGAGCCGCGCCTGCCCGACGGCACGCCGTTCCCCACGTCCTTCTACGCCACCTGCCCGAAGCTGACCGGTGCCCTGTCGACCCTGGAGAGCCAGGGGGTCATGCGCGAGATGTCGGAGCGGCTCGAGCAGGACGAGGCCCTGCGCGAGGCGTATGTCGCGGCGCACGTCGACTACCTGCGGCGCCGCGCCGAGCTCGGCGACGTTCCCGAGGTCGCCGGCATCTCCGCCGGGGGGATGCCGACGCGGGTCAAGTGCCTGCACGTCCTGGTCGCCCACTCGCTCGGGGCGGGGCCGGGCGTCAATCCGCTGGGGGACGAAGCGTTGGCGATGCTCCCGCAGTGGTGGCAACGGCATCCGTGTTCGGCCGACGCGCCCGGGGCTGCTGCGGCGCAGGGGGAGGCCTCGGCGTGAGCGGGGCCCCATCTCGGGTCGCCGGGATCGACTGCGGGACGAACTCGATCAGGTTGCTCATCGCCGACGTGGATGCCGGTGGGGCGCTCGTCGATCGGGTGCGCCGGATGGAGGTCGTGCGGCTGGGGCAGGGCATCGACCGCACCGGGGTGATCGCGCCCGACGCGATGGAGCGGACCCTGGCGATGACCCGCGAGTACGCAGCGTTGTGCCGGGAGCACGGGGTCACGGCGGTGCGCTTCGTCGCGACGTCCGCCTCGCGGGACGCGCGCAACGCAGGGGAGTTCGTCGCGGGGGTGCGGGCCGCGTTCGGGGACCTCGACGTCGTGCCGGAGGTGGTGGAGGGCATCGTCGAGGCCGAGCTGTCGTTCACCGGTGCCACCGGCGACCTTCGGGCCGCTGCGGTGCCGGGGCCCTACGTGGTCGTCGACCTCGGGGGCGGATCGACCGAACTCGTGCGAGGGACGGCCCACGTCGAGGCTGCGTACTCGATGGACATCGGCAGCGTGCGGATGACCGAGCGACACCTGCCGGACGACCCCCCGACGGCCGAGCAGGTGGAGGCCGCCCGGGCCGATGTGCGGGCTGCGCTCGACGTGGCCGAACGCGAGGTGCCCCTCGACGGGGTGGGGGCGGTCGTGGGGTTGGCCGGGAGCATCACGACGATCACCGCGCACGCGCTCGGCCTGACCGGGTATGACCCGGAGGCTTCTCATCTGGCTCGGATCCCGGCGGACGTGCACCGGGAGGCATGCCGCTCGTTGCTCGCGATGAGCAGGGAGCAGCGGGCGGGGCTGGGGTTCATGCACCCGGGGCGGGTCGACGTCATCGGGGGAGGGGCCCTGGTGTGGCTCGAGGTGCTCGACCGGGTGCTGGCCCGCTCGCCCGAGTCGGCCGTCGTGACCTCGGAGCACGACATCCTCGACGGGGTCACCCTGTCGCTGGCCTCCACCTGACGCCAACTCCCTGACGTCCACCCCGTCGCCGTCACGGACTGCTGTCCCCGAATCGACCAATAGGTCACTGCAGGTACGCCGGCCTGCGAGGGGCTGTACCCAGATCGACCAATAGGTCACTGCAGGTACGCCGGCCTGCGAGGGGCTGTACCCAGATCGACCTATTGGTCAGTGCAGGTACGCCCAAGTGCGCGGGGGCTGTACCCAGATCGACTACGGCACGCTACGGCGGCTGTACTCGGCAGGCGCGCTTACCTCGTGCGTGGTGCCGTCCGACGAGGGCCCGCACCGCAAGTACTGCGGCATCAACCCGCAGGGCCGGCACCTGCTGGAGACCGAGGCGGCCAAGACCTGGGTGGCCTTCGCCGCAACGATGGACGGTTGCTCGAGCAGGCAGGAGTGCGGTCATGAACGACGAGGAAGCCCCGGGGATGAGGTCGAGGACCCTCACTGCCGGGATGGAGGCTCCCCAGTGCGAGCCCGAGCCCCAGCCCGAGCGCAACACCTTCTCCCTGACGTCGCACGAAGTCGCAGGGGGGAGCCGCGCGGGGACGGGGAGGTGGGGGTGGGGTGGCGACTACAGTTGCGTCGCCCCCGTGGCCCAACTGGCAGAGGCAGGCGACTTAAAATCGCCACAGGTGCGGGTTCGACTCCCGTCGGGGGCACCAGGTGTGCTCGGTGACTGCGGCGGCAAGCGCTCTGCCACCAGCGGGGCCACCGCCCAGCCATGAGCCGGCGTTGAGCGGACCCACTGCCCGGCGGCATCCCGGCTGTCCACATGTGCGTGGCGGGGGAACACGGGGCCACCCCCGCTCGCTTATCCTGATGACACGTGCGGTGACTACCACCGCCATGACCATCACGGAGGAACGATGGCCAGCAATCCGGCCTTCAATCGCATCGAAAAGGATGCCCAGAGCGGCTACGCCGGCTTCGGGGGCCAGGGTTACTCATCCCCGTCACCGATGTCGGCCCAGCCGAACATGGCGGAGATGACTCCCCAGCAACTCCAGGACCTGTACAACGGCCCGTCCGCGGGCCCGGTCGACACCCGCCGCGTCACCATGGACGACGTCATCATGAAGACGCTCGGCCTGTTCGCCATCGTCCTGGTCACGGGCGCTGTCGGATGGACGGTCGCGTCGGCCAACCCCGGGCTCGGTTTCGCGCTCTGGATGGGTGGGATGATCGGCACCCTCGTCCTGGGTCTTGTCATCGCCTTCAAGAAGACCCTCAGCGTTCCGCTGATCATCGCCTATGCCGCGGTCGAGGGCTTGTTCGTCGGTGCTGTCAGCCAGTTCTTCAACAGCCAGCCGGGGTGGGAGGGCATTGTCGGGCAGGCCGTGCTCGCAACCCTGTCGGTCTTCGTCGGTATGTTCCTGGCATACAAGTTCGGCCTCATCAAGGTCACGGCCAAGTTCCGCCGCATGATGACGATGGCCATCATCGGCTACGCGATCTTCGCGGTCGTCAACTTCATCTATGCCATGGTGACGAACACCCCCTTCGGCATCGGCGGCACCGGCATGCTCGGCATCGGCATCTCGGTGTTCGCGGTGGGCCTGGCCTCGTTCAGCCTGGCGCTCGACTTCGACTCCATCGAGCAGGCCATCCGCACCGGCGCCCCGGCGAAGTACTCGTGGCTCCTGGCCCACGGCCTGATCGTCACCCTCGTGTGGCTCTACATCGAGTTCCTGCGCCTGTTCGCTCGCCTGCGCGAGTGACTGAGCACGACTCACACGCACCCGCCGGGGCAGGTTCACCTGCCCCGGCGGTGCCGTCTGTGCACCCGGGCGGCACCTTCGGCGACCCGGGAGCGGATGCCGGGCGCGCGGCATCCGGCGACCTCGTCGCGCCCCCGGCCCGCACCGAGCTCGACCGCATCCGTCGACGGTGGGCCGAACTTCCGATCGCGGCAGCAGAGCAGCGGATGCCGGTGCTCCGCCACCTTCTCGCCGACCTCGCCCCCCGCACCGTCCCGCGACTTCTTGCACTCCAGCCACCTGAGCGCCCACAGGCGGAGGTGGCTGGCGCGCAAGAAGTCGCGGAGGTGCCGGACCTGGGGCCCGCCGTCGTGGTCGACCAGCTCAGCGTGCTCGTCTGGGACGCCTACGCGCAGGGCAACGGCGACGGCATCCCCGAACTGCTCACCGCAGCCCGCCGAGCCCTGAGCTGAAACAGCCGGTCAGCTGAGGCGCTCGACGATGATCGCCATGCCCTGGCCGCCGCCGACGCACATCGTCTCCAGGCCGAACTGGCCGTCGCGTGCCTGCAACCCGTTGATGAGCGTGGTCATGATGCGCGTGCCGGTCGACCCGAACGGGTGACCCAGTGCGATCGCGCCGCCGTGCACGTTGAGCCGCTCGGGGTCCATGCCCAGGTCGTCGGCGCTGGGCAGCACCTGCGCCGCGAACGCCTCGTTGATCTCGTAGAGGTCCATGTCACCGATGCTCATGCCCGCCCGGGCCAGCGCCTGACGCGACGCCTCGACCGGTCCGAGGCCCATGATCTCCGGCGAGAGCCCCGACACCCCGGTCGACACGATCCGCGCGAGCGGCGTCAGCCCCAGCTCACGCGCCCGGACATCGCTCATCACGACCACCCCGGAGGCCCCGTCGTTCAGCGGGCAGCAGTTGCCCGCCGTGACGGTGCCCTCCTCGCGGAACACCGGCTTCAGCCCCGACACTGCCTCCAGCGTCACCCCGGCCCGCGGCCCGTCGTCGGTCGAGACCACCGTGCCGTCGGGCATCGTCACCGGCAGGATCTCGCGGGCGAAGAACCCGTCGGCGATCGCCTGCTCGGCCCGGTTCTGGCTCAGCACGCCCCACTCGTCCTGGCGTGCCCGCGACACCCCGCGCGCGGTCGCGACGTTCTCCGCCGTCTGCCCCATCGAGAGGTAGATGTCGGGCAGCATCCCGGCCTCACGCGGGTCGGTCCAGGTCGCGTTGGACGCCGCCATCTCGGCCGAGCGCGCAGCAGAATCGGCGAACAGGGGGTTCTGGGTGTCGGCGTCGCTGCCACCCGCACCCGCGAACGAGGTGTACTGCGAGACGCACTCGACCCCGCCGACCAAGAACGTGTCGCCCTCGCCGGCCTTGATCGCGTGGAAGGCCATCCGCATCGTCTGGGTCGAGCTCGCGCAGAAGCGGTTGATCGTCGCGGCAGGCAGGTGGTCCATGCCCGCGAGCACCGCGATGACCCGCGCCATGTTCGACCCGTGCCGTCCACTCGGGTCTGCGCAGCCCCAGTAGAGGTCGTCGATGGTGCTCGGGTCGAGACCCGGAAGCTTCGCCAGCACACCGTGCACCACCTGTGCCGACAGGTCGTCGGGGCGGATGTCCTTCAGCGAACCCTTGAACGCCCGGCCGATGGGGGTGCGGGCGGTGGCGACGATGACGGCCTCGGTCACGAGGGCTCCTTGGGGGTGGGACGCGCAGGCGTCGGGACGGGAGACGCGCGGGGGCGTCCGGCGAACGGCATCCACTAAGCGCTTGCTCAGTGGATGCCGCAAGGGTAGCCGGGAGGTTCCCGCCCGAGGTGTCCCCGTGGTCACCATCACGCGGCGAACGGCTGCCGGCAGGGCCATGATGCAGGTATGGACACCACGCGTAGCCGAGCATCATCAGGGTCGCCGTACGAGGGCAGCGTCGGGTTCTCCCGCGCCGTCCGCGTCGGTCAGCACATCGCGGTATCGGGCACCGCACCGATCAACGCGGACGGGCACGTCAGCATCGACGCCGGCTCGCAGGCCCGACGCTGCTGGGAGATCGCCCTCGGGGCTCTCGCAGAGCTCGGTGGGCGCCCGGAGCACGTCGTGCGCACCCGCCACTACATCACCGATGCGGATGCCGACGTCGTCGCGGCGATCTCCTCCGCCCACGGTGAGATCTTCGGCGACATCCGCCCGGCCAGCACGGTGGTCGTCGTCGCCGGGCTGCTCGACCCGCGCTGGAAGGTCGAGATCGAACTCGACGCCATCGTCACCGACTGAGCGCCCTCAGCTCGCTGAGCGTCATCGAATCGGCGTCCCGGCGTCAGGCGTTCCCAGCACCCGTTGGTGACTGCGACGCCGGCGCGCCGAGGTCGGATGCCGTCGGCTCGCCCTCGGTCGCCGGGTCACCGTGGTCGATGGCCAGGTTCGACTCGATCTGGTTCGCCTGGATCTGGTCCGCCTCGACCGGGTCCTGCGGTGGTGGGACGGCGTCGTGGCGTCGGCGCAGCAGCACGGCCCAGCGGCCTCGGGGTCCGCGCGACTGCCCGGCGATCTCGGTGGGGGCGACTTCGGTGCCCGGCTCCTTGACGGCCTGGCCGGCGGCCACGGCGACGGGCCCGACACCCTCCCCGCGCCGCCTTTCGGGTGCCCGGTCCACGGTGTCGACGCCCCACACGCCCAGAGCAGCGCACACCGTCGGCAGCATCGCCGAGGCGACCCGGGCGTAGCCCGCGGCCGACGGATGGAAGCGGTCCTTGCTGAACATCTCGTGGGGGGAGCCCTCGAACTCCGGGCCGAGCAGGTCGGCGAGGGACACCGTGCGACCGCCGGCCTCGACGACCGCGACGGTCTGCGCGGCGGCGAGGTCTCGCGACCAGTGCTTCATCAGGGCCCGCAGTGGCTGGGCGATCGGTTGGACGGTGCCGAGGTCGGGGCAGGTGCCCACGACGACCTCGCTCCCCAGGGCGCGGATGCGCCGAACGGTCTGCTCCAGCGCCCGCACCGAGGCCGAGCGCTCGATGCGATGGGTCACGTCGTTGGCGCCGATCATGATGACGACGACGTCCGGGCGCAGCACCTCCTCGAGGGCGTTGGCCAGCTGCCGCTCGAGGTCGCTGGACTCGGCTCCGACGACGGAGCGGTTGGTCAGCTGCACCCGGCGCCCGGTGAGGGCGGCGACGCCGTTGGCGATGATCGCACCGACGGTCTCGTGCGGGGCGTCTGCGCCCAGGCCTGCTGCCGAGCTGTCTCCGAGCACGACGATGTCGAAGGGGCGGCCCGCGCCGGAGCCGTAGACGCCGTTGTCATCGGGGGAGGAGTCGAAGGGGCTGCCGATGACGCGCCGTGCCAGCGCGGCCTCGGCCTTGATCAGGCCCCAGCCGGCAGCACCGAGGGCGGCACCTGCCGCGGCGATCCCACCGCCGCCGTAGGCCGCGGTGGCGGCGATCTTGCGGGCTCGGCGTGCTCGTCCCATCGGGTCCGGTCCTTCTGCGTGCGGCTGGTGCGGGCACTCACGGTAACCCCGCAACCGTGTGGGGAAATCCCGTTCGGCGCGAACGTGACCGACCCGACGTCAGTGTTTGCGGGCCTGCAGCGTATAGGTGAGCGGCATCCGCTCGGGGTGGTTCGTGAGACGCCACTCGTCGTGGGGGGCATCGCGCACCATCCGCCCGGGCAGGGCTTCCCACGGCACGCTGCGGTGCTCGACGAAGCCGGTGACCTCGAATCCTCGTCGCAGCAGGGCGGTCATGGTCTCGCCGATGCCGTGGTTCCAGGACAGCTGCTTGGTGTTGACGAACCGGTGGTCGCTCTCGACATAGGTTCCCTCCTCCTCGATGTCGAAGGGCTCGGGCGTCTCGAAGTACGCGTACCCGAGGGTGAGGACGTCGGGGTTCATGTCGTCGAACGCCCAGAGCATCGGGTGGCCTTCGCGCACGAAGAGCTGCCCGCCCGGCTCCAGCAGGTCGTCGACGACCCCGGCCCAGCGGTCGATGTCCGGCAGCCAGCACAGCGCCCCGATCCCCGTGTAGACCAGGTCGAAGCGCCGTCTGGCGATCGCCGCCGGTGCGGAGTAGGTGTCGGCCTCGACGTAGTCGATCTCGGCCCCGCACGCTGTCGCGAGCCGGCGGGCCTGGTCCAGCGAGGCGGGGGAGAGGTCGAGCCCGGTCATGTCTGCACCGAGGCGGGCCAGCGACAGCGTGTCGGTGCCGATGTGGCACTGCAGGTGGATGCCGCGCAGCCCGCTCACGTCGCCGAGCAGGGGCTGGTCGAAGCGCACCACGTCGCTGAGGTGCGTGGGATCGCTGATGAACCGGTCGAACCCGTAGTCGGCACTCGCGGCGTGCACCGCAGCCCGTTCGTCCCAGTTGGCGCGGTTGACGGCGAGGTAGTCCTCCATCCCCCCATGGTCGCTCACGGCATCCGGGAGGTGCGAGACGGCATCCGCGAACCCCGCCACACGGCATCCGCGAACGTGGGTGAAGATCGCCGCCCAGCCGACGATCATCACCCACGTTCGGGCGAGGGCGTGATGCGCGAGGGCGCCTGTGCCGCATGGGAGGATGAGCCGGTGAAGTATGCGGAGCACATCCTGGACCTCGTGGGCAACACGCCACTCGTCAAGCTGAACTCGGTCACCGACGGCATCGCCGCCACGGTGCTGGGCAAGGTCGAGTACCTCAACCCGGGCGGGTCCGTGAAGGACCGGATCGCGCTCGCGATGGTCGAGGCGGCCGAGGCCTCCGGCGCCCTGAAGCCCGGTGGGGTCATCGTCGAGCCGACGTCCGGCAACACCGGCGTGGGGCTGGCACTGGTGGCGCAGCGCAAGGGGTACTCGTGCATCTTCGTGTGCCCGGACAAGGTCTCCGAGGACAAGCGCAACGTGCTCAAGGCCTACGGCGCGCAGGTCGTCGTCTGCCCCACCTCGGTGCCCCCGGAGCACCCCGACTCGTACTACTCCACGTCCGACCGGCTCGTGCGCGAGACCCCGGGGGCGTGGAAGCCCGACCAGTACTCCAACCCCAACGGCCCGCTGTCGCACTACGCGAGCACCGGCCCGGAGGTCTGGGCCGACACCGACGGCCGCATCACCCACTTCGTGACCGGGGCGGGCACGGGCGGCACGATCTCGGGGGCGGGTCGCTACCTGCGCGAGGTCTCCGCCGATCGTGACGGCGGGCGCGTGCGCGTCGTGGCCGCGGACCCGGAGGGCTCGGTCTACAGCGGCGGCACCGGTCGCCCCTACCTCGTCGAGGGTGTCGGCGAGGACTTCTGGCCCTCGGCCTACGACCCGGACCAGGTCGACGAGGTCGTGGCGGTCACCGACGCCGAGTCCTTCGAGATGACCCGGCGCCTGGCTCGTGAGGAGGGCCTGCTCGTCGGCGGCTCCTGCGGCATGGCCGTCGTCGCCGCCCTGCGTGTCGCCAAGGACCTGCCGGCGGATGCCGTCGTCGTCGTCCTGCTGCCGGACTCCGGCCGCGGCTACCTGTCCAAGATCTTCAACGACGACTGGATGGCCTCCTACGGGTTCATGCGCACGGGCGCCGAGCGCACCGTCGGCGACGTGCTGCACGGCAAGGTCGGCGACATCCCGGCGCTGGTGCACACGCACCCCACAGAGACCCTGCGCGACGCGATCGAGATCCTGCGCGAGTACCACGTGTCGCAGATGCCGGTCGTCAACGCCGAGCCCCCGGTGATGTCCGGGGAGGTCGCCGGGTCGGTGTCTGAGCGGGCCCTGCTCGAGGCACTGTTCACCGGTCAGGCGCACCTGGCCGATCCGGTCGCCAAGCACATGAGCACCGGTCTGCCGCTGGTCGGTGCCGGTGAGCCCGTCGCCACGGCTCGTCACGAGCTCGAGAACTCGGATGCCGTGCTGGTCGTCGAGGACGGCAAGCCCGTCGGTGTTCTCACCCGCGCCGACCTGCTCTCCTTCCTGTCCGACTGACGCGCAGAGGGTCGTCGATGGAGCCCGGTCGCCCTGAGTGGGAGAGCCCGGTCGAGAAGGCGATCCGCGAGGCCCAGGAGCGCGGCGAGTTCGACAACCTGCCCGGTGCCGGCAAGCCGCTGCCCGACTTCGGCGAGCGCGACGACCCGATGTGGTGGGTACGGCAGTACGCCCAGCGTGAGGGGCTCGACCTCTCCCTCGCCCTGCCGGCGCCCCTCCAGCTGCGCAAGGAGGCTGCCTCCTTCCCCCAGTCGCTGCTCGAGCTGCGCACCGAGGCGTCCGTGCGCGAGGTGCTCGAGGACTTCAACCGGCGGGTGCGGCACGAGCGGCTGCGGCCCCCCGAGCCCGGCATGCCCCAGCTGCTCGCCCCCACCGTGGACGTCGAGGACCTGGTGCGGCAGTGGCACGAGCTGCGAGCAGCCTCACAACCCGCAGAGGTTGACCCGCCGGTAACATCGCAAGCGGCTCGACCCCGGAACCGGTGGTGGCGCCGCAGCCCCCGGCCCGAGTGAGACGAGAGCAGTGACATGAGCGAATACCCGCACCTCCTTGAGCCTCTCGACCTCGGGCACGTCACGCTCCGCAACCGGGTCGTCATGGGCTCGATGCACACCGGTCTGGAGGACCACGCCCGCGACTTCCCCAAGCTCGCCGCCTACTTCGCCGAGCGCGCCCGCGGGGGAGCCGGGCTCATCGTCACCGGCGGGTTCGCCCCGAGCATCGAGGGCACGTTCTACCCCCTCGCCTCGAAGATGACCACCCGTCGTGAGGCCCGCCAGCACCGTCAGGTGACGGATGCCGTGCACGCGGAGGGGGGTCGCATCGCCCTGCAGATCCTGCACGCCGGCCGCTACGCCTACACCCCGTGGTGCGTCGCGCCGTCGGCGGTGAAGAGCCCGATCAGCAAGTTCAAGCCCCGAGCCCTGAGCGACCGCGGGGTGCGGCGGCAGATCCGCGGATTCGCCCGCGCGGCCCGCCTGGCCCGCGAGGCCGGGTACGACGGCGTCGAGATCATGGGGTCCGAGGGCTACCTCATCAACCAGTTCCTGGCACCCCGGACCAACCACCGCACGGACACCTGGGGCGGCACCCCGCAGAAGCGTCGCAGGTTTGCCGTCGAGACGGTGCGCGCCGTGCGCGAGGCCGCCGGTCCCGACTTCATCGTGATCTACCGCATCTCCGTTCTCGACCTCGTGGAAGACGGCCAGACCTGGGACGAGGTGACGGCTCTGGCCCGCGAGGTCGAGGCCGCCGGGGCGAGCATCCTCAACCTCGGGATCGGGTGGCACGAGGCGCGGGTCCCGACCATCGTCACGTCGGTGCCGCGGGCTGCGTTCGCCGAGTACGCCGGCCGTCTCAAGGAGCACGTGTCCGTGCCGGTGGTCGCGACCAACCGGATCAACATGCCCGAGGTCGCCGAGTCGGTGCTCGCCGGAGGTGGCGCCGACCTCGTGTCGCTGGCGCGGCCCTTCCTCGCGGACCCGCAGTGGGTGCGCAAGGCGGCCGAGGCGCGGGCCGACGAGATCAACACGTGCATCGCCTGCAACCAGGCCTGCCTGGACCACACCTTCGTCAACAAGCGCGCCACCTGCCTGGTCAACCCGCGGGCCGGTTACGAGACCGAGCTGGTGCTCGGCCCGACCCGCACCGTGAAGAAGGTCGCCGTCGTGGGAGCGGGCCCGGCCGGCCTGGCGGCGGCGACGACGCTGGCCGACCGCGGGCACACCGTCGAGCTCTTCGAGGCCCGTGACCATGTCGGCGGGCAGTTCGACATCGCGATGCGCATCCCCGGCAAAGAGGAGTTCGCCGAGACGATCCGCTACTTCACCCGCCAGCTCGACCTCGGCGGTGTGAAGGTGCACCTCGGCCGCAAGGTCGACGCCGACGAGCTGGCGGATGCCGGCTTCGACGAGGTGGTCGTTGCCACCGGCGTCGAGCCGCGGATGCCGTCGATCCCCGGCATCGACCACCCCATGGTCATGACGTACGCCGAGCTGGTGCGCGGTGAGCGCGTCGCCGGGCAGCGGGTGGCGGTCATCGGCGCCGGTGGCATCGGGGTCGACGTCAGCGAGTACCTCACGACCTCGGAGTCGGCGACGCTGGACCTTCAGGCGTGGCGGGCCGAGTGGGGCGTCGGTGACCCGGCGCTGACCCGCGGTGGGTTGACCAAGCCCCAGCCGGAGGCCAGCCCTCGTCACGTCGTGCTGCTCCAGCGCAAGGCGAGCTCGATCGGCAAGGGCTTGGGGAAGACCTCGGGCTGGGTGCACCGGGCAGCCCTGAAGGCCAAGGGTGTCGAGCACGTCACGGCAGTGGTGTCCTACGACCTCATCGACGATGCCGGGCTGCACGTGAGCGTTGCCGCCGGCGCGGAGGGCGCCGAGGGCGCCGAGCGCGCCACCGAACGTCGCACGTATGCCGTCGACAGCGTCGTCATCTGTGCGGGTCAGGAGTCGGTGCGCACCATCGCCGACGACTTGCACGCCCGCGGGCTGGTCACCCACGTCATCGGTGGGGCGGACGTCGCCTCCGAGCTCGACGCCAAGCGCGCCATCCGCCAGGGCACCGAGGTCGCCGCCGCCATCTGACCGGGAGGTCAGGGGCGGACGCCGCCGCGCCCACCGCTGTGCTGGCCAGCGGTGACCGTGCCGAGTTCGGTTGCAGCACTGCTGGACCCACCGAGTGCGAGCCCACCCACCGTGGTTCCACCGGCCGTGCCTCCGGTCAGCACCGTGTAAGTCTCACCAGTGGTGATCGCCTCCGACGAGAAGATGACCGACGAGAACTCCTTGTCGGCCGTCCACGTCGCCACGACCTCGTCACCCGACGCGATCTGGACGACGGTGCCCGCCGCGTAGGCCGAGTCGAACGTCGCCGACACCCACCCCTGCTCGGACTCCGCGTCGGGGGCGACGGCCATGCCGGACGACCCGGCGGTCAGCAGGGTGCCGCCCGACACGAGGAAGCTGCCGTCGACGTCAGCAGCGCCGTTGCCGTTGGTCGCCGGCCCGCTGACCACCACGGTGCCCCCAGTCATCGCCAGGTCGCCGTTGGAGTCCAGCCCGTCTCCCTCGGAGCTCAGGGTCGTGGTGCCACCGTTGATGGTCAGGATGAGCCCTGACGCGCCCGACGCGGCCGAATCGGCGCCCGGCGCGGCCCCCGGCGCGCCGCCCCCGGGGCCGCCCGAGGACCCGCTCCCGTCGGAGACGTTCACGGCGTCGTCGCTGCTCGTGATGTCGAGGGTGCCGCCGGCGATCGTGACGATCCTGGACTCCAGGCCCTCACCCGACTTCGTGACGGTGGTGTCGCCGCCACCGATCGTCGCGCTGACGTCACCGTGGATGCCGTCGCCCTCGGCGGCGATGGTGAGCGACCCACCGCCCACCACGGCATCCGAGGCGGCTGAGATGCCGTCGTCGCCCGCGGTGGCGCCGATCGACCCGCCGAGCACGGCGACATTGCCGCGGTCGGGCTCCTCGACGTTGTCGGACTTCAGGGCGTCGCCGCCGGCCGTGATCGCCAGGGTGCCACCCTGGACTCGCACGTAGTTCTTACCCCGGATGCCGTCGTCGACGGCGTTGACGGTGACTCGGCCGGAGGTGATGACGAGCCCGTCCTGTCCGCCGATGCCGTCGTTGCTGTTGCCCTTGACCGTCAGTGCACCGTCACCGGCAATGGTGAGGTCGGCGGCGGAGTACAGCGCGGCGTTGGCCTCACCCTCACCTTCGCCGTACGACGAGCCGTCCGTCAGCGAGTTCGTCGTGCCGTCGGCCAGGACGATGACTGCTTCGTCGGCAGCGCTCACGGCCGGTGGGCCGCCCGCTGGCCTGCCGAGGAGTTGTGGGTCGCGACCCGCCAGCCGTAGCCACGGCATCCGGCGTGCCCCGGTTGCCCCGGCTTCACCCGGGAACCTTCACCTCGACAGGACTTCCGTTGTGGTGTCAAGGTGAAGGTCCCGGCATCGGGCGGGAAAGTTGCGGCAGGCGTCAGGCCGGGGGCAGCACGTCCGTCTGGGCCGGCAGGTTGGCGACGCCCACGGGGCAGGTCAGCCCGTTGGGTCCGTGGTTGCAGTACCCGTTCGGGTTCTTGTGCAGGTACTGCTGGTGGTAGTCCTCGGCGTACCAGAACGGGCCGGCGACCGAGGCGGGCGCCAGCGTCGTCGTGATCTGCCCTCGTCCGGCTCGGGTCAGCACGTCCTGGAATGCCTCCCTGGTCGCGCGCGCCGCTGCCTCCTGACCGGGGGTCGACCAGTAGATCGCCGACCGATAGGCCGTGCCGATGTCGTTGCCCTGCCGGTTGCCCTGCGTCGGGTCGTGGTTCTCCCAGAACGCCTTGAGCAGCAGCTCGGGCGTGGTCACGGCCGGGTCGTAGGCGACGAGCACGGCCTCGGCGTGGCCGGTGCGACCGGTGCAGGTCTCCTCGTAGGTGGGGTTCGGCGTGTACCCACCCATGTAGCCGGCCGCGGTCGTCACGACCCCGGGGAGCTTCCAGAAGATCCGCTCGACACCCCAGAAGCAGCCCATGGCCACGTAGAGCACCTCGGTGCCGTCGGGCCACGGGCCCTCGAGCGGGGTGCCGAGCACCTCGTGGGTGGTCGGCACCGTGAAGGGGCGGTGCGCTCGGCCCGGGAGGGCCTCGTCGGCGGTGGGCAGGGTCGTCTTGGCGCGTGAACCGAAGATCATGTTCCTCCTAACGCGCGAACGTGCCCGAGTCATCCCCACGCCAGCCACGGCATCCCACAGTCGAATGCGGGTGAAAAGTGGCGCCCCGCCGACGATCTTCACCCACATTCGGGAGAAGGCGGGGTGGGTCGGGGACGTCCCGGCAACGGCATACGCTGGGCGCCATGACCTTCGAGCACCTCGGCTTCTCCTCGCGCGCCATCCATGCCGGGCAGGAGCCCGACCCCACGACCGGGGCCGTCGTCCCGCCGATCCACCAGGTGAGCACCTACAAGCAGGACGGGGTCGGTGGCCTGCGCGGCGGCTACGAGTACAGCCGCTCGGCAAACCCCACCCGCACCGCCCTCGAGGAGTGCATCGCCGCCCTCGAAGGTGGCGAGCGCGGTTTCGCCTTCGCGAGCGGCCTCGCCGGTGAGGACACCGTGCTGCGTGCCCTGCTCGCCCCCGGCGACCACGTCGTCGTGCCGTCGGACGCGTACGGCGGCACCTACCGCCTGTTCGACAAGGTGGCACGCCCGTGGGGGGTCGAGCACTCGATCGCGACCGTCGCTGACGTCGCGTCGGTGCGAGCAGCCATCCGCCCGCAGACCCGCATGGTGTGGGTCGAGACGCCGACCAACCCGCTGCTCGGCATCGCCGACATCGAGGCCATCGCGGCGCTCGCCCACGAGGTCGGCGCGCTGCTCGTCGTCGACAACACCTTCGCCTCGCCCTACCTCCAGAACCCCATCGCCCTCGGCGCAGACGTCGTCGTGCACTCGACGACGAAGTACGCCGGCGGCCACAGCGACGTCGTCGGTGGGGCCGTCGTCGTCGCCCCGGGCGCCACCACCCGCGACGGTGAGTCGGTCAGCGAGCGGATCGCCTTCCACCAGAACTCGATGGGCGCCGTCGCGGGGCCCTTCGACGCCTGGCTGGTGCTGCGCGGCCTGAAGACCCTCGCCGTGCGCATGGAGCGGCACTGCGACAACGCCGAGAAGGTCGTCGCCTTCCTCCAGGGCCACGACGGGGTCACCGCCGTGCACTACCCGGGCCTGCCCGACCACCCCAACCACGACGTCGCGGCCCGCCAGATGCGCCGCTTCGGCGGCATGGTCGCCTTCCGCGTCAGGGGTGGCGAGGACGTCGCGGCCAAGGTCTGCGCCGAGACCCAGCTGTGGATCCTCGGCGAGTCCCTCGGCGGCGTCGAGTCGCTCATCGAGCACCCGGGGAGGATGACGCACGCCTCGGTGGCCGGCACCGAGCTCGAGGTGCCGGGTGACCTCATCCGGCTCTCCGTCGGCATCGAGGACGCCGAGGACCTCATCGCCGACCTCGGCCAGGCCCTCGACCGCCTCACCTGAGCCCGCGGTGAGCTCCGCCAGCGCGCGCGCCCTGTGCGTCGACGTCGGGTCGACCTTCACCAAGGCGGTGCTCGTCGACACCACGACGGGCGCAGTCCACGGCACCGCCAGCCACCCGACCACCGTCAGCACCGACGTCATGGACGGGGTGGATGCCGTGCGCGCCGCCTTGGCGGGGGCGAGCGAGCCCACTGCGGTGCTCGCCTGCTCCAGCGCGGGCGGCGGCCTGCGGCTGGCCGTCGTGGGGTACGAGCGTGAGGTGACCGCCGAGGCCGGGCAGCGGGTCGGCCTCTCCGCGGGTGCCAAGGTTGTCCACGTCGCCAGTGGTGCGATGACGGGCGGCGACGTCACGGCGCTGCGGGCGGCATCCCCCGATCTGGTCCTCCTCGTCGGCGGCACCGACGGCGGCAACGCCCGGGTGCTGCTGCACAACGCGCAGCGGCTGGCCAGGGCCCGGCTCACGGCGCCGATCGTCGTCGCGGGCAACACGGATGCCGCGGACGAGGTCGCGGCGCTCCTCGCCTCGACGGGGCGACGGTTCGTCGTCGCCGACAACGTGCTGCCGCGCATCGGGGTCGTGGCGCCGGAGTCGGCGCGCGCCGCCATCCGCGAGGCCTTCCTCACCCACGTCATCGGCGGCAAGGGGCTGTCCCGCGGTCGCGGATTCGCCGAGCTCGTCCAGGCACCGACGCCGGATGCCGTGTTGCGCGGCGTCGAGGTGCTCGCCGAGGTCGTCGGGGGAGACGTCCTCGTGGTCGACGTCGGCGGTGCGACGACCGACGTGTACTCGGTGATCACCCCACAGGGGGAGGACGCCAGCATCCAGCGGGAGGTCGTCGGCACCCTGTGGCACGCCCGCACCGTCGAGGCCGACCTCGGCATGCGCTGGTCGGCGCAGGGTGTCGTCGAGGCCTGCGCCCGTGAGCGCCGGGGGCTCGACGACGCCACCGCCGAGTACGCCGCGCGCGTGGCCACGGACACCGCCCACCTCGCGGGCTCGCCGCAGGAGTGGCTGGCCGAGGAGGAGATCGCGAGCGCTGCCGCGGTGCTGGCGGTTCGGCGACACGGCCGGCCGGGCCACCCGTCGGAGCGGCCCCGCCCGCTGGCGGAGGTCACCGTGCTCGTCGGGTCCGGAGGGGTGCTGCGGCACGCGCCCCGGGGAGTCGGTGACCGCGTGCTGGAGCAGGTCCTTGGCGACCACGGTGGGGGGTGGCGGGTGCCCGTGGCGGCGCGCGCGGGCGTCGACACGGCCTACCTGCTGTTCGCCGTGGGGCTGCTCGCCGACCAGCACCCCGAGGCGGCCGCGGCCCTCGCGGCGCAGGTCGTGGCGCCCCCGGTGGCGACCACACGGCATCCGGATTAGGAGACTATTGGGGCGCCCGTCCGGCAAAACCGGATGACGGGTGTCGGTGGGCTCACGTAGCCTCCCGTCCCATGACTTCCACCACTCTTCGCCCGGTGCGTCACCGGTGAGCGCCCCCGCGATCGAGGCCGTTGACCTCGTCAAGACCTTTGGTGACTTCACCGCCGTCGACGGCGTGAGCTTCTCCGTGCCG
Organism: Ornithinibacter aureus; assembly: GCF_009858245.1. Lineage (NCBI taxonomy): Bacteria > Bacillati > Actinomycetota > Actinomycetes > Micrococcales > Intrasporangiaceae > Ornithinibacter > Ornithinibacter aureus. Next base: position 3,155,845 of record NZ_VMSB01000001.1, read on the forward strand.
GCGGGCACGGTTTTCTCCATGCTCGGCCCGAATGGCGCGGGCAAGACGACGACCGTGCGCATGATGACCACGCTGTCGATTCCCACCAGCGGCACGGCACACGTCGCCGGCTTCGACGTCGCCAAGAACCCGGATGCCGTGCGGCACCGGATGGGCCTGACCGCCCAGTCGGCCACGGTCGACGAACTGCTCACCGGGCGCGAGAACCTGCGCCTCATCGGCGACCTGTACGGGCTGGAGCGCTCGCTCGTGAAGCGCTCGACCGAGGAGCTGCTCGAGCGGTTCTCGCTGACCGAGGCCGGCAACAAGGTCGTCAAGGACTACTCGGGCGGCATGCGGCGCCGGCTCGACCTCGCCGCCAGCCTCATCGCCACCCCTCCGGTGCTCTTCCTCGACGAGCCGACGACCGGCCTCGACCCGCGCAGCCGGGTCGAGCTCTGGGGTGTGCTGCGCGACCTCGTGCGCGACGGGACGACCCTGTTCCTCACCACCCAGTACCTCGACGAGGCCGACCAGCTGGCCGACCGCATCGTCGTCGTCGACCACGGCCGGATCATCGCCGAGGGCACCCCCCTTGAGCTGAAGGACCAGTCCGGCAAGGCCAGTCTCGTCGTGACCGTCAGTCGCAGCACCGAGGTCGACGCCGCGGCCGAGCTGGTGCGGGCGTACGTCGGTGAGATCCACGTCGACCCCGACTCGCGCCGCATCTCCGCCCCGGCCGAGGGGGTGTCCGCACTGACCCGCATCGCGGCCCGCCTGGAAGAGGCCGCCATCGAGCTCGACGACATCGGGCTCCAGCGGCCCAGCCTCGACGACGTCTTCCTCAGCCTGACCGGCCACCGCGCCGAGACCGAGACCGACGGTGCCGCCGCCGGCGAGAGCACCACGGAGGCATCCCGATGAGCACCAGCACCAACCCCGACACCGAGAGCGGCACCACCGGCAACGGCCCGACCGGCCACTTCCGGGCCACGCACCCCGACGAGCGTGGCGCCACGGCGTGGCGACAGATCAGCGCCCTCATCCGGCGCAACCTCACGCACATCAAGCGCCAGCCCGAGATGCTCACCGACGTGACTATCCAGCCGGTCATGTTCGTGCTGCTCTTCGCGTTCGTCTTCGGCGGCTCGATCAACATCCCGGGGGTCGACTACAAGGAGTGGCTGCTGCCCGGCATCATGGCGCAGACGATGGCCTTCAGCTCCTTCATCGTCGCCATCGGCCTGACCTCCGACATCAGCAAGGGCATCGTCGACCGATTCCGGTCGCTGCCCATCGGGCGCGGCTCGGTCGTCATCGCCCGCAGCCTGTCGAGCCTGATCCACTCGATGATCGGCATCATCGTCATGTCGGTCACGGGGCTGTTCATCGGATGGGGCATCCACAACGGGGTGGCCAAGGGTCTGCTCGGCTACCTGCTGCTCATCCTCTTCGGGTTCGCCATGATCTGGGTCGGCATCCTCGCCGGCTCGGCGCTGAAGTCGGTCGAGGCGGTGCAGGGCGTCATGTTCACGACGATCTTCCCGATCACCTTCCTCAGCAACGCCTTCGCCCGCCCGGAGGGCATGCCCGGCTGGCTGCGGTTCCTCGCCGAGTGGAACCCCATCAGCGCGCTCGTCCAGGCGATGCGTGAGCTCTGGGGCAACGACGGGTTGCCGCTCGCCGCCGACGCCGCGTGGCCGATGCAGAACCCGGTCCTCGCGACGGTCATCTGGTCGGTCGGTCTGTCGGCGATCCTGGCTCCGCTGGCGATCCGGGCGTTCAACCGGCGCACGACCGACTGAGAGTCCAGGGGTTCGGTCGATCCGCCCTAGGGGGTCGTTGGGTCCCCGCGCAGGATCGAGCTCATCTTCTTGCCGCGGCCCACTTCGTCGACGAGCAGGTCCAGGTAGCGGATCTGCTGCATGAGCGGGTCCTCGATCTCCTGCACCTTGTACCCGCAGATGGTGCCGGTGATGAGCTCGGCGTTCGGGTTCATCGCCGGGGCCTGCGCGAAGAAGGTCTCGAGGTCACGGCCGTCGGCCAGTGCCGCCTTCAGCCCGTCCGAGTCGTACCCGGTGAGCCAGCAGATCACGGTGTCGACGTTCTCGACCGGTTGGCCCTTGCGTTCGGCCTTCGCCACGTAGTGGGGGTAGATGCTCGAGAACGGGGTGGCGAAGATGCGATGACCGGCCATGCCTGGGCTCCTGCGGGGCGACGAGTTGTGGCGACATGGTTGCATGACGCCATGGATTCCGTGCGCTATGTCGACGTCTTCTCCGGCACGCCGTTCAAGGGCAACGCCTTGGCCGTTGTCCACGGCGCCGACGGCCTCAGCGACGAGCAGATGGCCGACATCGCCCGGTGGACGAACCTGTCGGAGACGACGTTCCTCATGACCCCCACCGACCCGGCCGCCGACTACGCGGTGCGGATCTGGACCACGGGGGGTGAACTGCCCTTCGCGGGGCACCCCACCCTCGGTAGCGCCCACGCCTGGCTGGAAGCCGGGGGAGTGCCCGCCCGCGAGGCAGCGGTGGTGCAGCAGTGCGCGGCAGGGCTCGTCACGGTGCGGCGCGGCGACCGGCTGGCCTTCGCGGCTCCGCCGCTGATGCGGTCCGGCCCGGTGGAGCAGTCCGAGGCGCAGGCCCTGGTCGCCGCCCTGGGCCTGGACCCCGAGGACGTCGTGGAGATGGCGTGGGTCGACAACGGACCCGGGTGGGCCGGCATCCTGCTTCGTTCTCCCGACGCCGTCCTGGCCGCGGACCCCGACGCCGGTCGGTGTCGCGGGGTCAAGGTCGGGCTGGTGGCGGTCTATCCGCAGGGCGCACGTGCCGACGGCGTCGCCGCCGAGGTCAGGGCGTTCTACTCCGATGGCCGAGAGTTCGCCGAGGACCCGGTGACCGGAAGCCTCAACGCCGGGCTCGCCCAGTGGCTGGTGCCGGCGGGGCACCTGCCGCCGCAGTACGTCGCCGCGCAGGGAAGCGTCATCCATCGCGAGGGGCGGGTGCACGTCGACGTCGTGGACGGTGAGATGTGGGTCGGCGGCGACACCCGCACGATCTTCACCGGGCACCTCCCCGAACCGAAACGTCCCGAGACCGACCAATAGGTCGATCTCGGGACGCTGTGGGGTCGGCTCTGCCGTACCTGGTGTGACCTATTGGTCGATCTCGGTACGGATCAGACGTCGTACGGCGTGGTCTCGAGGATCTTGACCTCGATCTGCTTGCCGTTCGGTGCGGTGTAGGAGGCGGTGTCGCCCACCTTGCGCCCGTTGACCGCGGCACCGATCGGGGACTTCTCGGAGAACACGTTCAGCGACTCGTCGGTGATCTCGCGCGAGCCGAGCAGGAAGGTCTCCTTGTCGCCGAACATCTCGACGGTGACGACCATGCCCGGCTCGACGACGCCGTCGTCCGCCGGCTTCTCGCCGATGATGGCCGTCTCGAGCAGCTGGGTCAGCTGTCGGATGCGGGCCTCCATCTTGCCCTGCTCCTCCTTGGCGGCGTGGTAGCCACCGTTCTCCTTGAGGTCGCCCTCCTCGCGGGCCGCTTCGATCTTCTTGGCGATCTCGGTACGTCCCGGGCCGGAGAGCTCGTCGAGCTCTGCCTGGAGGCGGTCGAAGGCCCCCTGGGTCAGGAAGCTCGCCTGGTTGGCGGTCTCGGTCACGTCACTCACTCCTGGTCATGGTGTGGCACCCCGCCCGGTGTGACAGGGGCGCCCGATAGACAACGGCAACGGGCCCGGGTCGCGGTGCTGTGCGGCACGAGGTCGGACCCAGACCCGATGTGAAACGTCAATGGTAGCAACCGGGTGCGTGATCGGCACCGTGAACGACACGAGGGCTGCCGCGGGCACGTCGTGGGATGCCGTGTGGCGGCGGGATGTCGGTGGGCGGCGCGTCAGGGGGTCGTGGGAACCCGGGTGCACGAGTCCACGACGCCGGTCACCGCGCGAACGCTGGTGCGAACGCGCACCTCACGCCGCAGCGACGTGGGACCGGCGGCCGGCACGGCATCCTCGACGGTGCCGACGCGTGCCTTGCTCGAGTCGAGCGCACTGACCCGGCACCTCACGGCGACCCCCTCGGGGCGGTGCAGGTCGTACTTGACGAGCACCTCGGAGGCGGACTCGACGCGGTACCCGGTGACCTCCGGTCGCACGCTGCCGGTCGTCGAGACGATGCCCCACCAGACGATGACCACGACAGCGCTCACGCAGCCGAGCACGCCGATCACCCACCAACGGGTGGTGCCGGGTGCGGGGCGGGGCAACGGCATACGGGCCCTTAGTCGAGGGTCGGTCGCGGATGAGAGGATGTCGGGGTCCATTCTCGGGTACGCCCGACCACCTCCGTACGAAGGGTCCCACGTGTCTGACCGGCTCCGTCTCATGTGCGTCCACGCGCACCCGGACGACGAGTCCAGCAAGGGTGCGGCCACCATGGCCAAGTACGTCGACGAGGGCCATGACGTGCTCGTCGTGTCGTGCACCGGTGGCGAGCGCGGCGACGTCCTCAACCCACGACTGAAGCACGACGCCCACATCCTTCGCGACCTCGCGCAGGTGCGCCGCGACGAGATGGCTGAAGCCCAGGCGATCCTCGGGGTGCAGCACACCTGGCTCGGCTTCGTCGACTCCGGTCTGCCCGAGGGTGACCCGCTTCCTCCGTTGCCGGAGGGCTGCTTCGCCCTCGAGCCGCTCAGCGTCACCACCGAGGCCCTGGTGCGTGAGATCCGCCGCTTCCGCCCGCACGTCGTCACGACCTACGACGAGAACGGCGGCTACCCGCACCCGGACCACATCATGTGCCACGACGTGTCGATGGCCGCGGTCGTCGCCGCTGGCGACCCGGAGGCCTTCCCGCACGCCGGCCCCGCGTGGCAGCCGCTGAAGGTGTACTACAACCAGACGTTCAGCAAGGCACGTGTGGAGGCGTTCCACCAGGCGCTGACCGCGCTCGGTGAGGAGAGCCCCTACGCCGAGTGGCTCGAGAACTGGACGCGCCCCGACCGGGCGGTCACCACCCGCGTCGAGTGCTCCGCGTGGTTCGACCGCAGGGATGCCGCGCTGGTCGCCCACGCCACCCAGGTCGACCCCGACGGTTCGTTCTTCCGTGTGCCGCGCGAGGTCCAGGTGCAGGTCTGGCCCACCGAGGACTACGAGGCAGCGCTGTCCTTCGTGCCGATCGCCCCCGACGAGGACGACCTGTTCGCGGGCCTGCCGGCCGACGTGCAGGCCGCCGACGCGTTGGCCACCTCGGGAACCCTGACCATCGTCCACGACACGCGCACGGAGCGAGACTCATGACCGATGCACCTTCAGCCGCCGTCGCCCCGGGCTTCTTCGCCTTCGTCGCCTTCTTCGTCATGGCGATGGTTCTGTGGTTCCTCATGCGGAACATGAATGCCCGGATGCGCCGGATGTCCTACCGCCAGCAGGCGGCCCACCGTGGCCGCGACGAGGCCCAGGCCGGCCCGGGCGACGTCTCCGACAGCCGCCGGGACGACGACGGCAGGGCGGATGACCGCTCACCCGCGGACGACAGCGGCTCCAACGACACCGGCTCCAGCGACAGCGGTGGCTCGGACGGCGGAGGCGGCGGCGGGAGCGACTGACCCTCCAGACCAGCCTGACGTGCAATACGTCGGGGTCAGGCGGGGGCACTCAGGGCGAGCGAGGCGGCCACGAAGTGCGACCCGAACGCCAGGATCGTGAGCGTGTGGAAGACCTCGTGGAAGCCGAACCAGCGCGGTGAGATGTCCGGCTTCTTCGTGCCGTAGACGATGGCGCCGGCGCTGTAGAGGGCTCCACCGATGACGATCCACGTCATGACCGCGGCGCCGGCGTGCTCGAGCAGCGGCCCGAAGTAGAAGACCGCCACCCAGCCGAGCATCACGTACGCCGGGACGTACAGCCAGCGCGGAGCGTGCGACCAGAACACCCGGAACAGCACCCCGATGATCGCGCCGGCCCAGACGATGGTGAGCATGTGGCGGGCCTGGTCCGGGGGTAGGAGCAGGGCGAACGGCGTGTAGGTGCCGGCGATGATGAGGAAGATGTTCGAGTGGTCGAAGCGCCGCAGGAACGCCCCCATGCGCGGAGACCACGTCCCGCGGTGGTAGACGGCCGAGGTGCCGAACAGCAGCACCGCGGTGCCGCCGAAGATCGCCGCCGAGACCTTGCCGGTCGTCGTCGTTGCCAGGACCACGAGCACGATCCCGGCGATCAGCGCCACCGGCACCATGCCGGCGTGCAGCCAGCCGCGCAGCTTGGGCTTCACGTGGTCGAAGGCGGCCTCGACGCGCTGCTCGAGCTCTTCGACCCGCTGTTCGAGGGCCTCGCGACGGCTCTGGTCCGGGGTCGCGGGCGGGTCCAGCGGAGTCATGGGTCGAATTTAACTTACGCGCGCGTAGGTTGGCGAGCCGCGAACCCGTGACTCTCGACGCAGGCCGGGACGGGAACACCATTGCCTCGCCGCCCGTTCTGGGCCCGGCACACCCCGCTACCCTCCGCAAGAAGGCCCCCTGCGGGAGTAGCGTGACCCTGTCGTCCGCGAGACCGCGACGGCCGGGCGGTGATGGAGAGGCAGGCGAGCATGGCGCTGAGTGACGTGCTCTACGCGGCATACGCGCGCCGCCTGCTGCGTGAGCTCGAGCCGTCCTCGGTGCCGCGCCACGTCGGGGTCATGCTCGACGGCAACCGTCGGTGGGCCCGGGCCCGCGGTGCCGGAGCCAGTGAGGGTCACCAGGCAGGCGCCGACAACATCGAGAACCTGCTCTCCTGGTGCGACGAGGTCGGCGTCGACGTCGTCACGCTGTGGCTGCTGTCCACCGACAACCTCAACCGGCCCGAGGACGAGCTGCGGCCACTGCTCGGCATCATCGAGGCAGCCGTCGACACACTGGCGGCCACCCACCGCTGGCGGATCCATCCCGTGGGTGCCCTCGACCTGCTGCCGGCGCCGACCGCTGCGCGGCTGAAGGCGGCCGAGGACCGCACGAGAGACGTCGACGGGATGCTCGTCAACGTCGCCGTCGGCTACGGCGGGCGACGTGAGATCGCGGATGCCGTGCGCTCGCTGTTGCAGCAGCAGGCCGCCATGGGGACGAGCATCGAGGAGCTCGCCGAGGTCATCGACGTCGAGCACATCGCCGAACACCTCTACACCAAGGGTCAGCCCGACCCGGACCTCGTGATCCGCACGTCAGGGGAGCAGCGGCTCGGCGGGTTCCTGCTCTGGCAGAGCGCGCACAGCGAGTTCTACTTCTGCGAGGCCTACTGGCCCGACTTCCGCAAGGTCGACTTCCTGCGCGCCCTGCGCGCCTACGGCGAGCGGCACCGAAGGTTTGGCTCCTGACACGCCCCCCGGCATCCCAAACATCACACGAGCCACGCCAGCCACACCCGTCACGACATCGCGCAGAATTCACCTCAACACGCCCGGCCGCGTGCGTGGGGACGCGGGGGAGGCAGTCGTAGCGTCGAGAGCACTGCAGCCCCGCACCCCTCAGGAGCGACCATGGCCTCGAGTACCCGACCGGCACCGTCAGCACGCCAGGGGGAGGAGCCGCGTCGCACGTACGTGCTCGACACCTCGGTGCTGCTGTCCGACCCGCGCGCGATCACCCGCTTCAAGGAGCACGAGGTGGTGCTGCCGGTGGTCGTCGTCACCGAACTCGAGGCCAAGCGCAACCACCCCGAGCTCGGCTACTTCGCCCGCACGTCCCTGCGGATGCTCGACGACCTGCGGATCTCCGCCGGTCGGCTCGACGCTCCCGTGCCGATCGGCGACCAGGGCGGCACCGTGCGCATCGAGCTCAACCACACGGATGCCGCGTCGTTGCCCGCGGGCTTTCGCCTCGGCGACAACGACACCCGCATCCTCGCGGTGGCGCGCAACCTGGCCAACGAGGGGCGGCTCGTCACGATCGTGAGCAAGGACCTGCCGATGCGGGTCAAGGCCTCGGCGTGCGGCCTCGAGGCGGAGGAGTACCGGGCCGAGCTCGCGGTCGAGTCGGGGTGGACCGGGATGGCCGAGCTCGAGGTCACCGTCGAGGAGATGGACCACCTCTACGAGTACGGCCGGCTCGAGAGCGTCGCCGCGGCCGAGTTCCCCTGCCACACCGGGCTCACCGTGCTCTCGCCCCGCGGCTCGGCGCTGGGGCGCGTGGGGCCCGACAAGCAGGTGCGCCTGGTGCGCGGTGACCGTGACGCGTTCGGCCTGCACGGTCGCAGCGCCGAGCAACGCATCGCGCTCGACCTGCTCATGGACCCCGACATCGGCATCGTCAGCCTCGGTGGCCGTGCCGGCACGGGCAAGTCAGCCCTCGCCCTGTGCGCCGGGATCGAGGCCGTCATGGAGCGGCGCCAGCAGCGCAAGGTCGTCGTCTTCCGGCCGCTGTACGCGGTGGGCGGGCAGGAGCTCGGCTACCTTCCCGGTGACGCCGCCGAGAAGATGAGCCCGTGGGGGCAGGCTGTCTTCGACACCCTCTCCGCCGTCGTGTCGCGCGAGGTGGTCGAGGAGATCCTCGACCGCGGGATGCTCGAGGTGCTGCCGCTCACCCACATCAGGGGCCGGTCCCTGCACGACGCGTTCGTCATCGTCGACGAGGCCCAGAGCCTGGAGCGCAACGTGCTGCTCACCGTGCTCTCGCGCATCGGCCAGAACTCCCGCGTCGTACTGACCCATGACGTGGCGCAGCGCGACAACCTTCGGGTGGGCCGTCACGACGGGGTCGTCGCGGTGGTGGAGGCGCTCAAGGGTCACCCGCTCTTCGCCCACGTGACGCTCACGCGGTCCGAGCGCAGCCCCATCGCCGCGCTCGTCACCGACCTCCTGGAGGACATCGACGTCTGAGCGCCACCAGCGCTGCGGGTCGTGCGATTTCGTCCAGCACGGTCGGACCCCGTAGGCTTGTGTCTCGATTCGGTAACGACGTGAGTGCTCCACCGGCTGCGTTCAGCCCCCTGAGCATCTCCCGCACGAGAGGTCCCCTGCCTGCCCATGGCTCGCTACACCGCGCGTCACGCGCCTCGCCATGCGGCCGCGCTCCCCGAGCGCAGTGGTCTGCGCCGCGCCCTCGCGGCGACTGCGACGCGCCCCGTGCTGGCCAGTGGGGCAGTGGCTGCGGTGCTCGCCGGGAGCGCCCTCGTGGTCTCGGTCGGGGAGGACCAGGCCCGTGCCGAGGCGATGACCTTCGCGGTCGACGGGCTCACCGAGCAGACCTCGACCGAGCAGCTCGCGGCTGAGGAAGAGGATGCCGCTCGCGTCGCCACCGCGCGCACCGACACCAACGCCGCCCGGTCGGCCGTCGCGGCCCGTGACGCCGAACGAGCGCGCCTGGCAGCGGCCAAGGCCTTGGCCGCGCGTCAGGCCAAGGCGAAGGCGGCCGCCCGTGCGGCCGAGCGCAAGCGCATCGTCGCCAACGCCAAGAAGGACCCGAAGGCCGCAGCGCGCCAGCTCATGCCGGAGTACGGCTTCGGTGCGGGCCAGTGGTCCTGCCTGGACCGCCTGTGGATCGGCGAGAGCGGCTGGAAGTGGAACGCCGAGAACCCGTCATCCGGCGCCTACGGCATCCCGCAGTCCCTCCCGGCCCGCAAGATGGCGACCATGGGTGATGACTACCGCACCAACCCGGTGACCCAGATCCGGTGGGGGCTGGACTACATCAAGAAGGCGTACGGCACCCCGTGCAACGCCCTCAGCAAGTGGAACAGCCGCTCCCCGCACTGGTACTGATCGTCAGATCTTGCGCAGCCGGATGCCGGTGACCGCGTGGTCCGCGCCCTTGCTCAGCACCAGTGTCGCGCGGTCCCGGGTCGGCAGGACGTTCTCGACGAGGTTCGGCTCGTTGATCTGCTCCCAGATCCGGCGCGCCGTGGCGACGGCCTCCTCGTCGCTGAGGGCCGCGTAGCGGTGGAAGTAGGACTTGGGATCGGCGAACGCGGTCTCGCGCAGGCGGAGGAACCGCTGCACGTACCAGGTGCGGATCTCCTCGACGGGGGCGTCGACGTAGACCGAGAAGTCGAAGTAGTCCGAGATCGCGCCGGTGCTCGTGCCGTCCGGGCGCACCTGTGGCGGCTGGAGGACGTTCAGGCCCTCGACGATGAGCACATCGGGCCGGCGCACCCGCACGGTCCCCGGAAGGACGTCGTACGTGAGGTGCGAGTACATCGGGGCCGGGACGGACGGCATCCCCGACTTCACGTCGGCGATGAACGCGAGAAGGGCGCGGCGGTTGTACGACTCCGGGAAGCCCTTGCGCTGCAGCAGGCCCCGGCGCTCGAGCACGGCGTTGGGGTAGAGGAAGCCGTCGGTGGTGACGAGCTCGACCCGGGGGGTCTGCGGCCAGCGGCTCATCAGCTCCTTGAGGATGCGGGCCGTCGTCGACTTGCCGACCGCCACCGACCCGGCCACGCCGACGACGAACGGGACCCGGGTGGGCCGCTCGCCGAGGAACTCGCTGGTGGCCAGACGCAACCCGTGGGTGGCCTCGACGTAGAAGTGCAGCAGCCGCGACAGGGGGAGGTAGACCTCCTCGACCTCGCGCAGGTCGAGCCGATCACCCAGGCCGCGCAGCCGCGCGAGGTCGCGCTGCTCCAGGCTCATCGGGTGGTTCTCCCGCAACCTGGACCACGCGGCGCGGTCGAGGTCGACGTACGGCGTCGGCACCGTGGCTCGCTCCTGGGTGGCGCTCACCCGCGTCATTGTTGCGTATGCCGTGCCGCCTCCCGCCGCTGCGGCGCGCTGGGCTTCCGCTCGCACTAGGGTGGGGCGCATGTGCGGAATCGTCGGCTACGTGGGCCGGACCATGGATGACACGGCTCTCAACGTCGTGATGGAAGGCCTGGCGAGGCTCGAGTACCGGGGCTACGACTCCGCGGGGGTGGCTCTGGTCACCGAGGACGGCGTCGCCACCGAGAAGCGGGCCGGCAAGCTCGAGAACCTGCGCTCGGCGCTGGAGGCGCACCCCCTGGCGCCGTCGCGCACCGGCATCGGGCACACCCGGTGGGCCACCCACGGCGGCCCGACCGACGGCAACGCCCACCCGCACCGTGGTGGGGACGGCAACCGCCTTGCGCTGATCCACAACGGCATCATCGAGAACTTCCACGGCCTGAAGAAGCAGCTGCTCGCCGAGGGCGTGGAGTTCAGCTCCGAGACCGACACCGAGGTCGCCGCCAAGCTCGTCGGGCGTGAGTACGACCGCCTGGGCGACCTGACCGAGGCCATGCGGGCCGTGGTCAGCCGTCTCGAGGGTGCCTTCACGCTGCTGGCCGTGCACGCCGACAGCCCGGGGGTCGTCGTCGGTGCGCGGCGCAACAGCCCGCTCGTCGTCGGCCTCGGTGAGGACGCGAACTTCCTCGGCAGCGACGTCGCGGCCTTCATCGGCTACACCCGCCACGCGCTCGAGCTCGGTCAGGACCAGATCGTCACGATCACCCCGGACGGCTACGAGGTGATCGGCTTCGACGGCACCCCCGCCGACGGCAAGGCCTACGAGGTCACGTGGGATGCCGCGGCCGCCGAGAAGGGCGGCTACGAGACCTTCATGGAGAAGGAGATCCATGAGCAGCCGCACGCGGTCGCCGACACCCTGCTCGGGCGCACGGACGACGAAGGTCGCCTCGTGCTCGACGAGGTGCGCATCTCCGAGGAGCAGCTCGGGCAGATCGACCGCATCGTCGTCGTCGCCTGTGGCACCGCCGCCTACTCGGGGATGGTCGCGAAGTACGCCATCGAGCACTGGACCCGGATCCCGGTCGAGGTTTCGCTGGCCCACGAGTTCCGGTACAGCGACCCGATCGCCGACGCCCGCACCCTCGTGGTCTCCATCAGCCAGTCCGGGGAGACGATGGACACCCTGATGGCGGTCAAGCACGCCCGTGAACTGGGCGCGCTCACCCTGTCGATCTGCAACACCCACGGCTCGACCATTCCCCGTGAGTCCGATGCGGTGCTCTACACCCACGCGGGCCCGGAGGTCGCGGTCGCGTCGACCAAGGGGTTCTCGGCGCAGATCACCGCTGCCTACGTGCTCGGTCTCTACCTCGCGCAGATGCGCGGCGGTGAGCACGCGGTCAACGCCCAGGCGGTCATGCGTGAGCTGCGCAACCTGCCCGAGCACATCCAGACGGTGCTCGACCGCATGGACCGGGTCATCGAGATCGCCCGCTTCATGGCCGACAGCCGCTCGGTGCTCTTCCTCGGGCGCAACGTCGGCTACCCGATCGCGCTCGAGGGTGCGCTCAAGCTCAAGGAGATCGCCTACATCCACGCCGAGGGTTTCGCGGCCGGTGAGCTCAAGCACGGCCCGATCGCGCTCATCGAGCCCGGCCAGCCGGTGTTCATCGTGGTGCCCGGCCCGGACACCCCGCACGAGCTGCACAAGAAGGTCGTCTCCAACATCCAGGAGATCCGCGCTCGGGGCGCCCGCACGCTGGTCATCGCCGAGGACGGCGACGAGGACGTCGTGCCCTTCGCCGACGAGGTGATCCGGGTGCCCGCGACGTTGCCGCTGCTCATGCCGCTGCTGACGATCGTGCCGCTGCAGATCTTCGCCCTGCACCTGGCCACCGCGAAGGGGTTGGACGTCGACCAGCCGCGCAACCTCGCCAAGAGCGTCACGGTTGAGTGAGCCGTCGTGATCGTCGGGGTGGGCATCGACGTCGTCGACGTGGCTCGCTTCGGTGCTGCGCTCGAGCGCACGCCATCCCTGCGTGATCGACTCTTCACGCCGCGCGAGCGCGAAATGGCGCTGAACTCCAAGGCGGCACGGTTCGCCGCGAAGGAGGCCCTGGCCAAGGCGCTCGGTGCCCCCGCCGGGATGCAGTGGCAGGACGCCGAGGTGCACCGCGGCCCCGACGGTCGCCCGCACTTCGAGGTAAGCGGAACCGTCGACGCCCGGGTGCAGGCGTTGGGGATCACCTCGATCCACGTCTCCCTCTCGCACGACGCCGGGATCGCCTCCGCGGTGGTCGTCGCCGAGGGGTCAGGGGCCCCACTGGAGTCGTCGGCGTGATCCGGGCGTGGTCGACGGATGCCGTGTACGACGCCGAGGCGGCGCTCATGGCCACGCTGCCAGACGGTGAGCTGATGGCCCGGGCGGTCGAGGGGCTGGCCCTCGTGGCGGCCGCGCGACTCCAGGAGTGCGACGGTGCGGCCGTCGCAGCACTCGTCGGGCCCGGCAACAACGGCGCCGATGCCCTCTACGCGGTGGCCCGGCTCGCGGAGGCCGGCTGGAACGCGGTCGCCGTGCACGACGAGGTGGTGCACGACGGGGCACGCGCTGCCGCGGAGGCGGCCGGGGTCCTGCTCACGACCGACCCGGCAGCCCTGGCCGAGGCCGACGTGGTGCTCGACGGCATCCTCGGTATCGGGGCGCGCCCGGGCCTGCCGCCGTGGGCTGCTGCCTGGGTGGCCGCAGTGCCCGACACGGCCTACGTCATCGCGGTCGACCTGCCCTCGGGGCAGGACCCGATGGGTGGGGCGCTCGATCCCGACGGGGTCTTCGCCGACGAGACGGTGACCTTCTCGGTGCCCAAACCGGTGCACCTGCTGCCGCCCACCGAGCAGGCGTGCGGCATCCTCACCGTCGTCGACATCGGGCTCGACCTGGCCGCCGATCCGGTGGTGCTGCGGCTCGACCACGACGACGTCGCAGCCCTGTGGCCGGTGCCGACACCGGCCGATGACAAGTACTCGCGTGGCGTCGTCGGGGTCGTCGCCGGGGGCGAGGCGTACACGGGGGCTGCGGTGCTCGCCGTGACGGCCGCCGTCGAGTCCGGTGCCGGCATGGTGCGCTACGTCGGCACGCCGACCCCGACCGCCCTCGTGCGCGCGGCCGTGCCCGAGGCCGTGCACGGACCCGGCCGGGTGCAGGCCTGGGTGGTCGGCCCCGGGCTCGACGTCGAGGCCACCGACGATGACGCTGCTGCCCAGCTCGAGGTGGCGCGCGCCGCGCTGGCAGGTGGCGAGCCGGTCGTCCTCGATGCCGGCGGCCTCGACCTGGTCGACGCCGACCTGGTGCGGTCGCGGGCCGGGCGCGCGACGCTGCTGACCCCGCACGCCGGGGAGTGCGCGCGCCTGCTCAGCCGCCTGAGCGCGGTCGTACCTGGAGTGACCTATTGGTCGATTTCGGGACAAGGGGACGTGACCCGGGCGCAGGTCGAGGCGTCCCCGGTCGCCCACGCGAAGGCGCTCGCGGCCGCCACCGGCGCCACCGTCCTGCTCAAGGGCCCGACCACCGTCGTCGTCGGGCCTGCTGAGGGCGCACCGGTCTGGTCCCAGGCCGACGCCCCCGCCTGGCTCGGCTCCGCGGGTGCGGGCGACGTCCTCGCCGGGGTGCTCGGCACGCTCCTGGCCGCAGGGCTGCCGCCGGACTCGGCCGGGGCGCTCGGCGCCCTCGTGCACGGCGTCGCCGCGGATCGGGCCAACCCCGGGGGCCCGGTGCGGGCACTGCGGGTCGCCAACGGCATCCCGGATGCCGTTGCCCACCTGCTGGGTCGGGCCGCCACCCGCTCGTCCTAGACTCAACAGGCCCATGACAACCTCTCCCGCTCCCGTGCCCGCACCCGCGGGCGCTTCGGCGTGGGTGAGCATCGACCTGGACGCGATCCGCGACAACGTCGCCGAGCTCGTGCGCCGGGCCGCCCCGGCCCAGGTGCTCGCCGTCGTCAAGGCCGACGCGTACGGCCACGGCCTCGTCGACAGCGCCCGCGCCGCGCTCGCGGGTGGTGCCTCGTGGCTCGGCGTGGCCCAGCTCGCCGAGGCCCTGCGCCTGCGCGAGGCCGGCGTCACCGCCCCGCTGCTCACCTGGCTCTTCGCGCCCGGCGCCGACATCGGTGGGGCCATCGACGCCGACATCGAGGTCACCGTCGGGAGCATGTGGTCCGTGGATGCCGTCCTCGCGGCCGCGCGTGAGCGTGGCGCTCCCGCGCGCATCCAGGTCAAGGTCGACACCGGACTCGGACGCGGCGGCATCCTCACCGACTGGCCGCAGATGGTGGCGCGCCTCGCCGCGGCCCACGCGGAGGGCGCCGTCGAGGTGACCGGTGTGTGGTCGCACTTCGCGTGGGCCGATGCGCCGCAGCACCCGACGGTTCGGGCCCAGCAGGTGCGCTTCGAGGAGGCCTGCGAGGAGTTGGCGCGCGCCGGGGTCCGACCCCCGCTGCGCCACCTGGCCAACTCGGCGGCGACGCTGACCAACCCGAGCGCCCACTTCGACCTCGTGCGGCCCGGGCTCGCGGTCTACGGGCTCTCGCCCGTGCCCGACCTCGGCGACAGCGCGCACTTCGGCCTGCGCGAGGCGATGCGGGTCACCGCCCGGCTCTCGCTGGTCAAGCGGGCGGCTGCCGGGCAGGGGGTCAGCTACGGGCACGAGTACGTCACCGACCGCGACACCGTGCTCGGCCTGGTCCCGATGGGGTACGCCGACGGCATCCCGAGGGCGGCAGGCGGAGCCGGGCCGGTGCTCGTCGGCGGTCGGCGCCTCACCATCGCGGGGCGCGTGTGCATGGACCAGGTCGTGCTCGACCTCGGCCCCGACTTCGCGGGTGCGGCGGGCGACGAGGTCGTCGTGCTCGGGCGCGCGGCCGATGGTGAGCCCTCGGCGCAGGACTGGGCGCAGGCTGCGGGCACCATCAACTACGAGATCGTCACCCGCATGAGCCCTCGCCTGCCGCGGGTGCTGCTCGGAGGGCCGTTCTGATGGCGCGCTTCGGGCCCCTCGGGCCGGTGGGCACGGTCGCCAGCGCCGTCGGTGAACGGGTCACCCGGGCGCGCGCCGGCTACCGCTCGGTCGACGCCCCCGACGGGTGGGCACACACCCCGACCGAGGCCCTCATCGTCACCACCGAGGACGGCGTGGCCCTGCACGTCGAGATCGACGCCCCCGACACGACGAGCCTGAGCCGGCGCCACCTCGCCGGGCGCACCCCGACGGTGGTGCTCGTGCACGGGTTCGCCCTGACCATGCAGTCCTGGGTGCTGCAGCGTCGCTCGCTCAAGCACTCGGGCTTCCGGGTGGTCAGCTACGACCAGCGCGGCCACGGCCGCTCCGGCATGCCCGACCTCGAGCGCTGCACCATCGACCAGCTCGGGCGCGACCTGGCTGCCGTGCTCGACGCCACGTGCACCTCCGGGCCGGTCGTGCTCGTCGGGCACTCGATGGGTGGCATGACGGTCATGTCCTACGCGGGTCAGCACCGCGACGTCGTGCGGGACCGCGTGCTCGCGGTGGCGCTGGTCTCCACGAGCCCCGGCGGCGACGAGATGACCGAGTTCGGGTTGGGTGCGACGGCCGGGCGCGTCGTCGGCTCCTTCGGTCCGACCGTGCTGACCCGGCTCTCGCGGCACGCCGGCCCGATCGGTGTCCTGCGCAAGATGGGCCAGGGTGTGCAGGATGCCGTGGTGCAGCGGTGGGCGTTCGACTCACCCGTGAGCACCGACCTCGTCCAGCTGGTCGGGGACATGATCTTCGGGACGTCGTTCGACGTCATGGCCGCCTTCCTGCCCGACATGGACGCCCTCGACATCAGTGAGGAGCTCACGGCCCTCGTCGGCGTCGAGACCCTCGTCATCAACGGTGCCGGCGACCTCATCACCCCGCCCTCGCACAGCGAGGAGATCGTGCGTCGCATCCCCGGTGCCGAACACGTCGTCGTCGAGGATGCCGGGCACATCCTCCAGCTCGAGCACCCGCAGGTGGTCACGCAGCAGCTGCTCATGCTCATCGGCCGTGCCCAGCGTGCCGTCGCCGAGGGGTTGCCGGTCAGCGACAAGCCGCGGGTTCGCCGCACCGTGCAGGACATCTCCAAGAAGCGTCGGGTGGCGCGGGCGAAGTCGCGCAGGGGCGGTCGCGAGGCGGCGTCATGACCGCGCGGCGGATCGTGGTGCCCGGCGTCGAGGACACCCAGGCCCTGGGTCGTGCGCTCGGTGCCGTCCTGCGTGCGGGAGACCTGGTCGTGCTGACCGGTGGCCTGGGTGCGGGCAAGACCACCCTCACCCAGGGGCTGGGTGACGGGCTCGGGGTGCGGGGCCCGGTGACCTCGCCGACGTTCGTCATCGCCCGGGTGCACCCCTCGCTCGTCGGCGGCCCGGTGCTCGTGCACGTCGACGCCTACCGACTCGGCGGCGCCCTCGAGCTCGACGCCCTCGACCTCGACGCCTCCGTCGAGGACGGCGTCACCGTGGTCGAGTGGGGGCAGGGGCTGGCCGAGGACCTCAGTGAGAACCGGCTCGAGGTCGTGCTCGACGTCGACCCAACCACCGAGGTGCGCACCGTGACCGTGACCGGCCTCGGCGGGCGCTGGACGTCCGACGACGCAGCAGCCGCCCTGGTGGCGTTGGGAGGTGAGCCGTGCTGATCCTCGGCATCGACACGTCGACGTCCGCGATCGGGGCCGGGCTGAGCGATGGCCTCGGGGTCATCGCGGCTGCCCACCGGGTCGACGCCCGCGGCCACACCGAGCAGCTCGCGCCGCTCATCTCGACGCTGCTCGCCGACAACGACCTCACCCCGGGCGACCTCACCGGGGTCGTCGTCGGCAACGGACCGGGGCCGTTCACCGGTCTGCGGGTCGGCATGGTGACGGGCGTGACGATGGCGCACGCCCTGGGCATCCCCGTCTTCGGGCTGTGCTCGCTCGACGTGCTGGCACATCAGGGGGCTGCGGCGACGCACGGCGAGATCCTCGTCGCGACCGATGCGCGGCGCAAGGAGGTCTACTGGGCGCGCTACTTCGTCGACGCCGCGGGACACACGGTGCAGCGGCTCAGCGACCCGGCCGTCGACCGGCCCGCCGAGCTGCCCGAGGAGGTGCGTGCCCTGCCGACGCTGGGCCGCGGCCCGGTGCTCTATCCCGACCTGTTCCCGAACCTCCTGCACCACCACCTCGACGTCGATGCCGGACTGCTCGCCCTCCTCGGGGGCCGAGGCATCGCCGCCGACGCCACCATGCCCGTGGAGCCGCTGTACCTGCGCCGCCCCGACGCCCTGACCAGCGCCCAGCGGGGAGCCACCTCGTGAGCACCCTGCGAGACGTGCAATGGACCGACATCGAGCAGCTGGCGCGGCTGGAGCGCGAGCTGTTCGCCGACGACGCCTGGTCACAGCAGACCTGGTGGGCCGAGCTCGCCGGTCGGCCGCGCCGTGACTACGTGGCCGAGGTCGGGGGGGCCGAGGTGCTCGGGTACGCCGGGCTCGACCGCGGCGGCGACGTGGCCGACGTCATGACGATCGCGGTCGCCCCCTCGGCACGGGGCCGGGGCCTGGGTCGGCGACTGCTCGACGAACTCGAGACGCGAGCGAGAGCCGGGCGAGCGGCATCCGTCATGCTCGAGGTGCGCGCCGACAACGCGGCGGCCATCGGGCTCTACGACCGCGCGGGGTACACCGTCGTCAGCATCCGCCGGCGCTACTACCAACCGGGCGACGTCGATGCCCTCGTGATGCGGAAGATCCTGTCCGACAGGGAGGTTGGCGGTGAGTGACCAGCCCTTGGTGCTCGGCATCGAGACGTCGTGCGACGAGACCGGCGTCGGCATCGTGCGCGGCGAGACCCTGCTCGTCGACGCGATCGCGAGCAGTGTCGACGAGCACGCCCGCTTCGGGGGAGTGGTGCCCGAGGTCGCGAGCCGGGCGCACCTCGAGGCGATGGTGCCGACGATCGAACGCGCCTGCGCGACCGCGGGGGTGAGCCTTCGTGATCTGGATGCCGTCGCCGTCACCTCCGGGCCGGGGTTGGCTGGGGCGCTGATGGTGGGCGTGGCGTCGGCCAAGGCGCTGGCGCTCTCGCTCGGGGTGCCGCTCTACGGCGTGAACCACCTCGCGAGCCACGTTGCCGTCGACATCGTCGAGCACGGGCCGCTGCCGGAGCCGACGCTGGCGTTGTTGGTGTCCGGCGGGCACTCCTCGCTGCTGCTCGTCCCCGACGTCACGCACGACGTGCGCAGCCTCGGGTCGACGATCGACGACGCGGCGGGGGAGGCGTTCGACAAGGTGGCCCGGGTGCTGGGGTTGCCCTTCCCCGGTGGCCCGCACATCGACCGGGCGGCGCGCGACGGGCAGGTCGTCATCGACTTCCCGCGCGGGTTGACCCAGGGGCGCGACATGGAGCGGCACCGGTTCGACTTCTCGTTCTCGGGGCTGAAGACGGCCGTGTCCCGCTGGGTGCAGGCGCGCGAGGCCGCCGGTGAGCCGGTGCCCGTGGCCGATGTCGCCGCGAGCTTCCAGGAGGCGGTCACCGACGTGCTGACCCGCAAGGCCGTGCTCGCCTGCCGGGAGAACGGGGTCGAGAACCTGCAGATCGGCGGCGGGGTCGCGGCCAACTCGCGACTGCGGGCGATGGCCCAGGAGCGCTGCGATGCCGCGGGCATCGAGTTGAGGGTGCCGCGGCCGGGGCTGTGCACCGACAACGGGGCGATGGTGGCGGCGCTGGGAGCGCAGATGGTGCTCAAGGGCCGCCCGGCATCCGACTTGTCGTTGCCCGCTGACTCCTCGATGCCGGTGACGCTCGTCCAGTCGTAGCCCGCGCCCCAGGCGACGGCCAGCAGCGGGGCGGCTGGTCGAGGGGGCGAGACATGCCAATGGCGGTTCCCGATCCCGAGCATGTCCTGTCCGCTCGATGTCCGCCACGGCTTGGCGCGACCGTAGATGCGGGCTCAGCGACCTGGCCGCGTCGCGAAGCAGGCGTGACGCCTACCGAAGGGACCGTGATGAGTTCTGACCCGATGACTCCCGAGCAGGAGTACGACTTCTACGCCTGGCCGCAGAACCAGGAACCGCAGGGCCTCCCTCGTCGACGCTCGAAGCGGCTGACCACCCCGGTTCCGGTCCGGTTCCCGCCTGAGTTGCTCGACGAGGTCAAGAAGCGGGCCGAGGCCGATGACCGATCCGTCTCTGCGTGGATCCGCCGCGCCGCCGAGCATGAGATCGCCCGAGTTGCACCGCGACCGCGGGACAGTGGAGGTCAGCCGGGCCGGTAGATGTCCTTACGGTGGTCGATCCGCAGGATGACTACTTCCCGGCGTTCATCGTTGATGCGATACGGCACCCGGTGGGTGCCTCTTCGAGCGCAGTGGACGCCGGTGAGTTCTCCGCGGAGCGGGTCGCCCGGACGGCCGGTGGGATCAGGACGAGCTCGTATGGCGAGCTGTCAGTCATGGACGCAGGGCACGGACCGCGTTGACCCCGCGGACCACGTCACCGGCGGCGTAGGCGGCGTAGGCGGCGTAGGCGGCGTAGGCGGTGTCGGCCTCCCGGATGTCGGCCAGGGCCATGGGGTCGCTGAGCACGGCGAGGGTCTCCTCGAGCTCGGCCAGGTCCTCGGGGCTGATGATCACTGCGGCGGCGCGACCGTTGCGGGTGACGGTCACTCGCTGGTGTTCGCGCTCGACACGATCGACGACGTCGCTGAAGTGATTGCGGACCTCTCGCAACGGCTCAATGCTCATGACCACAATCGTGGCGCTTTGTCGCTGAGGGTGCCAGCGGCGTCAGACTCCGGCGACGTACGCGGTGAGGAAGTGCACGGCGTGGCGGTCGAGGTTGCCGCGGGCGCGGTCGTAGTGCTCGGTGGTTCGGGGGTCGGCGTGGCGGGCGAGGATCTGCGCGTCGCGCAGCGGCACCCCGGCATCCAGCGCGTTGGTGATCGCCGCGTGCCGCAGCGAATGCGGACTGATATGCCGCGGGATGCCGGCTGCCTTCGCGATCCGCGTGACCATCCGGTACGCGTCACGCCGGTCGATTGGTTGGCCGCTCAACGGTCGCAGGATGAGCGGGCCCTCGGTGCGCTGACCGCGGCAGGCCTCGAGCACGCGCAGCACCGGGACCGAGACCGGCATGGTTGCGGGCTTGTTGCCCTTGCCGATCAGGTGCAGGACTCGGTGCCCGCGCAGGGTGTCGGCGTAGTCCTCGATTCGCACACCCGCGGCCTCGGAGGCGCGCAGGGCGTTGATGCCCAGCAGGTACGCCAGCGCGCCGTGGTGGACGGTGATGGTCTGGGCGACCTGAAGGAACCGGATGAGCTCGAGCCGGTCAAGGCCTTGGGTGCGGGACTCGTCGCGCTGGACCTTCGGCAGCCGGGCGTACACGGCCGGGTCGGCCGTGATCAGGCCGTCGATGTGGGCGAACCGGAAGAAGCCGCGCACCCCGTTCATCATCGACACCACCGAGGAGTCCATCAGGCCGCGCTCGCCCAGGCTGCGGATGTACAGCTCGACATGCGCCCGTTGCACACCGACCAGCGGGTCCAGGCCGTTGCCTTCGCACCAGGCGAACCACTCCCGCAACTGGAACTGGTACAGCTGGTGGGTTCGCGCCGAGTAGCGAGCCAGGAAGGAGACCGCCGCGAGCTGGGCCGTGGACATGGTGGCCGGTTGGAACGGCAGCAGCGTCGTAGGACTGGACATGGGATCACCTCATGCGGCGACCCAAGGAAGAGGCCCACGCCACGCCCGCCGCCACCGCGACTAGGCACTCGAACATGTCCACGTTAGACCTGAACCTGCGGATGCTGACAGGGACCGCAGGCGGCGATAGGACGCATCTGAGCGCAGGCTGCTGCTGGGGCTACGGGCCTACACTGATTTCCATGTCCGACTCCCGCATCGTCGCCGACCACCGCATCATGGGCGGTGTCCCGTGCGTGCGTGGTACGCGCGTTCCGGTGGCCACCATCGTCGGCCTGGTGGCGCAGGGACGCACAGCCGAAGAGATCGTGGTCGACTATCCGACCCTGGCGGCTGACGATGTACGGGCTGCCCTGGAGTTCGCGGCGGTGGCCGTGAGCGAGCGGCAGATCCCGCTGCGCACGTCCGCGTGAGGTTTCTGCTCGACGAGTGCCTGAGCCAGCGGCTGGTGCGTTGCTCGAGGTCGCGGGTCACGATGTCATTCATGTCGTGGACTGCGGGCTGGCCGGTCGCGTCGACGATGACGTCCTCGAGCGCGCGCGGACGGAAGGTCGCGTCCTCGTCTCTTCGGACACCGACTTCGGCGAGCTGTTGGCGAGAGCAGATGCTGCTCTCCCGAGCCTGATCCTGTTCAGGCAGGGCAATCGGGAACCCGAGCATCAAGCAGCGACACTGTTGGGAAACCTTGGGCAGGTTGTTGACGATCTGGATGCCGGGGCGATCGTCGTCTTCACCAACGAGAACATCCGGATCCGCAGACTGCCGATCCAGAAATGATCCCCCCCCATCGTGCGGCGCTGAGACGCATCTCCTCGAGCGGAGCAGCCGGTGATGCTCGCGCGATTCTAGAGGTCCAACAGCAGCGCCAGTGTCTCGCGGACCTCGTTGAGGGCTACCGGGCCGACGTTGCCAGTGCGGTCGTGAATCCGCGTCGTGGCCACCGATCGCGCGTGCTGGCATTGCGCCGAGGAACGCGCCACAAGTCGGTTGTCCTCATCGGGGTCGATTGAAACCTCGGTGCTGCTGTCGCGCTGTGTCCGGGTCAACGGCACGACCTGGACGACGTTGGGTCCGCCCCGCAGAACCCGGGCAGCCGTCACCACGATCGCCGGGCGACGGAGTCCGGCCTCGCTTCCCGCGGGCATACCAAGGTCAAGTTCGACGACGTCACCCGGCGTCAGCATCGAGCCACGCTGTCTCGTCCTCGGTGAGCTCTGGTGCAAGGTCTCGTGCCATCGCGTCCTGGCGCAACGCGCGGATGGCATTGCTCACCGTCTCATCAATGGTTTCGTGGCGTGCGGCTGCCAAGCGCGCCACCCGGGCATGAGTGTCCCTGCTGATGCGGATCGTCGTTGTTTCGGCCACAGCACCACCGTATCTGTCTGTAGACGGATACGTCTACAGACGCTTCAAGGCTACGCAGGGACGGGCACGGTCAGGCAGCCGCAAGTCAATCGCCCAACGGCCGGATCAGGCGGCGCAATGACGCAACTCCCACCGAGCGGCTCGTGGCGGCAGAATCAAGGCATGCAACTGTCACCGTTCGGGGTGAGCGCCACGGCCGGCACCCTCCGCGTCCCTGGAGGGGTCAGGTTGCATCATCAGCGGACCGGGGAAGGGGTCATGGCGTCGCCGGTTGTCAACGGCGCGCAAGTGCTGCACCTCTCGGTGGCGCTGTGCGTCCTGAATGACACCTACCGTGAGGCCGAGCGGCTGGGCGTCAAGGTGGAGGGCGTGGCGGTCGAGGCCGACGGCAGCTTCGATGCGGAGTGGCACTCGACCGGGATCGAATACTGCGTCACGCTCGACTCCATTGCGCCGGCGGACGCGTTGGACCTCTTGCGCGCTTCGGTCGACGAGCTCGCGGAGATCCCGCGGGCTATCCGTGCCGGCGCTCCCGTCAGGAGGGTTGTGTGACGTCGTTGCTGCGACCGCTCTGGATCGGGTAGCGAACGCTCGCTGTCCGCCCCCGGATGACGATGCCGAGTCATCAGGCGGCGCTATGACGCAGCCAGCCCTGGGCAGATGCCACGTCCCGGACAAGGCTGACAACGGATGTCAGAAGGCGGGGAGGAGGGCAAACTGAAGCCATGCGTCAGGTGCTCCGCGTATTCCCGGACTACACGGCTGATCCCGTTTGGTGCTCGGAGGGCATGGTCGACCTCGACGAGTTGAGCATCAGTGACCGACTCCGCCGCGATCTCCGAGAGTGGGCCAGGGACTGGGAGGACCAGCTTGGCCGCGACTTCCGCATCAAGGAGCGAGATCGCTACGAAGCATGGCGTCGTCACGGGCGCCTCCTCTCCAGAGATCTTGCGCGAGAACTGGGTCCGGAGATAGAGGTTCGGTACGAAGTGTGAGTTTCAGCGACGGACGACGTGCTCTACTCGCGGCGAGGTGGGGCACTCTGGCACACCCCTCGAGCTCGCGGTAGCCGGCGACATGGGGATTGCCGCTTGATCGCCGGTGCACTCGCGGGTGGGTACCCCGCGCCCTGACTTCGGCAGTGATGTCGCTCTGGCCACAGAACCCCTCGTTCGGTCAGGTTGCGCGGGATGATCGAAGGTGGGTTGGGAGGGGTGTCGTGACTGTCTGGTGTGGACCCTGCGATGCGGTGCTGGGCGGGCGACTGGCCAATGACCCGGGGTCACACTGGGTCGTGGATCCGGTCGCATTGGCCCGCATCGCATCGGATCGTCGTGGAGCACGTGGGGGATGCAGAGTCCGTGGGGGAAGGCCCTTCGGTCCATGGCCCGCACATGCCCGGCGGCCTTTGGCTCACCTTCCGATTGCCTCTTTTTGACCCGAGGATCGAAGCGAGAGGAGGCATCCAACGATGACTACGAAACCGTGCCCATGTTCAGGCTGCCAGAGCGGACGGCACCCCAAGACGGGACTGCCGTGCAGGTACTGCAGCGGAAAGGGCTACGTCATGGATGGGGACTGGCCCAGTCCTTGCTGGGAGGGGCACTGGTCTGGGAACCTGCCCCCGGCGCCGGTGGGCCACCAACCGGCGGCGTCGACTCGCCCAACCCTCGATAGTGAGCTGGCCGAGTGGCTCCCAGTTCGGAATGCCATGTCTCAGTGGGAGAGCAGCAATCGAGAGGACTTCATAAGGGTTGCGGGTGAGATGGATGGTTGGACGGCGTGGCTGAAGGACGAGCTGAGTGCAGTCGATGAGGGTGCCGAGGAGGCCACGTTTAAGATGAAAGACCTGGACGATCTTCTCGCGACCATCGATGAGTTCCGACGGTTGAACGGCGAATATATAGGGCGCTTGACGGGGCTGTTCCAGGCAACCGATCGCATGTTCCACGCGTTGGCCTGGACTGAAGCCAAGACCAGTGGCTAACGCACGCGACTTCTAGCAGGAACACGAACGACCATATCCACCGGAAGCCCCCTAGAGCCCCCGCTCCGCCCTGCTGACTCACTGGGCGCGGGCCTCGTTGGTTGAGGCCGCGCGGCAAGCGGCGGATAGACGAACGTTGGAAAGCCCTTTTGTCAGCCAGTTCGGCAGTCCGTCGCGCCAGGGCGGTTGCGCCGATCAGGCACCTTGCGCCGGAGGCGGATGGGACACTCTGCCGGTGAACGGTTGGCGGCGGTGGCTGTGGCTCGGCGTCTGGTTCGCTCCCGGATTCTTCCCGTCCGTGGAGCTCGGCGGGTGGGGAGCGCTCAGCGCCTTTGTCGTGGGGGCCGCCGTGGGGTGCGCCTGGCAGGTGCTGGCTCGACGCGACCCCACAGACCGCCTGGCCTGGCTCGCGGCGGGCGGGATGGCGGGCAGCTTTGCCTGGCTCATCGTGCCGCTCATCGGCGGAGATTCGGTCGACGTCACGACTCGGCCAGGCCCTGCCCTGTATTTCCTCGCCGTCGTATTCTCCGTGCTGCTCACGGAACAGGTACTGCGTCGTCGAGCCCGCGGGCCGGTCACGCTCGACATGGTGCATGCCAACGACGAGCCGGCTGCCGGCGAGCGCCGACCCTGAAACGCCCGCCAAGCTCTTGGCGGGCGTTTCACGCGGCGCTGAGACGCATGTTGATCCGCCCGGATCTGCCGAGTGTGCGCGAGCGGTACTTGGGATGGTTCGGCGGTCAGACAAGGACGCCCTGCTTGATGCCGTACTTGGTGGCTACCGGCCCTCGTGTCCGGCACCAGCCTCTTCCGGCCAGGGAACGTACGCCTCGGCGTCGGGTTGGTAGATCCAGCGCTCGGTGACGTCCTGGGATCGAGCCCAGCGGCACACCGACTCCTGACTTCCCGTGAATCGGTCCACGTGCGGACCCCAGCGCACATAGGCGAACCAGCGGTCCAGGGGCGGGTCGAACGGGGCCATGAACAGCACCCCACCGGGCCGGTCGGTGGGCGGCGGGGTGGGCGCGACCTGGGCGAAGAAGTCCTCAAGGTCTGGCTCGCCCTCGGGAAGGTAGTGGCCGCGCACGGGGTCAGTATCGACCAGGACGCGCGCCCGCATATGGCCGGTTCCGGTCAGCAGAATGAAGTTCCCGCGTTGACGGGCGGTCCCGCGACGGCACCGTCCCCGGTCCACCACGTCCTGTGGGAACCGATCAGGCGGCGTTGTGACGCCCGACCGACAAGGTGTGACAGCCGGCGGTAGGACTCACGTTTCCGGAAAGGCGCAGGGGGTGCTGAGCATCGCTTGGGGGGTCGAGGAGTCAGCCAGTGGCGGCGGTGGCGAGGTCTGCGGTGTCGAAGCCTAGGATCGTGTTGCCCGCTCTGCCGACGACCCAAAGTCGGTCGCCGGCGAGGGCCGTGGGGCCGCCGCCGTCGAGCAGCTCGAAGGTGCGTGTCACGGACTTCAGGGCGGGGTCGAGCACGGCGAGGGCGGTTCGGCTGGTGACCAGCTTCCCGGCCTCGTCGGCCTCGACGGCGATGGAGGCCCAGAGGCGGTCATCGACGAGGGCCAGGCTCTCGCCGAACCGGTCGTCGAGGTCTATTCGGCCGGCCGGTTGCAGGGTCTGGGTGTCGAAGCCGGCGACCCATGGGCCGGAGAAGCAGCCGGTTCCCCACACGATCTGACCGACCTTGGCCATACCGCCGCAGGCGAAGACCTCGCCTTGCAGCTTCTCGACGGTCTCGGTGGCCGCGTCGATCCGGTAGAGGGCCTTGTCGCGGGAGACCGCGACGAAGACGCCTCCGTCGTCTGCGAGCAGGCTCTGCGGCCCGGAGCTTCCTTGCGTGACAATCTTGATCTTGGTGTCCTCGCCAGTGACCGGGTCGATCCTCAGCACGCTCCCCTGATGGTGATGGTGCCGTGCGAGGTGTGACGGAGGAGGGGGTATCAGATGGTCTGTGTAAGGGAGGGGGTTGCCGACCTGAAGGAGTTTGATTGTGAGCATGACCAAGGAAGCGAAGAAGGACGCTGTCGAGCCTGAGGCTCGCCGGTTGCGTCGGGAGTTGTTTACCGACGAGATGCTGGACCAGTTGATGGCTGCGACGGGTGAGCGTGGGCTGTCGCTGACCGGTGAGGGCGGGTTCTTGCCGGAGATGATCAAGGCCGTTCTCGAGCGGGGGATGGAGGCCGAGCTGACTGGCCACCTCGGGTACGACAAGGGCGACCCGGCCGGGAAGGGGTCGGGCAACTCGCGCAACGGGACCACCCCGAAGACGGTGTCCACCGAGGTTGGTGACATCGGTTTGGACCAGCCGCGGGACCGTAACTCCACGTTCGCCTCCGCGCTGGTGCCCAAGGGCGCCCGCCGCCTGGGCGGGCTCGAGGACATGATCATCAGCCTGTACGCCGGCGGGATGACGATCCGCGACATCCAGCACCACCTGGCGTCCACGCTGGGCACCGAGCTCTCGCACGAGACGATCGCCAACGTCACCGACGCGGTGCTCGAAGAGGTCAAGGCGTGGCAGGCCCGCCCGTTGGAGGCGTTCTACCCGGTGCTCTACCTCGACGCCCTCGTGGTCAAGATCCGCGACGGCGCGCACGTGACCAACCGGGCCGCGCACATCGCCGTCGGCGTCGACATGGACGGGGTCAAGCACGTCCTGGGCATCTGGGTCCAAGCCGCCGAGGGCGCGAAGTTCTGGGCGTCGGTGTGCGCCGAGCTGGCCAACCGCGGCGTCAAGGACGTGCTGATCGTGTGCTGCGACGGGCTGACCGGGCTCCCCGAGGCCATCGAGGGCACCTGGCGTGAAGCGATGGTCCAAACGTGTGTGGTGCACCTGATCCGGGCCTCGATGCGGTTCGTGTCCTACAGCGACCGCAAGGCCGTCGCCGCGATGCTGCGCCCGATCTACACCGCAGCCAACGAGGACGCCGCGCTCATGGCCCTGGCCACGTTCGCGGACTCCAAACTCGGTAAGAAGTACCCCGCCGCCGTCGCGTCGTGGGAGAACGCCTGGGACCGGTTCACCCCGTTCCTGGCGTTCGGGCCGGCCTTGCGGAAGGTCATCTACACCACGAACTCGATCGAGTCGTTGAACTACCAGCTGCGCAAGATCATCAAGAACCGCGGCCACTTCCCCAGCGACACCGCAGCGATCAAGCTGCTCTGGCTCGCGATCCGCACCATCGAGGACAAACGTGCCCGGCAACGCGCCAAGGAAGCCGGCCTGCCCAAGGGAACCCCGCGAAAGGCCCCCGGCAAACTCGTCGAAGGCTCCGTCATCCAAGGCTGGAAAGCAGCCCTCGGAGAGCTCGCCCTCGTCTACCCCGACCGCATCAACACCTACCTCTAACCCCATGTGACCCACCTCACTTACACAGACAACTTGACACCCTCACGGAGGATTCCGGCGAGCAAGTAGCCCGCGCCCCCGATGACAGCCAACGTGGAGACGGTCAACAGCCCGAGCCCGAACTCTCCGCGCCGCTGTTGATGCTGGGCGTATCCGAGCACTGCAACGATCAGCGCGATTCCGCCAACGACGAGCACGAATCCCGTCAGGCCGTAACGGTAGGCCTCGTCGTGAAGGAACACGAGAGCATCGTCGGCGCTGTCAGGGTCTCCGCGGTTCGTCCCACGACTTCAAAATTCGGCGCCACACCGAGCGCGAAGCCCGCGACCACCAACGCGATGGCGGGTGCGCGGTCCATCAGGAAATCATCGCGGCCCGCGGCTCGGGTAGGCAATCCTAGATTCCAACGATTCCCGGCTGTGGCAGGCCGCTTTCGACGCACTGGCCGCCCCAACAGGGTGCGGCAGGACGCGCAGAAGCGTCCGCCGGTGCCGCAGAACGGGAGAGCGGACAGGCGACGCCACGACACACCCCGATGTTCGCGCATATGCCTCGACTCGACTTACGCCAACGGACCTATTCCTTGCTGGCCCGGTCCATCGGCCGGCCCGAGCGCGCGCACTGTCCCTCAAGCCGAACCTCCACCGGAGGTTCGACGTACCGGCTCCTTGGACTTCGTCGCCCGGGACCACCAAGGATCGCCCCTTTTACGTGCAGGATGGTCCTGTGATCAGGCCTGCGCCCCCGAAAGAACAGTCCATCGATGCCAGGAGGGCGAGACCAGCAGCGTCCCAGCGCTACGGTCCCGCAGTAGGTGAGCCCCCGCTCCTGGTCGACCCACGACGCTGGGGCAGCCTGATTGGCGTGGCCGGCGCCGTGGTCTTCATCGCCAGCTACTCGCCTGTCTTCGGGCCCGTGGTGTCCACGTTCGCGTGGGTAGCTGGTCTGGCTGGCGTCGCGGCGGTCCTGTTCGCTCACTACCTCCGCCCGGTCTCGCTTGGGCCGCTCGCTCGCCCCGGACCACTGGCGCTGGCGGCCTACTGCGGCTGTGTCCTGGGTGAGCTCGCCCTGATCTCCCTCGGTTCGCGGGCCTTGGTCGCGGCAGGTTACAGCCAGCTGCGGCCGGCTCTGATCGCTGCGGTGGTCGGGTTGCACTTCATTCCGTTCGCGTGGGCCTTTGCGGAGCGCATGTTCCTCCACCTCGGCGGGGTCGTGGCCCTCATCGGCGTGACCGGGCTCGGGGTGGGTGCGCTTGGCGTCCGGCACGCAGCTCACGCGTCGGCAGTGGTCGCCGGTCTCGCGATGCTCACCATCCTTGCGCTGTACGCCCAAGGTCGCTTCGCCCCCCAAACGCTCGAGCCCACGGCCGGCTCGTGACCTCGCAGGCGCCGCATGGGTGCCAGTCAGCGGGGTAGCCCGCGGTGCTGGGCCGAGCGGGTCGGGGTCTGTGGACTTATCCCAGGCCGCGCTCGGCGAGCCACGCCTCGGCGCGCCGCCGCGACGCCCTGCTCAGCCACGCCTCCTGGACCAGCTCGACCAGTTCGTCGCGTGGCACTTCGCCGAGGCGGCTCGCGCGCACCAGAACCGACGGGTGTCCATCGAAGTGCGGCGTGGTGAAGAACGGGGTGGCCGGATCCTGGACGAGCGCCTGCTTCTCGTCCTCGCCGCCGACCCAGATCACGATGACGTCGTCGTAGCGCTCGCCCGTTTCCGGGTCGAGCGCGTCCTGGCGCGGGTTGCGGAAGAAGACGAACGACTTCCCGCCCACCTGGTAGACCGGGTTGTCCTTGGCCCGCTCGACGCTCACGTGCGGCATCGCCAGGGCGGTGTCGTGCACGTCCTGCGCGCGGGCTCCCCGAGGCCTCGCCATCCAATCAGGCTCGGGCGTCGCGCGGGCGCATGGTGGCGCCCAGAGCGACGCCGGCGATGGCCGGCACGAGGACGAAGCTCGCGATCATCGGCGCGACCAGGGTCAGGTCGGAGAGCGCCGCCTCGGGCTCGCGCACGGCACCGAAGACCCAGAAGCCGAGGGCACCGAGCACGCTGACGAGCATCCACCGCACGGCGACCGGACCGAACGCCATGCGACTGGCGTCCCGCAACGCCCACAGGAACCCGATGAGGGCGCCGACGGCGAAGGCGAACAGGCCGGCGCCGATGTTGGCGTCGGAGCCGCCGGTGACCATAGCGAAGAGCCATCCAGACAGCGGCATGGCGACCGCGATCACGACGGCACGGACGAGCACGGCTCCGATGATGCGCATGACGTTCAGCATCCTCCCGCCGGGCACATGCCGGAATAGGCGCAGATACCTAGACGTCAACGGCGCGAGCGGCGGTTCGCCAACCTAAGCCGATCCACGAACGTCGGCCCAGCTCGGGTCAGAGCGTACGGTCATCATCCGGCGCAGTGACGCAGGTCGCCGTGCCCGCTCATGCCGATGGTCGGTCGTCGGGGAATGACGGCCGAGAGCGTCTTGAGGGCCTGGCCCGACCCGGTCGCAGGCGAGATCCTGGGGGCGGCAGTGACCGTGTACTCGTCCTGGCGGTCCGGCGTTCATGCCGGACTTGGCCCTGCGGGTGCCTGTCTGCGCGCGGAACTACGCTGCCGGTCATGAGTGATGACTTGCGGCCGATCGTTCCCTCGGTCGAAGAGGTCGCTCAGCTCGTGGCGGATCTGGTCGTCTCGGAGTGGCCGAGGACCGAGGGCGAGCGGGCCGTGTGGTTCGAGCGGCACGGCATCGTGACGGAGGGTGCCGAGCTGATCCGGGACGAGCACGGCAGCGAGTCCTGGATCAGCCGTGACCCCGGGGCCCCGTGGCCGGCCGTGGGCTGGGAGGTCTGTAAGGCTGAGTTCGTCGGGTTCAACTGGTTCCTGTGGCGCGGGCTGCCGGAGGACGTGATGCCTGCGCTTGCGGAGGAGCTGCGTGCCCGGTTCGTCGAGATCGCGGGCGAGCCCATGGACGAGAAGCGAGAGGAGGGGGACGACTACCGCTTCACCGCCTACTGGCAGAGAGGCGGTCGCTCTATCGACATGTACCTCCACGGTGGACCCGTGCTGGAGGGGCGTTTCCACGATCAGCCGGTGGTGCAGCTGAGCGTCGACCACGTCCAGCGCTCCCGGAAGGCAGCCGAGGCGGCGGCAGGGGCGCGGGTGGCGGAAGGACGCGCGCGTCCGTGACAGCGGATGCGCCGATTGGCAGCGGCATGACGCAGCTTCGTGGGCGCTCTGCCTGTGCGTGGTTGTGAGGAACCGCTGGCACACTTGTCTGACCGTACGCAATGACGTACGGTTGGGTTGGAGGTAGATGTCATGACCGCAGTAAGTGCAACGTCAGCACGAGCGAACCTCTACCGGCTGATCGACCAGGTCAACGACGAGTCCGAGCCGCTGACCATTACCGGCCAGCGCGGCAACGCGGTGCTCATCGGTGAAGAGGACTGGCAAGCCATACAGGAGACGCTCTTCCTGGCCTCAGTGCCGGGTTTGAGTGAGTCGATCCGCCAGGCGCGCGCCGAAGGGATCGACGCCGGCTCCAGCGAGCTCGACTGGTGAGCAACTGGAGGCTTGTCTACTCCCGCCAAGCGCAGAAGGACGCCAAGAAGCTTGCTTCGTCTGGCCTAAAATCCAAGGCCCAGCGGCTCCTTGACGTGATCGCTGACGACCCCTTTGCCAACCCACCCCGATACGAGAAGCTGGTCGGCGACCTGGCCGGCTGCTACTCCCGGCGCATCAACATCCAGCACCGCCTGGTCTACGAGGTCCTTCCCGACGACGGCGTCGTACACGTCCTGCGCATGTGGACCCACTACGAGTAGCTCTCACGCGGTCCAATAGGTACCCTCCGACGCCAACATCGACCCATGGACGCGGGCGCTTCCCGGCGAAGTGGGGCACCTTCATCGGTGGTTCGGGCCGCTTGAGGATAGGTAGGCGAGGGCGGCGCTGACTCGTCGATCGAGACCGGTGCCTTCTTCGAGTGCGAGCTTGTGGAAGATGGCGCCGATGTGTTTGCTGACAGCGGACTCTGAGACGTATAGGCGGTCGGCTATGGCGCGGTTGGTGAGGCCTTGGGCCATGGCGGCGAGCACCTCGAGCTCGCGTGGGCTGAGGTGCCGCAGCGGGGATGATGCGGTGTGCTGTCGGGCGTGCAGGAGAGCTTCGACGATGGCGGGGTCGATGACCGAGCCACCCGTGTGCACGGCCTCGATAGCGCGGACGAGCTCTTCGCGGTGGCCGACGCGTTCTTTGAGCAGGTAGGCCAGGCCGGAGGTGCCGGCGGTGAAGAGTGTCTGGGCGTATGAGGCGTCGGCGTGTTGGGAGAGGACGACCACGCCGACGTGATCGGTTGTGGCGCGGATGCTCAAGGCGGCGGTGATGCCGTCCATGCCGTGGCCGGGAGGCATGCGGATGTCGGTGACGACGACCTGGGGAGTCAGCCGGGCGACGGCGTGCAGGAGCTCGGGTGCAGTGGCGACGGCGCCGATGACGTCGATGTCGTTGCCGTCGTCGAGGAGTCGGCGCAGGCCCTCGCGGACGACGAAGCTGTCCTCGGCGATGACGACGGTGATGGCCGGGCTCATACCGGCTCCGCCGGGATCAGGGCGGTCAGGACGGTCCCGCCGGGTGCGGTGGCGAGCTCGAATCGGCCACCGAGGGACTCGATGCGGTCCTGCATCCCGCGCAGTCCTGCCCCCGAGGGTCGGGTTGTGAATCCGGGGCCGGTGTCGGCGACCCGCAGCTGCGGTCCCCGATCGGTGGTGGTGAGGGTGACTCGGACCGACGACGTGGGCGCGTGCTTGAGCGCGTTGGTCACGGCCTCACAGGCGACGAAGTACAACGCTGCCTCGACCTGCGGCGGCCACCGGTCGTGCGCGGTGGCGGACAGGTCGATCGTCACGGCGTCGGGCAGTCGAGCGAAGCGGTCACTCAACGCGGCCGGCAGGCCCCCGTCGGCCAGTGCCGGCGGGCGGATCCCGCTGACGAGCTCCCGCAGGCCGGTGATCGTGGACTGCACCTCGGCGCGGACCTCGTCGAGGGTGGCACTACCGGCGTGCGGGTCGCGGCGGGACTGCCGAGCGGCGAGCTCGGTGAGGGTGAGGATCCCGACCAGCTGCTGCTGGACGCCGTCGTGCAGGTCACGCTCGAGGGAGCGGCGGGCCTGGTCCTCGGCGGTGACGATGCGGACCCGCGACTCGGACAACTCGCGCTGCAGCCCGCGGGCCTGGCTGGAGAGATCGACGAGCAGGAGCACCGGAAAGGCCGCCAGCGCCAGGAGGAACAGCGGCTGCGGCACCAGGTGCGGCAGCGAGGTCGACTCGCCGAGCACGACCAGGACGAGCAGGACCGCCAGGGCGCCGAGCCCGAGAAGCATCCGGCCGAGGACCGGGCGGTGCTCGCGCTCACGCCACCACCGGTGGACCAGCACTGCAACACCGACCAGGAAGAGCAGCGGCTCGGCGTCCACGAGCACTTCACCGAGGGCACCGGCCTGCGACATGGCCGCAGTGGCATGCGGGTTCGGCACGGCCAATGACGGCTCGTTCGCCACGTCGATGTGCGAGGAGCCGACCAGGCGCAAGACCGTGGCCACGACACCGAGCGCGGCCGCGGCGGCGACCAGCCACCGGTGCCA
The DNA here is from genome assembly GCF_009858245.1 of Ornithinibacter aureus. Taxonomy (NCBI): domain Bacteria; kingdom Bacillati; phylum Actinomycetota; class Actinomycetes; order Micrococcales; family Intrasporangiaceae; genus Ornithinibacter; species Ornithinibacter aureus. Next base: position 3,189,587 of record NZ_VMSB01000001.1, read on the forward strand.
GGGCCGAGTGAAGCGGCCGGTGGGCATCAGCACCAGCAGAGCGATCACGGCCGGGGTCTTGGCCACGAAGACACCATCGGCAACCGCGTTGAGGACCGCGCTTCCGGACCCGCTCTCCACTGCTTCCATCGCCGCCGCCTCCAGAACCCAGGCCGCGAAGATCAGGACCCCGGCGACACACAGAGCCCTGGCCGCGCCGTGGCGTGGCGTCAGGGCTACTGCCGCCAACCCGCTGGCGAGCCAGGCCACCAGCGGCACCAGGAGCAGCGGGTCGTCGGGCACGTCCCGATTATGGCGCGACGCGGCCGCCCGTTGCCTGCAGCCCACTGCACCTCTGGCCTGCACCAACGCATACCCACGTCGGCACCCCCGCACAGGCGCCGGCCGCCGGACGCAGGCCACCGTGGAGTGGTCATCACGACCACACCGGAGGAAACCATGCGACGCCACCTGACCACCGCAGCCTTCTCACTCGCCGGCCTGTCCTGGACTCTCGGCCAGGGCGTGCTGCCCGACATGGGCACCGACACGGACTCGCGCTACGACGCAGTCGCCGCGGCCCCGACCCTGGAGTCCCTTTCCGCTGCCCTTCTCGTCCTGGCCGGCGTCTTCCTCGTCCTGGGGTCGATGGCTGCGGTCCACCGACTCGCGGCCTGGACCGGCACCACGGGTCGCCGGCTCATGCTCGCCGGGACCGCGCTCACCGGTCTGGGTGGTCTCTGGCTCGTCGGCGGACGCGCCGCCTTCAACCTGATGTTCGTGCGGCTCGTCGAGACCGAGAGCCTCTCGCGGGGTACAGCGATCGCGCTCCTCGAATCCTCGGGTGGAACAGGATTCGTCCCACTCGTCCTGATGCTGCCCTGCCTCCTGCTCGGGCCCGTGCTCCTCGCGGTCGGCCTCAAGCGCTCCGGCCTGGCCGGGTGGCTACCCCTAGCCGCCTGGGTCATCGGCATCGCCGCCTTCATCGGCACCGAATTCCAGATCAAAGCCGCCGAGACAGCAGGCATCGCCTTCGCCAGCGTCGGCCTGGCCCTGGCCGGCCGGGCGCTCGACACCGCGCCCGCCTCGTCCTTGGATCCCCGCACCAACGACTCCGGTAATGACGCTCTCGTCGCGCAGACAACGTCCGACATGCAACTGTGAACGACGATCCGAATCCGCTCACCAACATGAGCCGGATCCGCTGCCAGCCCGCGTGGGAGGGATGCCGAACGTCCCAACGAAGAGCCCGAGGGCCCCTCCACACCACAGAGGCACAGGCCCGCCACAGTTGGCGCATGCACGCACCACTCGACGCGCTCGATTTCCGGCGGTATGCCCCATCTCCCGGTTGCGCTGACGCCCTTCCCGCACGCTGGGAACCGTACGGTGGTTATCGTGGATGGGGGAACGGACGAGAAGCGCATGCTACTGCGGTACGCGAGATGAGCCCACCCCCAGAATCCGCCGCTGGGCAAGAAGGCAGCTCGGCCTCTGGTGATGTCAGGACCGCGCGGCTACTGGTCGTTGGCCAGTTCGTGCTGATCGGTATCCTCGTGGTGCTCCCGAATGGCGATGACTGGCCGGTGCCCGCCGCTCTGACCGTTGCCTGCAGCGCGGCCACCGTCCTAGGCCTGGCCGTGATGGTCATCGGCGCAACGGGACTCGGCCGAGGTCTGACGGCCACGCCGTTGCCGAACGCCCACGCACAGCTGCGTACTGGCGGCCTCTACCGGTACGCACGGCACCCCATCTACAGCGGGTTGCTGCTCATGATGGCCTCAATCACAGTGGCGGCCGGAAGCGGGCTCCGGCTCCTCACCCTCGCAGCGCTGGTCCTGGTCCTGAACGTGAAAGCACGATGGGAGGAAACACGCCTGGCCCAGCGATTCGAGGCATACGCCGACTACGCCGCCCGCACTCCACGGTTCGTGCCCTTACGGTTGCGGAGGCCACCGCGGGAGCAAGTGCGGGAAGTGCCTGGCCGTTGAGCGAGGCGCAACCACAGACCACGTGGTCGGCTCCCGGCGCTGTGACGCAGGTCGTCAACCGGTTGGGGAATCTCGTCGGGCTCGGGCAGTCGCTCCGAACGCCGACATTCGTCACCCTGAGAGCGCCGGCGATTCGCTCATAAGGGCGCCGGAGCGTCGCGCTCGCAGAATTCGCGCCAGGGCTTACACACGTATTGGCGGCGCAGCGAGCCTCTGCGGACGCGGGAGATCCGTGCATTCGCCAAGTTACCCGACCTCCTACCGCTCAGTCCTGTCGGCGAATAACCTGAGGAGATGCTGCGCATCGGAGCCGTCGTGCTGAACGTTGCCGATACCGACCGCGCCGGCTCGTTCTGGAGCGAGGCACTGCGATTCGACCGTGGAGACAACCCAGATTTCTTGCTGCCCCGCGAGGGCGGTGCCTGCCGCCTCCACTTGGACAGCACGGACCGCACTCACCTGGACCTATGGACAGACAGCGAAGGTGAGCAGCGTGCCGCGATTGAGCGATTGGTCTCTCTCGGTGCCACCCGTGTCGAGTGGGATTACCCGGACAATGCCGACTTCGTGGTGCTGGCTGACCCGACTGGCACCCTGTTCTGCGTGATCAACATCGACGCCTAGCTCACCGGCGAGAGTGCCCACTCTTCTGCACCGTGGGGCAGCATCGTGCTGATGGCGAACGTTGGACGGAAGCCAGACGGGGTGAACAGCCGGCGATGTAACGCTACGTCCTCGGAGCACACAAGGTCAGCTATCTTGAAATCAAGACATCGAGGAGGCTGCATGCAGTTCCACCACGTCCAGATCGCGTTGCCGGCCGGTCAGGAGGAACAGGCCCGGCGCTTCTACTCGGATGCGCTGGGACTGACCGAGGTAGGCAAGCCCCCCGACCTCGCTGGGCGGGGTGGATGCTGGTTCCGACACCTCGACGGCGAGATAACGACTCTCGAGATACATCTCGGGGTTGAGGAGCCTTTCACGCCCGCGAGGAAGGCGCATCCCGCGATCTTGGTCGACTCCGTCCAAGCGCTGAAGGACCTCGGAGACCGAATCGACCAGGCCGGGTTCGAGGTCAGCTGGGCCGAGCGGAGCACGTTCGCCGGGTACGAACGCTTCCACTGCAAGGACCCATTTGGCAACCGCATCGAAGTAATGGCCGCCGCGACCTGAGCCGGCGCCACCACGGTTCCCGGTATCCAAGCAATTGGACCGGCGGCGAACGCTGGCCTAGCCAATCGCGAAGGCGACGCCAAGCCCCCGGCGGAGAGACGCAGGTGGAACGACCCGGACGTGGCCGGATTCCGCACTACTCGGCTTCACGGCAGGCGGGCTCGGTCTTCTCGCTGGAATCGTTGGGCGGCGTCTTCTTCGATCAGCGCCGTCGTAGCCGCGCGAGGCGAAGCCGTCGAATGCCGCCCCGGCTCCTTCGAGAACGGCCTCCGTTTCGAAACCAGCCCGCATTGCGGGTGCCCACCTGCACAGGCCGAGCCCAGTCGCCTCCCGGACGCTCGCCTTCGACAGCCGCGGCCTCACTGGGGCCGCTGAAGAAGACGACGTCGGCGCCCACGCAGTGATCTTGTCTCACTACTGCTCGACGACCCGAGGCCGGACCCGCGGCGGCAGGGTCCGGCGGATGCCCGCCGCGTCTCGCGTTCGGAGCGCCGCTCCTCAGCCAGCCTTCGGAGAAGTCCAGACCATGGTCTGCTGATGCACTGGCCGCCCCTCGTACCGGACCCCCGGCACCAGCGGGGTCGAGCCATGCGGCACGAACTCGCACTTCGCGAAGAACCGTGTTGCCCGCGTGTTCTCGACCAAGGTCTGCAAGTGACAGCCAGGGCTGCCGGAGTTCGTGAGCCAGTCCTGCCAGCGCTCCATCATCTCCTGGGCCACACCGGTGCCGCGTGCCTGCGGCGCCAGATTGATGTGAAGGTGAGCTGGCCAACGATGGTCCACGTCCTCACCCGACGCGACCTCCCCCCCGCGCACCTTCGTCCTGACCACGTCGGAGAGGCTCCGGAGGAAGAACGGCAGCGAGCGTGGCCTGAGCATCAGCTTGTGCTCCATGACTGCCTTGGTGAACCGCTCGTCCTCGCTCGGAATCAGGGCACTGTCGGGACATCCCGTCAGGTAGCCGACCAGGTCGCCTTTGACCTCGGCGAGGAACAGAGTGTCTGGGCAGTACTCGATGTAGGGATCGAGATAGATCATCCGCTCTGACGGCAGATGCCTCCACAGCTCACCGCCAGGTGCGTCGACACCCGCACGGGCGAAGAGCTTGACGAGCGGGTCGTGGTCAGCGGGCGTATAGGTCCGGATCATCGCTCCCATCATTGCGCCACGCCAGTCATCTTGGGCGCAGAACCCAAACGGCGTCGCGCTACCCGGCGGAATGCCCTATGTCTGGAGTCGCTCGGCGGGTTGGCCGGTGATGGTGGCGATGAGCTCGAAGTCTTTGTCCACGTGCAGGACGGTCAGCCCCGCCAGTTCGGCTGTTGCGGCGATGATGATGTCGGGGATGGAGGGCGCGCGGTGTTGACCCTGTCCGGCTAGGAGCAACTGCACCTGCACGGCGCGGTCCTCGATGACCGGGGTGAGGTACTCCACCGGCATCGCCGAGACGGGTGGGCTGGTCAACATTGACCGGGCGTCCTTGCCGCTGCGGGCGGAGTAGCCAACCTCGAGACGCGTCACGGTCGTGATCCGGACCAGGCCCCGTTCGATCCGCTCTGCCCACCGCTCGGCATCGGGGCTGTCCGCCAAGCGCACCAGGGCCGACTTGTCGATCAGCCACTCGGTCATTGCCACGCCGCACCCATCACCTGCGGGTCGGCCAGATCCGTGACCTTGTCGGCGAACGAACGCAGATCAGCGGCGGAGACCGAAGCGCCCGAGGTCGCCGCGTCTGCCGCGAGACGTCGGCGGATGTACTCCACACGCGAGAGCCCCAGCCGCGACGCGTGTGCGTCCACCGCCGCGAGCACCGATTCCGGGATGTCGCGGATCAACACGTCAGCGATTAGAGCCACCTCCGATATCAAACGATAGCACCCGCGCCGTCAGGCCGTGCTTGACGAGCGTTACCCGGCGCTGTGACGCGGGTGCTTCTCTCTCGTGTGGCGTGTGGCGGAGGGGTGTGCCGGTTCAGGCGACGGTGTGCAGTTCCAAGCGCAGGCCGAGGGCGTTGGTGACTTTCAGGATGGTCGACCAGGTCGGGTTGCCGTCGGCTGAGAGTGCTTTGTAGAGGCCGTCGCGGCTCATGCCCACGCGCCGAGCGAGCTCGCTCATGTTCTGCGAACGGGCGATGACGCCCAGGGCCCGGGGGATGGCGGTGGGATCCTCGGCCGACTCCTGCAAGGCGATCTCGAGGTAGGTGGCGACGTCGTCGAGATCCTCGAGGTAGTCGGCGGCGTCGAAGCGTGTGTACTTGCCGTTCCTAGCCATGGTCCTTGTCCTCCTCGTTGCGGTAGTAGTCCGCGAGCTGGTGAGCCCGCTCGATGTCCCGCTGCTGTGTTGCCTTGTCGCCGCCGCAGAGCAGCAGGATCACTCGCGGGCCGTCGTGTAGGTAGTAGATGCGGTAGCCGGGACCGAACATCAGTCGGAGTTCCCAGACGCCCTGGCCGACCTGTTTGGCGTCGCCTGGGTTGCCTGAGGCGAGCCGGTCGAGGCGTTCGACGATGCGGAGTCGACCGACCCTGTCCTTGAGCTTTCGTAGCCACTTGTCGAAGTCGTCGGTGCGGATGACCTCGACCATGTGTCGACTATAACTGACACATGGTCGGCCCTCAAGGGGAGCGAATGCCCCTCAGGGTGAGGCCCGTCGCTCACCCGCCGCCACCGCGGCCACCCCTGACCACGCCCAGCACCCGGCGGAGTGCCGCGGGTCCCATCACGGCAGCAAGTGTTGCGCCCTGGGTGTGCAGCGGGCACTTGCATTCGTTCGTCTCGGGAAGCGGCGCTGCCTCCGGTGTCGACGGTTGAGGGCTGGGTGCTCTAGTGGCCGAGGTAGCGGGCGAGGAGCAGGGCTAGGGCGGTGCGGTCCCGCTGGTCCAGTTTGCGTAGCAGCGCGGAGACATGGTTCTTCACGGTGCCCTCGACGAGGTAGAGCGTCTGCGCGATTTCGCTGTTCGTCGCGCCGGTGGCGACGAGGCGGGCGACGGCCTGTTCCGCGCGGGTGAGGACGGCGAACGGCTCCGCTGACGTGCTAGCACGGTCCGCGCCGCGCGCCCGGGTCGTGAACGCGGAGCGGGCCACTCGCGGATCGATGACCAGGCCACCTTTGAGCGCGAGCCGCATGCCGAGTACGAGCTCTTCGGTGGTGGCATCTTTGAGGAGGAAGCCAGCGGCGCCGGCACCGAGCGCGCGCTGGACCAGGTCGTCGTCGTCGAAGGTGGTCAGGATGACGACCGGCAGTTCGGGGTATGCCTCGCGCACCGCCGCGGCGAGGCTCACTCCGTCCATCACCGGCATCCGGGCGTCGGTGAGGACGATGTCTGGCGCAGTCGCGGCGATGACGGCTAGGGCTGCGTGTCCGTCGCCGGCCTCGCCGACAACGCTGACGCCGTCTTCGGTGCCGAGCAGCATGGTCAGGCCACGGCGCATCAGCTCCTGGTCGTCAACCACCACGACCCGCATCAGCCTGTCCTCACTATGGCCTGCTCGTCGAGCGGCAGCACCGTGGCGAGCTCCCAGCCCCCGGCTCCGCTCGGTCCGCTGGTGAGCCGGCCGTCGAGTTCCTCCGCCCGTGTGCGTAGCGACCGCAGGCCGAAGCCTTCGGGTGCGTCGGCCGCTCGTTCGATCCCGTTGTCTGTAACCGTGATCCGGACCTGGTGCGGGCTCTGCAGGATGGTGATGTCGACCTCGTCCGCGCGCGCGTGCCGCAGCACGTTGGTGAGCCCCTCCTGGATGAAGCGTGTCGCGAAGACCGCGACCGGCCCCGGCAGGGCCTCCACGGACCCCTGGTGAGCCACCCGCACCGTCAGCCCGGTCCCCCGGAAGGCGTCCGCGATCGCCGCGAAGGCGGCCGGACCCCCCAGACCGGCAGCCGATGCCGGCGGGTCCAGGGCCCGGACCCACAGCCGCATGTGGTCGAGCGCCTCGAGGTTCGTGGTCGCCGCGCTGGTGATCTCGTTCCACGCTTCCTCCGGGTCGCGGTTCCGCATCCGTTGAGCGAAGTCCAGGCTCATCGCCACGAGCGTGAGCCGGTGCCCCAGCCCGTCGTGCAGGTCCCGCGCTGAGCGGGCCCGCTCCTGGGCCAGGACGAGCTCGCGCTCGGTCGCGATCGACGCCCGCAGCTGCTCGTTGGCGACGGCGAGCTCCGCCCCGTGGCGGGCCGCCACCTCACGGGCCACCGCCAGGTCCCGCAGTAGTGCGCCGAACCCCACGCCCAGCATGAGGAAGAGCACTATGGTGGCGGCCGAGATCATGGAGTCCTCGAGGCTCACGCCGTCGCGCCAGGCAAGCCAGACTGCCAGGGTGAGAGTCGCCGCGAGATTGGCCAGCAGCGCGCTGCGGAAGCCTTCACGCAGGCCGAGCAGGGCGATCGTCACGGTGAGGTGGAAGCCGCCCGCGTAGCCGCTGCCTGGCACGACGAGAAAGGCCGCGGAGACGAGCACGAGCGCGTAGGGCGGCCAACGCCCCTGCCCGCTACGGACCCGCGTCCACAGGCCCACAGCCACCACGCACAGTGCCCCGGCAGTGATGCCGTTGCCGACGCCCTCGGAGAATGCCTGGTACACCCCGAAGAGCGCGACCCCGAGCGCCAGCACGCTGAACAGGTCGAGGATTCGACTCCACCTGGAGGGGTTGGCGAAGGGGTCCCATCCGCTCACCCCGCCAACGGTAGTGACACGCGGATCTCCGCGACGGTCCCGGACCCCGACTCATGACCACGGGCATGGGCAGGCGGCCCGCGGGTCATGACCACGGGATACCCGATCATGACTGCAGGGGGAGGCGCCCGCCGCTGCGGCGGAGCAGAGTTTGCGTCATGAGCATCGCACTGTCGGCACAGACCGAACCCTCATCCGCAGCAGGTACGTCAGCAGCAGAACGGTCCGCACCAGGTCCGCAGGTGCCCGGCCCGCTCGTCCTCGGACGCAACATCACCAAGGCCTACCGCGCCGGCAGTCGGGAGGTGGAGATCCTGCACGGCGTCTCGATGGCCGTTGAGCCCGGAGAGATGTGTGCCGTCATGGGCCCGTCCGGATCGGGCAAGTCGACGCTGCTGTACACCCTCGCCGGGCTCGAGCTGCCGAGCACCGGCACGGTGCAGCTGCTGGGGCGGGACACGACAGCGCTGTCACGCGCCGCCCTGGCGCGACTGCGGCGCTGCGAGGTCGGCTTCGTGTTCCAGGCGTACAACCTGGTGCCGACGCTGACGGCCTTCGAGAACGTCGCGTTGCCTGCCCGCCTGCGCGGCGAGAAGCCGCCGACGGAGACCATCCGCCACGCCCTCGCCCTGGTCGGGTTGGAGGGCTTCGAGGAGACCAGGCCGGTCGTGATGTCCGGCGGCGAGCAGCAACGCGTCGCCCTGGCGCGGGTGATCGCCCAGCGACCCCGGATCGTGTTCGCCGACGAGCCGACCGGGGCACTGGACACCCACAGCGGTGCCGTCGTCCTCGACGCTCTCCGGCAGATCGCCCACCGCCCGGACCAGTGCGTCCTGACCGTGACCCACGACCCGGTCGTGGCCGCGCAGTGTGACCGGGTGCTGTTCCTCCACGACGGCTATCTCGCGCGCGAGCTGACCAGTCCGAGCGCAGCCGAAGTCGCGGCGCTTCTCACCGACCTGGCCGTCACCGGCACCGGTGCCTCGTCATGATCCGCCTCGCCCTGGCCGACCTGAGGGACTCATGGCTCGCCTGGCTCGGAGTCTCGATCGGCTTCGTCACCCTCAACTTCTCGCTCGCACTCTCCGGCATCGCCCTGACCAGCGCGGCCTCATCCACAGCGGCACTCGGCCCCGACGGCACCCAGCTGCTGCGCGTGGACGGCATCGCCAACATTGTCCTGAGCAGCCTTGTCGGCCTGGCCGTCATCGGGGCGGCGACGGCCCTGGTCGTCACCTCGCGCCGGGGCGCCCTCGCCCGGGTGCTGCTCGCCGGCGCCACCCCTGCCCAGGTCACGCTTCTGGTGACGACCCAGATCACCGCCGTCGCACTGGCCTCCTCGGTCGTGGGGTCGATCCTGGCCGTGGCACTGGCCCCGACCGCCCTACGCCTCGTCGTCGAGGACCGAGGCCTCGCCGGCTTCGACCCGACCGTCTCGGTGCCGCTCCTCCTAGGCACCGCCACCGGCTGCGCACTGCTCTGCGTCATCGGCGGACTACGTCAGGCTCACGCCGCCAGCGCCATCCCACCGGTCGAGGCGCTGCGGGAGGCCACCAGCGGCGGCACCCGACCGGAGGGGCCGCTGCACCGCACCCTGCGGGCACTGCGGTTCGCCGCCTCAATCGCGGCCCTGCTCGTCATGTTCGTGTTCGTGGCTGCGGCCGGCAACACGGCGGCGACCGAGCCCGAGGCAGGCAAGGACCTCGTCAGCATGATCACCCAACAGGCCTTCCTCGCCGTACCGGTCGCCGGCCTGGCACTCACCGCGATCCTGCCGTGGATCGTCGGACCGGTCACCCGGGCCTGGACCGGAGCCCTGCCAACCCGCAGCGCCTCCTGGCACCTGGCCCGCCACACCGTCCTGGCCAAACGGGACCGGCTCACCCGCTCAATCGTCCCCGTCATGTTCTCCGTCGGCCTGGTGTTCGGGCTCATGGCCGTCGGAGCAACCTTCGCCGGCATCGCTGAGCACCTCGGCGTCGGGCAGCTGGAGGGGTCCTCGGCCACCAGCATGCTCACCCTCGCCGGTCTCCCGCTGGCCGTCGCCGTCGCGGGCGCGGTGGGGAACCTGGTGATGATGTCACGGCAGCGCAGCGCCGAACTCGCACTCGACGGCGTCATCGGTGCCACCCCACGCCAGCAAATCCTGATCCCGATCTTCGAGGCGCTCATCATCACCCTCACCGCAAGCATCCTCGGCCTGATCATGGCAACGGTCGGCGGTTCACTGCTCGCCCTAGGTCTGAGTCAGGTCCTGCCGCAGGCGCAGCTCGTGATGCCCTGGGCTTTGCTGGCCGGCAGCGTCCTCGCCTGCCTCATCGTCGTCACCGCCGCCACCACCGGCCCAATCATTCGCTCCCTAGGCGCCCCGGCACCCACAGTCATCTCCCGCTTCATAGCCACCTGAGCGCAGAACACACCGCTGAAGATGGGCCTGCCGACAGGGGTGCCTGCGGCGGCTCCCGGCGAAGTGACTCACGTATCGCGCAGGAGCGCAGGCCGATCCATGCCCGCGCTGCAGACGTGGGGCCTGTGCTCAGGATCTTTCGTGGCGTCCGAAACGGCGGATGACGTCCCGGCGGCTGCGTAGCTGGAGTTTCGTCAAGATTTTGCTCACGTGATTTCGGGCGGTTATTGGTGAAATGACGAGTCGGTCTGCGATCTGTTGGTTCGTCAGGCCGCGGGCGAGAAGTCCGAGCACCTCATGCTCGCGCTCGGTCAGTCCGTAGTCGATGCCCAAGTCCGCGGACCCCGGCGGGCCGGGGTCGGTGAGGACCTCGAGGGTGCGGGCCGCGACGGGCGCGCCGATCAGGACGTGACCTGCGGCGACCGAGCGGATCGCCGAGACGATCTCCTGACCGGGTGCACCTTTGACGAGGTATCCGCGTGCCCCGGCCCGCAGCGCAGCGAAGAGGGCTGTGTCGTGTTCGGACATGGTCAGTACCAGGACGGCGACGCTCGGGTGGTCGTGGAGGATCCTCGTGATCGCTTCGAGGCCGCCGACTCCCGGCATCGCGAGATCCATGAGAACGACGTCCGGAGCGGTGTCGGCGACGGCGGCGATCGCGGCGGCTCCGTCTGCGGCCTCGGCGACGACCTCGATGTCGTCGGCTCGGTGGAGCGTGAAGCGCACGCCCTCTCGGAACATGGGGTGGTCGTCGACGAGGACGACCCGGATTGGGCTCATCGGATCCCTCCCTGCGCGGGGAGGGGCAGCCAGGCGCGGACGGTGGTGCCGCCGCCGTCGGTGTCCTCGATCGAGAGCGACCCGCCGAGCTCGTGTGCCCGCTCCCGCATGGACAGCGTCCCCACTCCGGTTGGGCCGCTGCGCCCGGCACCATGGTCACGCACCTCGAGCTGCACGCCGTCGCGGTGTCGGGCGATCGTCAGCTGCGCCGACGTGCATCCGGAGTGGCGGGCGACGTTGGTGAGCGCTTCGCGCCCGATCCGGTATGCGGCGGCCTCGGGTCCAGGCGGAAGTGCACCCAGGTTCTCGCTGACCACCACGCAGTCGAGGCCCAGGCTCTCGGCGACCTCTTCGAGGGCACCGACCAGCCCGAGCTCGTCCAGTGCCGGCGGGCGCAGCTGCCGGCTCATCTGTCTCACCTCGTCCAGGGCCTGATGGGTCGCCTGCGCCAGGCGGTCCAGTCTGCTCCGCGCCAGGTCGGGATCCTCTTGGACAATCTGGTCCAGGTCGCGCAGCTGCATCGCGACTCCTGCAAGCGTCGGCCCGAGGCCGTCGTGGAGCTGACGTCGCAGCAGCACCCGCTCCTCCTCCCGGGCGGTGACGAGCTGGTGCCGGCTGGAGGCCAGCTCTTCGGTCAGGCGCCGCACCCGGGCGCTCTCGCGTGAGTCGCCGTAGAGGGCCCAGTCGACCGCGTCCTGGAGGCGGGCTCGGGCCGGGGCTAGGGCGAGGGTGACCGCGGCGGCGATGAGGCCGACCGCGACCGGTGAGAGCTGCGACCCAGCAGTGGACGCGAGGGAGACGACTAGGGCATACCCGAGGGCGAGCACCGTAGCGAGCACGAGGAAGACGGTCAGCCGGCCCACGACCCGGTCCACCCAGCCCAGGCGGAAGCGGAGCACGCTCGCCGTCACGGTCAGAGCCAGCAGCCCGCCTGCGACGATGTCGAGCAGATCGCCGCCGGCCGGCCAGAGCCAGCGTCCTACGACGATGAGGAGCGTGAAGGTCACGACGGCGAGTAGGACGCTCACCACCCGCCGGCGGGTATCTCCGTGGGCGCCGCGCAGCTTCCCGTATACCGCGACCGGCACGAGCAGGAACGGCACCTGGATCGCGACCTCGGCCCAGCTCTGTAAGGGCTCGCCCCAACCGCCGGGGAGGAGTCCGACCGGGTTCGCGAGCTCACCCGTCCAGGCCGGCAGCGAGGAGTCCGAGGCCGCCGCCGGACCCTGCAGGGATGCCCAGGCGGCCACGGCCAGAACCTGGAGCCCGACCGCAGCCGTAGCCCAGGGTCGCCAGCGCCGCGATGGCAGCCGTCCGTCCGGCACCAGGAGCAGCACCACCAGCGTCAGCGGCACGATCAGTGCCGAGGCCCGGTCGGCATACCAGATCCACCAGGGTGCGCCCGAGGTGACGCCGGCGTGCAGGCTCGCACCGGCCAGGGCGGAGAGGGCGAACAATGCCGCCACCGCGATCATCGACCAGCCGAGCAGCCGCGGGCCGACGGCTGCGATGAGCGCCCCGGGGATGGCCCACAGCAGCGGCATCACCAGAAGCTTCAGACCGACCCCGTCCAGTCCCGCCGCCCCGCCAGGCCCGGTCCCGGCAACCCACGCGGCGGCGAGGGAGAGGGCGATGGTCGCCGCCGCCGCCGACCATGGACCCACCCTCGCCGGAGTGCTCCCGCTCATGGGGTCAGTATGTTCCGACCTCCGCCGTCCCGCTCCACTCCTGCCACGACATCCGCGCCACGTGCATTCCGAGCCAACCGAAGCAGATCAGCAGCAGCAGGTGTGCCTCCAGCGGCCCGGCCGGCGGCAGGAGGAAGTCCCAGAGCAGGAACGCGACCAGCAGGACCAGCGGGATGCGCGGCAGACTCCTGCCACGCCAGCCCGCCACCGCCAACAGGATCAGGCCCAGGAACGAGCCGAGCAGATGCGGCACCAACGCTCCGAACACCGAACCGGGGTGCTCCATAAAGGCGTCATTGAGCCCGACCGCGGCATCCACCCCGAGCGCGGACGGTGCGATCGTCCCGGCGGTGTAGCCCAGCGCGAGGATGTTGTGAAAACCCCAGAAGCCCCACAAGGTGAGCAGGATCCCGGCGGCGGTCAGCCGCGGCGCCCGGTGCCGCGTCACCTGGGCCAGACCGAGGACGGCGACCGGCAGGAACAGCATGCTCGCCAAGAGCGCGAACTGCTCCACGCCGTGGAAGACGGGGTGCTCGACGCCCCAGCGGATCTGGTCGCTGAAGTCGCCGCTGCCGTCATCGATGACGAGATGGCCGACGAACTGGGTACCTCCGTTGAGGAGGCCGGCCGCGATCAGGCTCGCTGCGACGGCCAGTTGGGCGGCGCGGGAAAGCGGCGGCCGGGTGTCCAGGGCTTGGATCTCGCTCAGCTCCGCGGGGGCGGCAAGGTGCTGTGCGGTCATGCGGGTGTCCTCCTATCGGCCGGGCCGTCTGCCCGGGCTGACTCATCGTCGCCCGATCAGATAGGCCGACACATGGGTCACCTGCACCATCTCTACGCACCAAAACCGGCACACAAAGCGCTCATCCGTCCCGGGTGCTGAACGCTGCTTTGCCGCGCGACTTCCGACGCTGTGACGCAGGTTGCCGGAGCGGTTGTGTGCTCACCCAGTCCTGCCGCGGCGGACCAGGGTTCTCACCTCGAGTAGGTCGGGGGCCTGCTGTAGCGAGGGCCAGAGTCCGGTTGGAGCGGTGGCTACCTTGGCAACGCCAGGTCGCGCAGGGTTACTCGCTCGTCGGGCTGGTCGGCGTCGGGCAACTCTGCTGCATCAACGTAGCCGTAGAGGAAGTCGAACGTCCCAAGCCTCACGGACGCATTCGCGGCGCTGAGACGCACCCGCTTGAGACGCACCCCGATGTTCGCGCTCATGCCGATGAGCGGACGGCCACCAGACCTCGCTATCATCGCGGTGTGGCGATGACTCAGGCAACCGCGACGACTCGACGATCCTTGGAACTCGAAGCAGTTGGGTTGGCAGCGGCGGCGTGCCTGTTCAACGGCTTCAGCGACCCATCTCGGCTCACGATCCTCCGGCACCTCACACTCGGTGAGCACCGGGTCGTAGACCTCACCGCGCACCTCAACCTGGCGCAGAGCACCGTCTCCAAGCATCTGGCCTGCCTGCGGGACTGCGGGTTGGTGGCCTCACGTCCCGAGGGCCGTGCGTCCGTCTTCTCGCTGACCCACCCCGAGGCCGTGCTGGAGCTGTTCTCCGCTGCCGAACGACTGCTGAGCCTGACCGGCGAAGCCGTCACCCTGTGCCCGACCTACGGCACGACCACCATCGAGGGAGCCCGATGACCAGCCCCGCGCCCAACGTCCCAGGAGCGACAACCCTCACCGAGGACGAGACCGAGCGCCTCACCCGGCGCGGGCTCCGCCTGTGCCAATTCACCGTCGCGTACAACGTGGTGGAGGGGGCCGTCGCGATCACGGCGGGCCTGCTGGCCGGGCTGGTGTCACTCGTGGGGTTCGGGATCGACTCCGGCATCGAATCCGCCGCCTCGGTCCTCGTCGGCCTTCGGCTCGCCGCCCGCCTGCGCCACGGTGAGGCCGACGAAGCCAAGGAGCGCCGGGCGCTGCGCGCGGTCGCGGTCACCTTCTTCGTTCTCGCCGCGTACGTGTCGTTCGAGGGCATCCGGTCTCTGGTCGGCGGCGAGACCCCGGACAACTCGGTCGTCGGCATCGTCCTACTCACGCTGTCGCTCATCGTCATGCCGGTCTTGGCGCGCGCCAAGAAGCGGGTCGGCGAACAACTCGGCGGCGACAAGTTGATCCTCGCCGACGCAGCCGAGACCAGGATCTGCGTCCTCCTCAGCATCTCGACGCTGCTCGGGCTGGTGCTGTTCGCCCTCACCGGCGCGGCGTGGCTCGACCCCGTCGCCGGGTTCGTCATCGCTGCGTTCGCCATCCACGAGGGCCGCGAAGCCTGGGAGGGCGAACTCGTGGAGGACGATGATGACGACGATTGACTGGAGTCGCTGACGTCCGCTCATCAGCGTGAGGCGTTTACCGGATTTGCCGCACTCCGTGTGCGGTGGTGCGAGCCGACTCCGGCTCCGAACAGTCGTTAGGAACGAGGCCCTCGGTGCTCACGTAGGGGTCGAGTGCCACCCGGTCGCTCCGGAAACGGAGATGCCAAGTCCCCAGTCCGTAGACCAATATGCGGGCATGGCCCGAACGAGCACAGTGATCACCGACAGATTGGAGGAAGCGCTTCGTTCGCAGTTTCCGGTGCGCATCTGTCGTGACCAGTCATGGGCTCCAGACGACGTGCCCGGCTTCGTGGTGAGCCTCTCTGACGGTTGGGTGGCTGTTCAAAGGCTGGTGGACGCCGTCTACGTCGACGGCTACGACGTCGTGCGTATCCAGGACGTCACCGAGGTTGAGGCCGACGGTGAGGGTGGCTACATCGAACGCGCGGTCGCCGGCCTCGGGCGCCGGGAGCCAAGGTTTCACCTTCCTGTGGGCGCCGCTGCCGATGCAGTTCTCCGCGCTGCCGCCGAACACGCGGCCCTCGTGTGCGTGCACCTGGAGGCGGCAGAGGACTACCCGCTGCTCGTCGGGCGGGTAGTTCGGTTTGGCACGCGCAAATTCGATCTCCAGTTGATCGGCCCGCGAGGCGTCTGGGAGACCGATGCAGCTCGCCTGTGGTACCGCGACGTGACTCGGGTGGGCCTCGGAGACCGATACTCCAGCGCCCTGGCCCGGTTCGGTGATCGGGCGCCGGTTCCCGGGCGGCATCGCGACCTGCAGTCGTTCTGTAGCGGAGAGGAGTCCTAGCTGCGCTGGGTTTCGACAAAAGCGCACGCGTCGGAGCCGTGTTCCCCGGAGCGGCACCTCATCAAGCAACGTCCTCAATTGCCGCGGATAGGGCCATCCCCTCCTGCAATGAGCGTGCGGTGAGTTCTTCTACGAGTAGATGAGTCGTGGCGGCACAATGTGGCTGTGACGAAGAAGCGGAGGGCCACCTCGGGCGCTGGTCGCCGGATGTGGAGCCCCGGTGGTCGACGCATGTTTGACCCCGATGGTGTCGAACTGACGTTGGACGACCCGAGTGCTGACAGGACCACCATCGAGCGGCTGACGAGAGACGGCAGTGACGTCGTGGTAGTTGACTGCGGCGCGGCCTTGGCGTGGCTTCGGGGTGCGGACGCACGCGACGCGTGGGCGCGACGCGAGCGTGACTTCGAGGATGTCGTCGACTGGAAGGCCCCGGCCGGCGCACCGGGCGAGTTGCCGTACCGAGGTGAGGTCTGGCGGCACGGCGACAAGCGCATCGTTGTCTTGTCGAACGAGTAGGCGGCGCAGCCTTACCGCTCATGCCGCGACCCAAGAGGTCGGCTCAAGGCACGGTTACCACCTGGCGACCCGAGCCATGGCCATGCTCGAGCTGGGTGGCTGGTGGCTGGGCAGGGTAGCGCGTGCGACCAAGGGTCTGAAAGCGGGAAAGGCGAGTCAGGCATGTCCTGGGACGCCGTCGCGCACTTCCTGCTCGACCGTCTTGACGCACTCGAGGAGGTCCTTGGACTCGGGGAACTCTCGACGCAGCACCTGCAACCGGATCGGACCCCACCTCCGGCGTCGCACCTTGACCACGTTGATTCGAGAGGCCACACCTGCCAAGGTGCTCCAGATGCCATAGATCAAGGCGCTGGGAATGTCGATGCCAGCGTTGCCCTGCGACCACAGGGAGACACCACGCGGGCCGCCTGCGATCGAGTAGTGGTCGCCGTTGGACTCGAAGTCTTTCCAGAGGACGCGACCTTCCCTCTGCCAGCCGTCCTCGAGTTGCTCCACGCCGAGATCGTCGCACGGAGGGGCCCGGACCTTTCCTCATTTGCCGCGATCCGGGCGGGAGCAGACGCCGCGATCAGGCGGCGTAGAGACCCGCTCTCGCTTCGCCCGTGGTGCCGCGGGGGCTACTGTGTCGTGCTGCGTTGGTGGTGGTTGGCTTGGGCGACCTTGCGGTCGGTGGCGAGGATCCAGATGGCCAGGGCCACACCGGCGGCAGCGGCCAGGAGGAAGAACAGAATGGCGATTCCGGGGTAGCCGAGCAGGGTCCAGGATGAGGGCACCCGCATCATCAGTGCGGCGCCGATGAGGGTCGCGGCGATGATCAGGCCGAGGGTGAGTCGGTTGGCGATGCGCTGCAGGACCAGGTGGAGGCGCTCCTCGTCAATGGCGTCCACGCGCAGCCGGAACTCACCAGCGGCCATCGCGTCGAGGATCCGGTTGGCTCGCTTGGGCAGCTGGGCCGTGAAGTCCTTCGCCTCGATCGCCGCTGACAGCAGCCCCCCGGGGGTCGCCCTCAGGCTCGAGGCGAAGATCTCGCTGACGTTGTCGCGGATGCACTGGGCGGGGGCGAATGTCGGGTCGAGGTGAGAGGTGGCCTGGTCCAGGTTGAGCATGGCCTTGCCGATCATCGACATCTCAGCCGGCGGGCGCAGCCCGTGGACGCCGGACAGCCTGCTCAGGTCGACGAGGACCGTGCCGACCTCCAGGTCCGCACCGCTGCCCACTGCCTCGGAGACCAGGTGGCTGACGTCGTCGCGGAATGCTGCGGCGTCGTAGCCCTCGATCGGGTGGCCCATCGCTGCCAGGATCGCGGCCGTCTCCTCGCCGTCGCCGTCGCTGATCGAGAGCAGGAGCTTCACCACCTGGTCCTGCACCCGTGGTGGGACCGATGCGGTCATCCCGAAGTCCAGCAGGGCCAGCTGCCCGTCCTCGGTGATCAGGAGGTTGCCCGGGTGCGGGTCGGCGTGCAGGACCCCGTGGTCGAGGATCATCCGCAGGTACGCGCGGAACAGCTGCTCGACGATCGGTCGGGCGTCGATGTCCATCAGCCCCAGGCGTCCGATGTCGGTGATCTTGCGGCCCTCGATGCGGTCCATCGTCACGAGCCTGCTCGTGGTGTACTCCATGACCGGTTGGGGCACAACCAGCCGGTCGTACTCGGCGGTCAGCTCGCCGAAGGTGACCAGATTCTTGGCCTCGCGCCGGTAGTCCAGCTCCCCGGCCACCGACCGGCGGAACTGGGCGAGCAGCTGCCCGAACCCGAACTGGCGGCCGGCCTCGGTCCGCCTGTCGGCAATGCTGGCCAGCCGGGTCAGGACCTCCATGTCGTCACGGACGGTCTCGCGCACCCCGGGCCGCTGGACCTTGACCACGACCTCGCGGCCGTTGCGCAACGTCCCGGCATGGACCTGCCCGATCGAGGCCGATGCCAACGGGTCGACGCTGAAATCGCTGAACCGCTCCCCGATCGACGCACCCAGCTCGCCCTCCACGACCTCCCGAACCGCCGCGAACGGGATGGGGTCAACGGTGTCCTGCAGCCGGGCCAACGCGGTCGTGTAAACCGCCGGGAGGAGGTCGAAGCGCGTCGAGAGCAGCTGCCCGAGCTTGATGAAAGTGGGCCCCATCCGCTCAAGGTCGGCCGCCAACCGCTCCGCCGTCTCGGCATCCCCGGTAATCGGATCCTCCGGACCGGAACCGGGCTCGTCGACCGAGAACTCGTCCAGCCGAGCCCCCGACACCAGATCAGATCGGCCGTAACGACGCAGAAGCCGCACGAGGTCCACATATCGGCTGTCAACAGGGTTGCGCATGAGCCCATCCTTGCGGCTGCACGACCCCGCTGAACCACCCGCACCCATGAGCACGATCACAACGACCCGGCAGCAGGGGGCGCGCCGTCTCACGGCATCCGGGCGGAGCGCGTCAGGCGGCTACAGAGACGCGCTGAGTCCGTGCATGGGCGCGGCTTGACATCTAGCGTGGGCGCATGGCGTTCCTGCGGCTTGCGTTCTTCCCTGGCGGCACACCCGAGCAGTGGGCGGATGTCGTGGAAGCCATTGGTGACGTCCCACCGCCGAAGGGCCGGCGTGCCTTTGCCGCTGGCGCCGTCGAGGACGGTTGGCAGGTGATGCAACTGTGGGACAGCCGCGAATACCTCGAGGATTTCAACCGCGAGGTCTTCTTCCCCGCGGTCGCTGGTCTTGGTGACCGCGGGTTCACCCAAGCCCCCATCGTCCGTGACATCGACACCGTCATCGCCTGGATTGGCGAGCAGCGGATCTGACAGTCGTTCTGGGCCGCTCCACCGCTATTCGCCTTGAACAGTCGACTTCTTCACCTCTCCCCGCTCGACTGGCGGCGCAGTGACGCGAACCTCACGACTGTCGCGAAGTTGCGCCCAACAGCCGGCGGATAGACGCACCGACGAGGCTAGAGATCGACTGTCCCGGGGTCGCTACTGGCGCCGGGGGTGCCGCTAGTCTCGCGGTGTGCCCGAGTTCAGTTGGCGACCGGCCAACGAGGTGACGTGCGAAGACGTCGAGGCGGTGTTCGAGGCTGGCGGCGCCCGCAAGTGCCGCTGTCAGGCCCTCAAGGTCCCGGGCTGGATTTGGCGCGACACGACCCAGGAGGAGCGCGACACCGCGCTGCTGGAGCAGGCCGGCTGCGGTACGAGCGGCCCCACGTCGGGCCTGGTCGGGTATGTCGACGGCGAGCCCGCTGGGTGGGTCGCGGTCGAACCGCGGGAGAACTATCCGAGGATCTGGGCCCGTCAGAAGTCGTGGATGCGCAAGGACCCGGACCTCGAGGGCGTGTTGTCGGTCACCTGCTTCGTCGTTCGAAAGGGTTTCCGTCGACAGGGGGTGATGTACGAGCTCGCCGCCGCCACCGTCGAGTACGGCAGACAGGTGGGCGCTCGCATCCTTGAGGGCTACCCCACCGAGCCGCCGCCAGGCAAGAACGTGATCTGGGATGAGGCCTCGGTCGGGCTGCTCCAAGTGTTCCTCGGCGCCGGCTACGAGGTCGAGGCCTCGCCCACGCTGCGCCGCAGGGTGGTGCGACACCGACTCGACGCATTGTCCTGACTATTGGTCGCGCTCACCTGAGGTGGCCCGGCAGCCGAGTACGCGACCAGGCGGAGAAGTCGTATCTGGCGCAACCGCTCTATCCGGCGGAATGCCCTATGTGCGGAGTCGCTCCGAGGGTTGGCCGGTGATGGTGGCGATGAGGTCGAAGTCCTTGTCCACGTGTAAGCCTCGATCCACCGATGGGCAGGGTGGTAGTGGGCTGAGGAGGCGTGTCGGGACATGAGAATGCCCCTGTGTGGCAACAGAATTGGAGTTCTTCACGCTTCAGTTCGTCACACACGCAAGGGGCATCTCGTAGGTGAAACTCTCTCACACCCTCCCAGCGACCTCGGCGGTCTTCGACGACCCGAATCTTGTGTCGGCCGCCGGGTTGGTTCCGGTCTTGGCCCTGGCTGATCGGGCGGGGCTGCGACGCCTTGCGGATGAGCATCTGAGCGTGCCGGGTGACAAGGGCGCCAACGCCGGGTTGAAGGTCGCCTCGCTGGTCGCGGGGATGGTCGCTGGCGCCGACAGCATCGATGACATGGCGCTGCTGCGGCACGGTGGGATGGGCCGGGTCTTCGCCCGGGCGTACGCGCCGTCGACGTTGGGGTCGTTCCTGCGCTCGTTCACGTTCGGTCACGTCCGCCAGCTCGACGCGCTCGCCTCGAGGTTCCTCACACGCCTGGCAGCTCAAGGCGAGCGAGCCGCGCAGGTCGTCGGCGACGGCACCGGTGGCCGGGTGTTGGTCGATATCGACGACACGATCATTCAGGTGCACGGCCACGCCAAACAGGGTGCCGGGTTCGGCTACTCCGGGGTCCGCGGGCTGAACGCGTTGCTGGCCACGGTCACCACCACTGGGTCGGCACCGGTGGTCGTGGCGCAGCGGCTGCGGAAAGGGTCGTGCGGGTCCCCGCGCGGAGCCAAACGGTTGGTCGCTGACGCGCTCAAGACCGTGCGCACGTTGCACCCCGGTCAGGGCAAGCCGTTGCTGCGGGCGGACTCGGCGTTCTACGGGGCGCCCACCGTCGGTGCCGCGGTTCGCGCCGGGGCGCAGGTGTCGGTCACCGTACGCCTGGACCCCAAGGTCAAGGCCGCGATCACCACCATCAGCGAACACGCGTGGACCCCGATCGAGTACACCGACGCCGTCTTCGACGAGGTCAGCGGCACCTGGGTGTCGCGGGCTGAGGTCGCCGAGGTGCCCTTCACCGCGTTCTCCTCCAAGAAGGCGGCCGATCAGGTTCCCGGGCGCCTGGTGGTGCGCCGCATCCCCGACGTCAACGCTGACAAGAAGAAGGCAACCGGGCAGGGCACCCTGTTCGACACCTGGCGCTTCCACGCCTTCTTCACCACCACCGACCCCACCGACCTGGACACCGTCGCCGCGGATAAGACCCACCGCGGACACGCGATCATCGAGCAGGTCCACGCCGACCTCAAGAACTCCGCCCTGGCGCACCTGCCCTCAGGCAAATTCACCGCCAACGCCGCCTGGCTCGTGCTGGCCGTCATCGCGTTCAACCTCACCCGCACCGCAGCCACCATCGCCAGCGCCGACCTCGCCAGAGCCACCACCGCCACCATCCGCCGCAAGCTGATCACCGTCCCCGCCCGGGTGGCGTCCTCGGCCCGACGGGTCACCCTGCACCTACCGACCGCCTGGCCCTGGCAGGAAGCGTGGACCCGCCTGTTCACCCAGAACTGCGGCCCACCAGAACCGGTCAATCCCTGACCACCCAGCCCTCACGGCGCGACCCGAACTCGAAGTGGAACACCCTGACAGCGAGGTCAGGAGAACCGCACTGCCCTCAAGCCACCACCACGGACCTGGGCGAAATCAGCTCACCCCACCCAGGACGTCGGTGGATCGAGGGTAAGAGGGTCAGTCCTGCCAGTTCGGCTGTTGCGGCGATGATGATGTCGGGGATGGAGGGCGCACGGTGTTGCCCCTGTCGGGCCAGGAGCAGCTGCACGTGCACGGCGCGCTCCTCGATGCTCGGGGTCAGGTACTCCACCGGCATCGCTGAGAGGGGCGGGCTGGTTAACGTCGACCTGGCGTCCTTGCCGCTGCGGGCGGAGTAGCCAACCTCAAGGCGCGTCACGGTAGTGATCCGGACCAGGCCTCGCTCGATCCGCTCTGCCCATAGCTCGGCGTCGGGGCTGTCCGCCAGACGAACCAGCGCCGACTTGTCGATCAGCCACTCGGTTATTGCCACGCCGCGCCCATCACCTGAGGATCAGCGAGATCGGTGACCTTCTCGGCGAAGGAACGCAGATCAGCGGTTGACACCGAGGCACCCGAGGTGGCCGCGTCCGCTGCGAGACGTCGGCGAATGTACTCCACACGCGAGAGACCCATGCGAGACGCGTGCGCATCCACCGCCGCGAGTACCGACTCGGGGATATCACGGATCAACACATCGGCCACGGCGACCACCTCCGATATCAAATGATACCAGGAGCCCGCCTGCATCCTTGACGGTCGTTACCCGAGGAGCGTGAGGAGCCGGCGGAGATCGGACCAGCCCTCGCCCAGAGCGCGTATTGCTGCCACCATGGCCACAACGGCCACGACCATGGCGAGAAGGACCGGCCACGGGGTCCGACGCGATCGGCCCGTAGGTGACCGTTCAGCACCTGCGCTCTGTAGCCCGGCAGCCGGCGGAGCGACGCGCGTGCTGTGTGCCTGGGGCAGGTGTTTCGTGGGAGCGAGCTGTGTGGTCGGCGAGTCACCGGAGTCGGCGGTTCAGGGCTTCTTCGCGGCTGATACGTCGACACAGACGATGCCCGTGTTGCCGTCCTGGTCGGCGATCACGGTGAGCGCGGGCGCGTTGCTGTCATCAACAACGGTCCCACCTGCCGCGACGGCGGCGGCGATCCGGTGCTCGGCCACGTCGGGCGCCACATAGACCTCGACGTGGAACCGCTGCCGTCGGCTCTGCTCCTCGTTGGCGTCTCCGAACCACAGGTTGGGGACTCGTCCCGTGGCATCTCGGATCTCGTCACTGGGCGAGCCGTGCCCTTGGGCGTCGACGCTGCCGGTCAGCAGCGCGGCCCACACCGGCGCGATGGTCGCCGAGCGCGCCGTGTCCAAGCCCAGCTCGATCTCGCTGACCGAAGCCGGGTCGGCGACGAGCCGGTGCTCGGCGGCGATCGCGCTGATCCGTCGCGCGAGGTCGACGTCCCGCTGAGTCACCCATTGCAGGACATGCTCCGTGCCCTCCTCGTCGCGGTAGATGGCGTCATCGCTGACCAGCTTCAGGTCGACATACCCCTGACCGATCGACACCCGCGGGTAATGCCCCAGCCCGTCGCCCGCCTCGCCCACCGCGGCCACGAACCGCACCCCAGTGCGGAAGTTGTCGACCACGTACCGGGCGTGCAGCCCCTGGGCCAGCTTGCGCCAGTCCGCCAGGTTGGCCTCGGCGATCTCTTCACCCCTGAGCATGTCCATACGCGCGGACCCTACCGCTGATCCACCGCCACACTGGCGCACATCGCGTCACCCCCGTCCTTCCGGGGAATTGAACTAGGGATGCGCTGATCTTCTCGGTTGTCCGGGGTGGCGCGTGGCTCGTCGGCGTGGGTCGCGAAACGATGGGGTATGGACAGTGATCAGCCGAGTTTCACCGATATCGAGTACGGCAACCGGCGGCGGGTTTCACGCCGGGAGCGGTTCTTGGAGACGATGGACGCCACGATCCCGTGGCCGGTGTGGGTGGGGGTTATCGAGCCGCACTGCTTCCAAGACGCGCCGGGCAAGCGGGGTCGTAAGGCCAAGCCGATCGAGACGATGCTGCGGATGTATCTGCTGCAGGTGTGGTTCTCGCTCTCGGATGAGGGGGTGGAGGAGGCGATCTATGACTCGTATGCGATGCGCCGGTTCATGGGTTTGGACTTCGCCACTGAGCAGGTCCCGGATGCGACCACGCTGCTGCACTTCCGTCATCTGCTCGAGGAGCACGAGCTCGGGCAGGCGCTGCTGGCGGCACAGAACGAGATCTTCGAGAACCAGGGGTGGATCATGCGCGGCGGCAGCATCGTCGATGCCACGATCATCGCGGCACCGTCCTCGACGAAGAACGCCACCGGGAAACGGGACCCGGGGATGCATCAGACCAAGAAGGGCAACCAGTGGTACTTCGGGTTCAAGGCTCACATCGGGGTTGATGCCGGCACCGGGTGCGTCCACACGGTGACCTGTACGCCAGCCAACGTCCATGACCTGGACCAGATCAGCGACATCATCCGCGTCGACGATCGGGTGGTGTACGCCGATGCCGGCTACCAAGGAGCCGAGAGGCGCCCCGAGATCGCCGGTGATGAGCAGCACTCGGGGATCGAGTGGCGCATCGCCGCCCGCAAAGGCGTGGTGAAGACGATGCCCGAGCACGATCGTGGGATCGAGTCACGCAAAGCCGGTGTGCGGGCCAAGGTCGAGCACCCGTTCCTGATCGTCAAGCGTGACTTCGGGTTCGTCAAGACCCGCTACCGCGGCATCGCCAAGAACCGTAACCACCTGCACATGCTGTTCGCCTCGGCGAACTGGCTGATGCGGGCCCGTGCCGTCGCTTTGACCCAGGCGACGGCGTAGCGTCAGCCTGCCCGCAACCACCCGGTAGGACCCCGAAACCGGGGTCCGAAAGCCGAACAGGGGGCCGAGCGCGCCTCCAGGTCGCCCAATTAGGCCGCTCGGGGCCACTCACCCCCGGGATGGCTCGATGATCAGCGATTCCCTAGACCGATCAAGGGGCCGTCGAGCGCTTCATCGCAGGTGTTGCTGCCGGGTCGCGCCCGCCTCCCGGCGGGCAGCATTCTCACGTCACGCCTTCGTGAGATCCGCGGGCCGCTGACCGGAGCGCTGGGGGTTGACATCGAGAAACGATATGCATATCGTCAATCAGTAGTATCGACAGTCGATGCACACAGCCGAGGAGGAACCACCATGGCCCACAACCCGACGCCCCCACCGGCACAGCAGAAACCTCGACGCGACTGGTGGACCTTCGACCGCAGCGACCGCTGGGGCCTTGCCATCCTGCTCACGGCAGTCGTCGTGGCCACCACGATGGCCGCCATCGTGGTCCCCATCCAGCGCTGGATCGCCGGTGACGGCATCCCCGTGCCATTCCGCAGCGAGGTCTCAGTGGCCGCGCTCGACGCGGTCGGAACCAACTACGGACCAGCCGACTACACCGTCACCCTGGCCGACCCGAGCACCACCCAACGGCTCCTCGACCTCGTACCCGGAACCCTGGTCGTGCTACTGCTGGCGGCGGGCTGCTGGCTCATCATCGCCGTCATGCGCACGATCGCGGCAGGGGAGCCCTTCTCCACCGTCAACGTCCGCAGGCTCCGAGCCCTTGCGGCCATGCTTCTGCTCGGTCCCGCCATCACCTTCTTCGTCGCCACCTCCATCCAGGGCGCGCTCCTGGGTGACATCCCCCTCGGCGGCCTGGCCTACGCGCTGACCATCGACATCCCCTGGGCCGGCTTCATCGCCGGGCTGCTCCTGGCCCTACTCGCCGAGGCCTTCAAGACCGGCAGCCGGCTACGCGACGACGTCGACGGGCTCATCTGATGCCGGTCGACGAACCACACCGGGTCACCTGTCACCTCGACCACCTCCTCCAGCAGCGGGGCATGACCCTGGCGGCACTAGCCGATGCCGTCGGCGTCACCGTCGTCAACCTCTCAGTCCTGAAGAACAACCGGGCCAAAGCCGTACGGTTCAGCACCATCACCGCCATCTGCGACGTACTCCAATGCCAAGTAGGGGACGTGCTCAGCGTCGAACATGAGATGCGCTAACCGCACCCGCTCGCTAGACCGGCCGCCCCAGTTGCGCCCATCACCCGGCGAAGTGCAGCACTGTGGTTGGCGTCGCGCAGCATGTGGGGCGATGACGTTCTCGCGTTGGCATAGGTCTCGGCTAGCCACTGACGGACCTCGTCATCGACTTCGGCGACCTTGCGCAGCTCGGGGTGGTGCATCCGCACATCGCCGCTCGGATGGGCGGCTTCCTTGAATCGCTCGGGCCTGATCTCGTGCCCTCCGTCGCCCAGATTAGGTGCCGCCCAGTCCTGACTGTCGTGCTCTGACGATGGCGGCCGACCTGTCGGAGACCTGGAGCTTGGTGAAGATGTTCGAGACGTGGTTGCGTACGGTCTTGAGGTTGATCATCAGTTCGTGGGCGATGCTGGCGTTGCCCTTTCCGGCGGCGATGAGTTCGAGGACCTGCCGTTCGCGTTCGGTCAGAGCGGGGAACGCCGTGGTTGTCGAGCGGGCGCTGTGGGTGAAGTGGTCGATGACGCGCTGGGCGATTTGTGGGCCGAAGATCGCCTCGCCTGCAGCGGCTGCGCGGATCGCCCGCACGATCTCGTCTTGCTCGGCGCCTTTGAGGAGATAGCCGCGGGCGCCGGCTCGCATCGCGGCGAGGACCGAGTCGTCGTCCTCGAACATGGTCAGGACGACGATCGCTGGAGCGGGGTTGTTGCGGCTGAGCCGACGGGTTGCCTCGATGCCGTCCAGGTCGGGCATGCGAAGGTCCATGAGAATGACGTCGGGAGCGAGCTGGTTGGCGAGCTCGACGGCTTTAGCGCCGGTGGCTGCTTCACCCTCGATGCTGATGTCGTCGGTGTCGGCGAGCATGAATTGGAGTCCGCGCCGGAAGGCGGGGTGGTCGTCGGCGACGAGGAGGCGGATCATCGCTCGGCCTTGATGTCGGCTGGTTGGTGCGGTGTGTCGTGGAGCGGGAGGATGGCGTGCACGATGAGGCCTTCGTTGGGGGTGCGAGAGGAGATGGTGCACGTGCCGCCGAGCTCGGCGGCACGTTCCCGCATGGAGGTCCATCCGAGACCGCCGTGTATGGGCTGCTCGACGCCGTGCCCGTTGTCGGCGATGGTGAGCTCCAACGAGCCGTTGACGGCGATGGTGACTCGGCAGCGGGACGCCCCGGAGTGCCGGGCGACGTTGGTCATGGCCTCGGATGCGATCCGGTACGCTGCGACCTCGACTGCCGCGGGCAGGGCGGGCAGAGCTGTGGGTCCGGTCACCTCGATGGCAAGCTCGCCGGACAGGCCCATGGCGCGCTGGCGGATCGCGCCGAGGAGGCCGACCTCGTCGATCGCGGCCGGGCGCAAGTCGTCGACGAGCCGCCGAACCTCGGCGATGGCGTCTTTGGCCTCTGCGCGGGCCTCGTCCAGCAGCGCGCTGCGTTCGGTGCTGTCGGTGCGGGATCCGGCCGCGTTGAGCATCAGCACGATGGCCGCCAACGACGGGCCGATTCCGTCGTGCAGGTCGCGGCGAAGCCGGCGACGTTCCTCCTCGCGGCCGGCGACGATCCGGGACCTGGACACGCGAAGCTGGTCGCCCGCCTGGCTTGCCTTGACCAGGACCGTGGCGTATCTCGCTAGGTCATCGAGCAGCGACATGTCGGCTAACGAGAGTCGCCGACCGGGTGGCACTTCGAGCGCCAGGTCGCCCAGTTCCTGACCGCGGTGTCGCAGTGGGACCCGGACGACGTGCTCCTCGTGGATGGCGTTGCCGGTGTCGACCCACACCTTCTCCACGCGCAGCGCCTCCGCCACGGCGTCGGTGATGGACGCGGAGAGCGTCTCGGCGTGAGCGGCCTCGGCGCGGTCGGCCAGCAGCCGCAGGGCCCGGTGTGGATCGGATCGGTAGCCGTAGACCGCACGTTCGATTCGCCGACGCAGCCAGGAGTGGGCCGGGGAGACCGCGACCGCGACGACACCGACCGCCAGCAGGCCGCCAAGGGTGCTCGTGCCGCCGACCCTCTCGGCGGCGAAGAGCACCAGGGCGTACACCACGACCAGGCCCACCATCAGGGCTGCATAAGTCAGCGTTCGGCTCAACACAACCTGGATGTCGAAGAGCTGATGCCGCAGGACGGCGATGGCGATGACGCTCGGCAACGCGACGGCCACAACGGTCAACGCGGCATAAGTCAGCCAGTCGTGGTCACCGAGGAGGAAGTGGTTGGTCCAGCCCACCATCAGTCCGAGCGGAACAGCCACAGCACCCCAGACCAGCCACAGCAGCTGCGTCCGCACGACGCCGACAGCGCTCTTCAACCTGGCGCCCACTGCGATCGCGGAGCCGATGAACAGCAGCACCACCAGAGCGAGACCGACCACACCGAGAACGTCGGCGAGCGGCTGAGGAAGCGCGCCCAGGGGAGGATCCTGGCCGGGGTGCTCCTCTCGGAAGCTGTCCGCGTCACCGGCGGCCCCGACCACGAACAGCACCGCCCCGACCACACCGGCGCCCACCCACGACCGCCAGCCCGCGGAAAGAAGGTGGCCATCTGGCACCAGGTAGGCCACCAGCACCAGCCACAGGAAGAGGAGAATCCAGCCGCCTTGCGCCAGCTGATCGAGCGCTTGCGCGCTCGTGCCTGTGCCCGTGGTCCGAGAGGCACCCAGCAGCAACCCGACCGATACGCCATGTGCGAGCAGCAGCCACGCGATCCGACGCTGGGCACTGCGCAACGCCAGAAGAATCCCCAAGGCGAGCGGGACCCCAGCGCCCACCGCGACGGCTCCATAGACCATGTCGCCATTGTGGCGGCAGTGCCCGCAGCCGTCAGCCTTCCCGGGAACTGTTCCCGACTCGAGCGGGACGGCTGCATCATGCGGCTGGGTCTGGTCACGGTCGAAGGTTGTCCCGCCGGTGAGAGACGCCGGTACACGAACGCGAGGGAACAGACCATGCCGCGCAACACATTCGAGAGCCTCCTGCCATACAGCGGCGCGGTCGCCGGCCTGTGCTGGATCGGCCAGTCAGCGCTGCAGAGGACCTCAACCCGTGACGCGCCAGGAGCAGCCACCACCAGCGTCGTCCGCGACAACCTCGCGACCAACTACGCAAGCGTGGCATGCCTGGTCCTGATGGGCATGAGCCTGCTGATCTTCGCCACGGCCGTGCGCAACCTGCTGCGCTCGGGCGAACCCGGCGAGGCGACCTTCTCGCACATCGCCTATGGCGGCTGGCTCGTGGTCGTGGCCGGCATCTCGCAGATGGTCACCTGGAACTGGGGCCTGATCAACGGCGCCGCGGTCGCCGCGGACGACGCGGCACTAAAGGCCCTGAGCTACGTGCACTTCTTCGGCTGGGCCGGAATGGGCATCGGCCTGGCCACCGCATTCATCGCGACCGGGCTCGGCGGACACCGCGGGGCCCTGCTGCCGAAGTGGTTCACCATCCCCACCATCATTCTCGGCGCCCTCGGCGCCCTCGGCACCGCCGGCATCCCACCCGGCGGCTTCGTCACCTACCTCCTCCTGCCCCTCTGGCTCATCGCCGCATCAATCCTCATGGCCCGACAGCAACGCGCCCACACCACAACAACGCACGCCGTCAACATCACGACCTAACCCACCACGCCGACTTGCGGCGAAGAGACGCACCTGCACTAGGGCGTGTCTCCATAACTTGAGCGTGAGGGTGGCGCCCTCTGCGCGACCCCGAGGGCAACGAGCTCTGCGTCGTCTGACGCGGCGGCTCACATCGTCGGGCGGGCCTGGGCGAAGCGCCAGCGGCGCCCCTCGCAGTCCGTGGCGTCGAAGAACGGCAGCCCCCACGGGCTCCCCAGCGTCCCAGCAGCGGCCTCGCCGGCCCGCTCGCGCACCCTCCGGTGGACCGCCTCGACGTCGTCGACGTACACCCAGGGCAGGTCGCGGTCGCCGCCCCTGCGGGCACTCTCGCCGTCGGGCAGCGGTTCGATGACCACCGACGCCCCGCCGGCGCGCAGCTCGAGCCACGGGTGCCCGTAGTCGGTGTGCGGCAACGGGTCCTCACCCCGCGGCAACGAATCGGGGGTTTCGAAGCCGAACACGTCGGCCAGCCAGCGGGCCGCGGCGGCCGGCCGCTCGTAGCGCACCGTGAGGCCGAGCCGCGCGATGTCGCGCACCGACCGCGGGGCCTCGTCACGCTGACGGACCCACGGCCCGAACCACTTCGGCACGACCCGCGCCCAGACCGTCCCCCCGGCGTCGCGCCCGCCGACCGGAACCGTGGCCACGACGCGCACCCGGGTGCCCTCGCCGACGGGCTCGAAGGTCACCTCCGTGGCGACGTCGTCGAGCGAGCTCTCCAGCGCCAGCCGGCGGCCCGGCTCCCAGGCCGTGACCCGCGCCAGCTCGAGGACATCGTCACCCGCCTCGTCGTACACCTCGAGCAGCCGGCCGCCGACCTCCGGCTCGCAGCGCATCGCCCGCATCCGTCCTCCGGAGAAGTGGTTGATCGGGCCCCGGACCCACCAAAGGTCCAGCTCGTCGGTGAACACCGAGAAGGCCACCCCCGGGGGCACCGGAACCTTCACCTCCGAGCTCGTCGTCATCGCCTCGTCACGTCCGGTGCCGGCCATCGTCCGCCCCGTCCTCTCGTCGGTCCTCCACGTGCCGCGCGAACGCGGCGAGCTGCTCGTCCCACCCGGCCTGCACCTGGTCCAGCCACGCCCGGACCGCGACGACCGACTCGCCGCGGAGGCGGAAGACCCGCACCCGGGCGTCGTCGGCTCGGCGCTCGTCGGTGACGACGCCGGCCCGCAACAGGGTCCGAAGGTGCTTGCTCATCGTCGGGGCGGACACCCCGGCGACGTCGGCGAGCTCACCGGCCGGGCGCGGCCCGCGGCCCAGCTCGTCGACGACGGCGAGGCGGACCGGGTCGGCGAGCGCGCGCAGCAGTTCGGCCAGCACCGCCTCGTCGTCACCCATGGCAGCAACCATTACCGATATTGGCAACTATGTCAAGCGCCTCTGACGCCGCGTCCCCGCGAACGTGTGTGACCTCCTCCGCCCTAGGGCGTGTCTCCTAACGCGTCGAGCCAGATCAGGACGGCGCGTAGGAGAGCTCCGGCTCGGTAGGTCAGGGCGAGCTTGTCGTAGCGGGTGGCCAGGGCCCGCCACTGCTTGAAGGTGTTGAAGCTGCGTTCGACGACGTTGCGGTTCTTGTACCGCTGCGTGTCGAACGCGGGAGGTCGCCCGCCCTTGGCGCCGCGGCGTGTGCGGTTCGCCTTCTGGTCTTGGGGTTCGGCGATGACGGCGGTGATGCCCCGCCGGCGGAGCAGGGCACGGTGGCCGCGGCTGGAGTAGGCCTTGTCACCCAACACCGCGTCGGGGGTGGTGCGGGGACGCCCGCGGCCGCGGCGGTGCACACGCAGCGCGTCCAGCAGGTGCGAGAACATCCGCGAGTCGCTGCCCTGCCCCGGCCCGAGCCGCACCACCAGCGGCCGGCCGTTGCCGTCGCACAGCTGGTGGATCTTGGTCGACAAGCCTCCACGGGAGCGGCCGACGGCGTGGTCAGGCGGCTCCTCGCCCAGATTCTTGTAGTTCGGTAGGTCCCCCTGTGACCTGCTGCGCTCGGGGCAGGTTCGTGCCGTGCTGATGCGCACGGGTGACGGTGGAGTCCACGCTGACCTGCCAGTCGATCAGCCCGGCAGCATCCGCGTCGGCCAGCAACTCGGCCAGGACCCGGTCCCAGGTGCCGTCCCCAGCCAAGCGACGGTTGCCGCTTCCACACCGTCTGCCACGGACCGAACTCCGCCGGCACGTCACGCCAGGCGATCCCGGTGCGGTACCGGTAGATGATCCCCTCGACCACCTGCCGATGATCACGAAAAGGCTTGCCCTGCTTGCCATCCGAAGACGGCATCAGCGGCGAGATCAGTTCCCACTGCGCGTCGGTCAACACTCGGGTTCGAGACATGGGCCCAACAATCACCGACGACCACGCTCAACTTATGGAGACACGCCCTAGTCGCCAGCCGGCTTCTTCGGCACACTCGCGGCATGGAACTGTCTCCATTCGGGGTGCGCGCCACGGCAGGCACCATGCGCGCCTCTTCAGGCGTCGCCCTTGGCCATCAGTGGACCGACGAGGGAGTGACCGTCTCACAGGCTTCCAACGGCGCCCAGGTGCTTCACCTGTCTGTGGCATTGTGCGTCTTGAACGACACCTACCGTGAGGCGCGGCGGCTCGGCGTCGTGGTGGACGGCATAGCGGTCGAAGCAGACGGCGGCTTCGACGAGGAGTGGTCCTCCACCGGCATTCGGTACTCCGTCATGATCGACTCCCCCGCTCCGTCGGATCTGGTGGATCGTCTCGGGACGGTTGTTGACGAGGTGGCGGAGATCCCGCGGGCGATTCGAGCGGGTGCCCCCGTGACCCGAACGCCCTAACGCAGAAGGGGCTGGACTGT
Source organism: Ornithinibacter aureus (assembly GCF_009858245.1). Lineage (NCBI taxonomy): Bacteria > Bacillati > Actinomycetota > Actinomycetes > Micrococcales > Intrasporangiaceae > Ornithinibacter > Ornithinibacter aureus. Next base: position 3,221,694 of record NZ_VMSB01000001.1, read on the forward strand.
CTGACCTGGCAAGCTCGCGGCGGTATGACGCGGGCGATTGGGAGCCAGATCGCTCTGACCTGGGTCGGGCGTCGGCTCAGGCTCTGGTACCCCGTTCGTCTGCGATTGCGGCGTAGGCGTCCCTCAGTGCCAGGGCGGCCATGACCAGGGACCTGATGATGTCGTGCCGCTGCTCGAGCGTTGAGTTCGGCCCGTCGCCCAGTTCAGGCTCGAGGGGGGCATCACCGAAGGTCTGGTGGATTCGTCGCTTCTCGACTGCGGAAACGTCGAAGAACTCCCCTTGCAGGACGAATCCGTGAACCACCGACGCTACCTGGGCACGACCCGTCGGGTCCAGGTTTGGATGCACATCGATGGCCACGTCAAGCCAGGACATGTCATCGACCTCGCAGGCCTCGAACTGGTCGCTGATGAGGGAGTAGACCAGCAAGGTCGCGGCCCGCACGCCCGGGGACCCCGCTTCGCGCGCGTCGTAGGCCATGTGTGCGGCACGCTGGATCAGCTGCTCCGCACGGTCGGCCTCCCCAGAGGCGAGCGCTCGCATCGCCTTGGTGAACAGGTTCTCCGCCCCGGCGATCTGAGCAAAGCTCAGTTCGTTGAGCATGCGGCCCGACTGGCGGGCCAGCTCGCCGAACTCGGCGCGCTGGCCGGGGACAGAGTCGAACCCCGACGAGAATGGACCGGTCACCGACGCGACACTAGCGACCGCGCCCGGCTCGCTCCAGTCAGCTCATCGCACGTCGACAGGCCGCCAGACGCTCTCGCGCGTCTCGCGGCGAAGTGACGCACGATCGCTCCGGCGACCCTGGTCGCCGGACATCGGATGTGGGCTGACGGGCATAGGGTCGGTCGGCATGGATGCCGACCAGCCTGGCCTCTTTGAGGTGCCCGACTGCGAGCCGCAGGTCTCTTCCCAAGGGCCGCAGCGCGGGAGGAACCGAGAGGTGTGGGTCCTGACCGCCACCGCCGAGGTCGCGATCACCGACGCTTGGGCCCTGCAAGCCGCGGCGCGGGCGAACGAGGGCTTCGTGCTCTCCCTGCCAGGCGCGGACCTGGGCGTCGAGGACGGCGAGGGTGCGTCACCGGATGAGGTGCCCGTTGATGACGTCTTCGATGCGCTGGCCTGGCTGATCTGGCCCACCGAGGGACTGGATGAGGCGCTCGACGCCGACGCCCTGCGGATCCTGTCGGTGGAGAGCGAGGTCAAGGGCGACTCCGTCGATCACGGGACGGCAACCTGGAAGGTCACGGCCAAGCTCACTGACGTGGACGCGTTGCGCCGGTTGGCCGCCCGGGCATCCCCGGACGAGGCAGCGGAGATCTCGGCCAGCCTTTCGGTCGCTTGGCAGCGGGCAGTCGACCCATTTGCGCCGCTGTGCTCGATCCACGGAATCACTTGGACGCCGGGGCCGGTCGTTGTCGAGCACCTCCCGGCAAGGGCTGCCCGGAACCCGTGAAGCCAAGGAGACCTGGACTCCCTTGCCGCTGGGACCGCACCCTTCCAGACCTTCTCGCGGCGAAGTGGGACAGGTGCGTGCAGCGGCGCTGGAGGTGTGCGCCAGCGATCAGGTACGCCGATGACCCCACGTGACGGCTATGGGTTTTGGCTTGGTGACGGAAGGCCGCTCGGGCGGTTTCGCTCCTGGGGGCGGACCGCTCTTCACCGAGGAAGGTTCAAGTGGCCGAACACCCAATGGGTGAAGCGGGTGGCCGGACCGACGGGCGCCTCAGTGGGCCACGTGGGGACTGCATCACCTGTCGGCACGATGGCGGACAGGACCCCGGCTCGCACGCCGTCCGGGTCGATCTCCATCGCATGCAGCAGTCGCCGCCCGCGGGCAGAGGGTTCGAGCACCCCGAGCCACAGCACCGCGCTGCTCACCTTCCGCTCCTTGGGCAAGGCCCCGATGCGGCGCAGGTGGGCCCACTTGGCCGTCGCCTGGTTCAGCGCCGACTGCAACTCTGGGGTGTGCTTGGCGCGTGGCCGCGTGCCCCTGGCCGCCCCGTCAGAAGGTGCCGTTGCGGAGGCGGCGGGGAGGGTGAGTCCGAGTCGAGCCAGGTGCGGGGCGTCGTCCAGGGCAGCGCGCACAGCCTCGCGCACCGCCGGCGCGGTGAGGCCGGGGAACATGTCCACGACATGTTGGGTCACGTGGTCGTGGGCTACCAGCAGCCCGAGCAGGACGTGCTCCGAGCCGTAAATCCGTGCCCCCAAGGCGGTGGCCTCGTCCGTGGTCGCTGTCATCGCCGCGACGAACGAGTCGTCATACATCAGCATCGTTGCTCCATCTCCGTCGTCCCCGTGGGCGGCTGTGCTTCTTGTGGACCGTCTGGCGGGTCACTTGCAGCTCGACCGCGATGTCTGCCCAAGACATCCCCTGCTCCCGCGCGCGGGCGACGTGCAGGTCCTCCAACCTGTCGGCCAGTCGGTGCAGGGCCAGAACCATCCGCAATCCATCACTGGGACTTTCGGTCGATGCCGCAGCTTCCACCTGCCCGAGGTCCATGAGTGTCATCCTGCTCTGACAACGACCCGGGTGTCAACCCAGTCTGACAACAGCATCGGCCGTGACGTCGGCGAGTCGTGTGGACGCTGCAGGCTGCCTCGTTGCCACCCCAAGCATGAGTCAGGTCGCGTCGTCCACCGAGATAGCGCTCGTACTCTTCGGCAAGACCCTGAAGCAGGCCGCACCCGGAGTAGACCTACGTGGACGAAGTGGCGCGCCCTCAGTGGGCGCAGAGACGCGGCCAGATCGTGCGGTTCGTCGTCGGCGCCTCCCCCGAGGGCCGGGTCAGGGCTTCGTGGTCGAGCAGGGGAGCAGGCCCATCCGCTCCTTGAGGGTGAGCACCCGCTCGACCGAGGCGTCGACCTTCTCTGCGAAACCGGCATCCGCCGCCGACTCCGCGGCCAGCGCCTCGAGCATCTCGTCGGCATCGGGTGCCGCACCCGTCAGCACGATGTCGCCGCCGGCGCCGATGTGCCGCACCGCCCGGTCACCGACCGGCACGGCATCCAGCGCCTGCGCGTTGACGTCGTCGGTGATGACGACACCGTCGTACCCCATCTGCTCGCGCAGCAGCCCGGTGACGATCTTCTCCGAGAACATCGCCGGGTTGGCCTTGTCGAGCTTGGGGTAGCGGGCCGATGCCATCATCACCAAGCCCGCGCCGGCCTCGATGCCGTCGGCGAAAGGCTGGAGGAACGGGTCGTCCGTGGTGGCCACCGTGTCGGTGATGCCGGTGGCCGAGAAGTCGGTGTTGTTGCGCACCCGCCCGAGCCCCGGGAAGTGCTTGACCGTGGCCTCGACGCCACCCTCGAGCATCCCCTCGAGGAACGCCGTCGCCGACCGCGACACAGCCTTGGGCGTCGAGCCGTACTGCCGGCCCCAGCGCCCGATCGGCTCGTTGGCCTTGCCGATCTCCTTAGGCACGGTGTCGGTCACCGGGGCGAGGTTGACGTTGACCCCGGCGGCCTTGATCTCCTTCGCCCAGCCGGTTGCCTCACGAGTCAGCTCGGCGGGGGACATCTTCGCCTGCTCCGACGCCGTCGGTGGGCGGGTGAACCCCTCGCCGCGCAGCTGGTGCACGACGCCGCCCTCCTGGTCGGCCGCGATGAGCAGCCCCACCCCGCCGGTGGCCTCCGGCGAGACCAGAGCCTGCAGGTGCGTGGACGTGCGGGTCACCTTCGGCGCGCCGTCCCACCCGCCGAGGTAGATGACGTTGCCCACGTGCTCGCCGGCGATCAGGTCATCGAGCGAGTCCAGCGGGGCATTGGTGTCGAAGCCGACCATGAGCAGCTGGCCGAGCCGCTGCTGCGCCGTCATTGACTCGACGGTCGCCGCCACGCACGCGGCGGGCGATGCGGATGCCGTCGCGCTCGCCGTGGGCGTGGCGCTCACGCTCGCGCTCGGCGTCGCCGACGAGGTGGCCGGTGGCGACGAGGCGGTTGAGTCCGCCCCCGGGGACGGGCTGCCCGAGCACCCGGTGAGCACCAAGGTCAGGGCAGCAGCCAGGGCGCCGGAACGCCGTGCTGGTGCAGAAGTCACGGGACGACGGTACGTGAGTGCCCCGGACCGGCGGGCCTCGGGGGACATCGAGTGAGCGCAACACGCCGCGTTGCCTCGACGCGCACGGCATGTTGCGCTCACTCGATCGTGCGCCATGATCGAGCCCATGCCGCCCCTGCCCGTGATCCTCGACGTCGACACCGGAGTCGACGACGCCTGCGCCCTGCTGCTCGCAGCGCTCCACCCCGCCCTGGACCTGCGCGCCGTGACCTGCGTCGGGGGCAACGCGCCGCTCGCCGACGTCGTGCGCAACACCCTCACCGCGCTCGAGACCGCCGGCCGCGGGGACGTGCCCGTCGGGGTCGGCGCCGCCCGTCCGCTGCTCGAGGACCCCGTCGACGCCCGGCACGTCCACGGGTCCGACGGCATGGCCGACCTCGGGATGCCGGCCCCGACCCTCGCGCCCGACTCGCGACCCGCGCTGGACCTCCTGCGCGACACCATCGCCGCCGCGGCCGAGGCCGGCACGCCGGTCACCGTCGTGCCGCTCGCCCCGATGACCAACCTCGCCCTGCTCGCCCGCGTTCACCCCGAGGCGTTCGCGCGCATCGGGCGGGTGGTGTTCATGGGCGGTGGGGTCGACATCAGCAACGCCACCGCGGCGGCGGAGTTCAACGTCTTCCACGACCCCGAGGCCACCGCGATCGTCCTCGACGCCTGCGCGAGTGCCGACGTGCCGGTGACCATGTACGGCCTCGACGTCTTCTACGACCCGCTCGTCACCGACACCCACGTCGACGGGTTGCGCGCGCTCGGCACCCCGGTCGCCGACCTCGCCGCCGGGCTGATCTCCTTCCACCACCGGCGGTTCGCCAACGCGGGGGCGACGATCGGCGATGCGGGAGCGGTCGGCATCCTCATCGAACCCGACGCGGTGGTGACCCAGCGGCTGCCGGTTCGGGTCGAGCTCACCGGCACCTGGACCCGCGGGCGCACCGTCGTCGACCGCCGCGACTGGGACGGTCACCTGGTGCACGACCCGCACGGACTGGCGCCGGCGCAGGTCGACGTCTGCCTGGCGATCGACGGCCCGCGGATCGCCGAGCTCTGGGTGCGCACCGTGCGGGGGGAGGCGTCGTGAGCGGTCAGAGAAGCGGGCGGGTGCTCGTGCTCGGGTCGCTCAACGTCGACCTCGTGACGCGGGTCGAACGGCATCCGCACCCGGGGGAGACGGTGGCCGGTGAGGGCCTGCAGCGATTGGCCGGCGGCAAGGGCGCGAACCAGGCGGTGGCGGCTGCTGCGGCGGGCGTGTCGGTGGCGATGGTGGGCTGTGTCGGCGACGACGCCGGCGGTGCTGCCTACCGGCGCCGGCTCGAGGCCCTGGGCGTGGACGTCGCCGGGGTGCGCGTGTGCCCAGGGGTGCCCACCGGAACGGCGATCGTCACGGTGGCCGACGGCGGCGAGAACTCGATCGTCGTCATCCCCGGAGCCAACGACCACGTGGCTGATCTCGAGGTCGCGGCAGTCGATGCCCTCGGCCCTGGCGACGTGCTCCTGCTCCAGCTCGAGGTCGACCGGCTGGCCGTGTGCGCCGCGGTGCGTCGTGCCGCCGGGCGCGGGGCGCGCGTGGTGCTCAACACCGCGCCGTATGCCGCCCTCCCGCCCGACATCGTCGCCCTCGCCGACCCCGTGGTCGCCAACGAGCACGAGATGGCGGCCCTGGCCGAGGCGGGTGCCGAGCCTCGCTCGCTGCTCGTGACCTTCGGTGCCAACGGGGCCTCGTGGGACGGGGTCACGGCGCCGGCGCACTGGGTCGACCCCAGCGACGTCGTCGACACGACCGGGGCGGGGGATGCCTTCTGCGGGGCGCTCGCCGCGGCGCTGGCCCGCGGCGCCGATCGCGCCGAGGGGCTGGACGCCGCGCTTGCCGCCGGAGCCGCCGCAGTACGGCATCCGGGCGCGCAACGCGACCCCGAACTCACCTGACGCGGCCCCACCCTGCGGGGCAGGAGGTCAAGCGGGGTCGACCACGAGCACCGTCGGCTGCCCGGCCACCCGGGTCAGGATCACCGTGGCCTGGGCGCCGTCGCCGGCCTTGCGTCCGATCCGCAGCTGGCGGCGCAACTCGTCGTCGTCGAGGCGGATGCCGCGTTTCTTGATCGTCAGCCCGGTCACCCCCCGCTCGCGCAGCCACGCCCGCAGGGACTTCACCGTGAACGGCATCGCCTCGAGCACGGCGTATCGGCGGGCGAAGTCGACGTCGACCTGCGCCTGCGACACCACGTAGCCGATGCCGCGGTCGACCTCGCTGCCGAGCGTGGCCGCTGTGAGGGCGCCGAGCAGCCCGGCCTGGGTCACCGCCCGGTCGGGTTCGTAGAGCCACGGACCGACCGAGGCCAGTGACTCCACGACCGGTGGGTCGGGCTCGGCGGCTGCCTCGTCGACCTCGACCGGCGCCCGGCCGGCCCGCAGGATCCGGGCGCTGCGGCCCGGGCGCTGCGCCAGCGGCCCCCACCACACGGCGCACTCGAGCACCTCACCGGCGAACGACGTCCACTGCGCCTCGGTGCCGAGCGGGATGGCATCCTGCGGCATCGACGGGGAGAGCTTGGCCCCGGTCGCAGGCACGGCCGTCGCGACCTGGAGCACGAACTTCCACGTCGGGCGGATCTCGTCGAGGCGGAAGACCCGCTTGATCCGCCCGTGGCGGCCGGTGTGCCCCGGCACCCGCCGCGCGGGGTCGAGCCACACGCCGACCCGGGCCCGCAGGGGGTCGCGCGGTGCCTCGAACTCCTCGGCCAGCCCGACCCGGGCCCGCGAGTCCGGCCACGGGCGCAGGTTGTGGTCGGCGATCGCCGCGGTGACCGGGTCGATGTCGACCCCCTGCACGGTGACGCCGAGCGCCGACATCGCCACGGCATCCGCCCCGATGCCGCAGCCGAGGTCGTGCACGGTCGCCAGGCTCGCGTTGTAGAAGCGCCCGGCGTGGGTGGCCGCGACCTCGAGGCGCGAGGCCTGCTCGAGCCCGTCGGGGGTGAAGAGCATCTCGTCGGCGAACTCGCCGAACTTGGTCACGGCCCGTGCCTGGAGGCGGTGCTGGGTCAGCAGGGTGGCGACGAGGTCGGGGGAGTGGCCCTCGCGCCGCAGGCGGTCGCCGAGGCGCATCACCTCGGCCTCGTCGTAGGGCGGCAGCGAGCGCAGGAGCGCCCGACCCTCGGGCGACCCGAGGGCTCTCACCGTGCCGACGTCCACGGGGTCTGATCCTGCCATCCCGCCCACCGGATGCCGTGTCCCTCGCCCTCCGTGACCGCCGGTTGGCACTCAAGTTGACCGAGTGCTAATCGGCGACCTAGATTTGCCTCATTGGCACTCGCCCCCGGTGAGTGCCAGCGCACCCCCGGGTCCACCTCGACCCCCGCGACGGCGAAGCGGCCCCGGAACGCGCAGTCCCGTCCACTTTCGACTCACCCCACAGGGGAGGAGCACACCGTGTCGGTTTCCATCAAGCCGCTCGAGGACCGCATCGTCATCAAGAGCCTCGAGGCCGAGCAGACGACCGCGTCCGGTCTTGTCATCCCGGACACCGCGAAGGAGAAGCCCCAGGAGGGCGAGGTCCTCGCAGTTGGCCCCGGCCGCATCGACGACAAGGGCAACCGCGTCCCGCTCGACGTCAACGTCGGCGACATCGTCATCTACAGCAAGTACGGCGGCACCGAGATCAAGCGCGGCGGCGAGGAGTACCTCATCCTCTCCGCGCGCGACGTTCTCGCCATCGTCGGCTGACGCAGCACTCGTATGCCGTGACCGCGCCCCGGTGCGCACCCGCTCACCGGGTGCCACCGGGGCGCGTCCGGTAACGGTGACCACCAGACCAACCGCCGCAGGCAGCGCGACGAGCGCGCCCGGCATCCCGATCACGAAGGACAGCAATGGCCAAGGAACTGGAGTTCAACGACTCCGCCCGCAAGTCGCTCGAGCGCGGCGTCGACGCCCTCGCGAACGCCGTCAAGGTGACGCTCGGCCCCAAGGGCCGCAACGTCGTCATCGACAAGAAGTGGGGTGCGCCGACGATCACGAACGACGGCGTGACCATCGCTCGCGAGATCGAGCTCGAGGACTCCTACGAGAACCTCGGCGCCCAGCTCGCCAAGGAGGTCGCCACCAAGACCAACGACGTCGCCGGTGACGGCACGACGACCGCGACCGTCCTCGCCCAGGCGATGGTGCACGAGGGCCTGCGCAACGTCGCGGCCGGTGCGTCCCCGTCGGGCCTGAAGCGCGGCATGGACAAGGCCGTCGAGGCCGTCTCCACCGAGCTGCTCGACACCGCCCGTGAGATCGAGTCCAAGGACGAGATCGCCCAGGTCGCCTCGCTCTCCGCGCAGGACAAGGAGATCGGCTCCACGATCGCCGACGCGTTCGACAAGGTCGGCAAGGACGGCGTCATCACCGTCGAGGAGTCCTCGACCGCGAGCACCGAGCTCGAGTTCACCGAGGGCATGCAGTTCGACAAGGGCTACATCAGCCCCTACTTCGTCTCCGACCCGGAGCGCATGGAGGCCGTCCTCGAGGACGCCTACGTGCTCATCAACCAGGGCAAGATCTCGGCCATCGCCGACATCCTCCCGGTGCTCGAGAAGGTCGTGAAGTCCGGCAAGCCGCTGCTCATCATCGCCGAGGACATCGACGGTGAGGCCCTGTCCACGCTCGTCGTGAACAAGATGCGTGGCACCTTCAACGTCGCCGCCGTCAAGGCGCCCGGCTTCGGTGACCGTCGCAAGGCCATGCTCCAGGACATCGCCGTGCTGACCGGTGGCCAGGTCGTCGCCGAGGAGGTCGGCCTCAAGCTCGACCAGGTCAGCCTCGAGACGCTGGGCCAGGCCCGCCGCGTCGTCGTCACCAAGGACACCACCGTCATCATCGACGGCGCCGGTGCCCACGAGGACGTCGAGGGTCGGGTCAGCCAGATCAAGCAGGAGATCGAGCGCACCGACTCCGACTGGGACCGCGAGAAGCTCCAGGAGCGCCTCGCCAAGCTCGCCGGTGGCGTCTGCGTCATCAAGGTCGGTGCCCACACCGAGGTCGAGCTCAAGGAGAAGAAGCACCGCATCGAGGACGCCATCTCGGCGACCCGCGCGGCCATCGAGGAGGGCATCGTCGCCGGTGGCGGCTCCGCCCTCATCCAGGCCGTCAAGGTCATCGACGGGCTGGGTCTCGAGGGTGACGAGGCCGTCGGTGCCGCCATCGTGCGCAAGGCCGCGGCCGAGCCGCTGCGCTGGATCGCCGAGAACGCGGGCCTGCAGGGCTACGTGGCCGTCGCCAAGGTCCAGGACCTCGAGCCCGGCCAGGGCCTGAACGCCGCCACTGGCGAGTACGAGGACCTCGTCAAGGCCGGCGTCATCGACCCGGTCAAGGTCACCCGCTCGGCGCTGCGCAACGCCGCCTCGATCGCGTCGATGGTGCTCACCACCGACACGCTCGTCGTGGACAAGAAGGAAGAGGAGCCGGCTGCCGCTGGTGGCCAGGGCCACGGGCACGGCCACTGAGGCTGATCCTCACCGCGCCGCCTGACGGCGCACCATGCACGAACCGGATGCCGTCCGCTCACCCGAGCGGGCGGCATCCGGCGTTGTCGGGCGACGGCCCCGAGCGCACGGCCTACCGGATCACGGATGCCGGTCGGGCCGAGTTGACGTCCTGGCTGGCTCAGGTCGAGCCACTGCCCGAGCGCACCGCCAACCCGGTGGCCACCAAGGTCACGCTGCTGCTCCTGGCCGAAGGGGCTGAGCGCACCGTGGAGCACCTCGTGCGTGAACGCGCCATCCGGGTCGCGCGGATGCGCGAGCTCACTGCGGCCAAGCGCGAACCCGGCATCGCTCTCCAGGAGGTCCTCGCGGCCGACCACACCTTGGCGCACCTGGACGCCGACCTGCGCTGGATCGAGTCGGCTCGCCGACGGATCCACGACCTAGAGGGGGAAATCGCATGACGTCACCAGTGCTCAGCTGCCGAGGTGTCACCCACGACTACGACGGGCCGCCCGTCCTCTAGGGGGTCGACCTGCGCGCGCTGGGGGAGCAGGGCCGCGCGGCGCTGCGCCGCCAGAAGGTGGGAGTGGTGTTCCAGTACGGCACCCTGGTGCCCGAGCTGACCGGTGAGGAGAACGTCGCCATGCCGCCGCTGCTGTCGGGGCGCCCTCGTCGTGACGCCATCGCGCAGGCCAGGGCCTTGCTCGCGCAGCTCGGTGTCGACCACGTCGCGATGAGCACGGCAGCGCAGATGAGCGGGGGAGAGCGCCAGCGCGTGGCGCTCGCCCGGGCCCTGGTGACCCGACCGCGCGCGGTCCTCGCCGACGAGCCCACCGGAGCGCTCGACTCGGTGGCGTCCGACCTCGTGGCAACCGAGCTCGTCGCCGCCGCCCGGGATGCCGGGGCAGCAGTCGTCCTCGTCACCCACGACGCGCGCGTCGCGGCGCACGCCGACCGTGAGGTGCACCTGTGGGACGGGCGGGTCGATGGGGTGGTCGCGGCAGACGCCGTGGACGCGCCGACTCACGATGGCGTGGTGACGGCATGAGTGGCACCTTGGCGTGGTCCGAAGCCCTCTGGCTGTCGCGCCAGCGCACACCGAACGATCGCCTCCGCTACTGGGGTAGTGCGGTGTCGTCGGCCTTGACGGCCGCTCTGGTGTGCACCGTGTTCGGCCTGCTGATGGTCGGCGTGAACAGCATGATTCCCGTGAGCGTCGGGGTGATCGCGGACGCCGGCACTCGTGGCGGCGTCCTCTTTGCGCTGGCTCTCATGGCCCTGCCGGCACTCCACCTCACCGGGCAGGCGTGGAGGCTGGGTTCGATCGAACAGCGTCAGCGCTTCGATCAGCTTCGGGATGCCGGTGCAGGTCCACGAGAGCTGCGAAGGGTCGCCGTCGCGGATGCCGTGGTCCCTGTCTTCCTGGGGTCCGTCGTCGGCGTGTTGACCTGGGGTGCTGCACTGGTCGCCGTCAACGACGGCGCGGTCCGCGGGCTCGAGGCTGACGGCTCCGGTGTGTTCGTCTTCAACGAGGTCTACTTCCCTGCACCGCAGGTGCCCAACGTCGTCACGGACACCCCGTGGGCGCCTGTGCTGGCCGTCATCGCGGCCACGTTGGCGGCGGCTTCCTCGGCGGTGCTGTCGGTGCGTACCGTCAGAGCAAGGCGTTCGCGGCGTTCGGCCCTTGCGTCCGTGGCGGCCGCTGCTGCCTCGAGGGCGTCACACCCGGCACTCCTGCTCGCACTCCGGCGCCTCGCCCAGGAGCCGCACGCAACGGCGCGCCCGGCGCTCATCCTCGGGCTCGCCGCAGCCATCGCAGGGTCCTCGTCATGGCTGAATGAGGAGTTCGAACTCTCATTGGGCTCGCGGTGGGCTCAGGAGCCCTATTGGGAGCAGTCCTTCGGGTTGGTTCGACTCGCCACCGTCATCGGCATCGCGTTGTGCGCGTTCGGGCTGTTGGTCGTCCTTGCCGAGTCGACGTTCAGGCGCCGGCGCGAGGACGCGGCAGCGGTGGCCAGCGGTGTTCCGCTGTCGGTGCTGCGCCGAGCCCTCGTGCTCCAGTCGGTGATTCCCGCGGTGCCGGCGATCCTCATCGGGCTCGTGGGGAGTGCTGCGTTGGCGATGTGGCGAACAGGACTGTCGGCGGTGCCTCATTCCGACGACCCTGCTCTGTCGCTGGGTTGGGTTGCCATCCCGTGGCCGTGGATGGAGTGGCTGGTGTGGGGGTTCGTCCTGGTCGTCGTTGCTGGCGTGGCCGCGCTCGCTGCGTCAACGGCTCTCACCCGCACTACGAAGATTGCCCAGTTGCGCGTTCCGGCCTGACTGGCCCCACGGCATCCGACATCGCGCGGGGCTCAGTGGTGAGGCGGTCGCTCAGGGGGCGGCGGTGATGTGCAGGGTCTCGCCCTCGAACGTCACGACGTCGCCTGGGCGCACCTGTCGGCCGCGCCTGGTGTCGATCTCGCCGTTGACGGCCACGACGCCCCGCTCGATGACTTCGCGCGCCATGGCTCCGTCATCGACGACCCCCGCCAGCTTGAGCAACTGCCCGAGGCGGATGGTCTCGTCACGGATGGGGACCTCGATGGGAGTGCTCACGCGTCAAGGCTACGGCGACGTGCCGTGAGACGTTGTCCGGGCCGCAGGTGGGTTGTCGCTTCGACAGGTGTGATCTGTCGAAGCGGCCCCTGCGGCCCGGACTGCTTCTCGCCCCCGGTCTGGTGGCGTCCCGGTCACGACGGTGACGTCAGGACGCGATGTGGCGGCCCCGTGCATAGAAGGACTCGCGCTCGTCTTCGGTGAGTCCGCCCCACACGCCGTACGGCTCGCGCACGGCGAGTGCGTGGCTGCGGCAGGCCTCGATCACCGGGCAGTCAAAGCACACCTCTTTGGCTGCGCCTGCCCGGATGCGGCGCTTGGTGCCGCGCTCGCCCTCGGGGTGGAAGAACACGTCGGGCCCGACACGTCGGCAGGACCCTTGGAGCTGCCAGTCCCACAGGTCGGCAACGGGCCCGGGGAGCCTGGTGGCCTGCGACACGCCTACCTCCTCACGTGGTGTCGGCCACTTCCCTGAGTGGCCGGTTCACCACGCTAGGAGTGGTTTGGAAAAGGTCGGGTATGTCAAAGGTATGGAGTTGGTCAAAAAGTTGCAGCGATGTGAGTCAGACGTCAACAAGCCTGCTATAGAACGTTATTCACCACTCAACCAGGTCGGTGCGCCTCGAGGTATCGCAGCACCGCGAGCACCCTGCGGTGGTCCTGAGCGGTCGCCTCGGCCAGGCCCAGCTTGCCGAGGATGCGAGCGACGTGGGTCTCGACCGTGCGCTCGGCGATGACCACGCGGGCGGCGATCCCCGCGTTGGTCAACCCCTCGGCCATCAGGGCCAGTACCTCGTGTTCGCGCGGGGTGAGCGAGCCCAGCCCCGGGCTGCCGCCGACCATGAGCCGAGCCACCACCTCGGGGTCGAGCGCCGACCCACCGTGGGCGACCCGGTCGAGGGCGTCGAGGAACTGGGTGACGTCGAGGACCCGGTCCTTGAGCAGGTAGCCGAAGTGGCCGCCGGCCACCAGGTCGACCGACAGCCGCGACTCCACGTGCTGGGAGAGCAGCAGCACCCCGATCTCCGGTCGCTCCAACCGAACCCGTGCCGCGACCCGGGCGCCGTCGTCGGCGTGGTCGGGCGGCATCCGGACGTCGAGGATCGCGACGTCGGGGCCGTGCTCGAGCACGGCGGCCAGCGCACTCGGGGCGTCGGGGGCGTCGGCGACGACGTCGTGGCCGACCTCGGTGAGCAGCGACCTCAGCCCGGCACGAAAGAGCGCCGAGTCCTCGCCGATCACGATGCGCACGGGATGACCGCCTCGAGCGAGGTGCCGCCACGCGGCTCGGAGGACACGGTCAGCCGACCGCCCAGGGCGTTCACGCGGTCGCTCAGCATGGCGAGCCCGGAACCGGGCGTGAGGCGGGCGCCACCGCGCCCGTCGTCGCGCACGGCGACGTGGACGACGGACTCCTCCTGCCGCACGTCGACGGCGACCCGGGATGCCGCAGCGTGCTTGACGGCGTTGGCGACGCCTTCGCTCGCGACGTAGTAGGCGGTGAGGCTCACGTGGTCGGGCAGGTCGTCGGCCGAGTAGGTGACCTCGAGGGGCAGGGCGCTGGAGCGGGTCAGGCTCTCCAGGGCCGGAGCCAACCCGTCGTCGAGACAGCTCGGGCGCAGCCCGTGGGCGATCTGGCGCAGCTCGGCCACGGCGAGGGACAACTCGTCGACCGCCCCGTCGACCAGGGCGTCGAGGTCCGGGCCGTCACCTCCGGCTGCCCGGTGCTGGGCCACCCGTAGGCGCATGCCGAGGGAGACCAGCCGCTGCTGGGCGCCGTCGTGCAGGTCCATCTCGAGCCGGCGGCGCTCCTCGTACCCGGCGCTGAGCAGGCGCCGACGGCTGGCCTCGACCGCGGCCAGGGCCTCGGAGAGCTCTCCACGAAGGCGCACCGACTCGGTCAGCAGGCCGGCCTCACGCGCGACCTCGTCGGGGATGCCGGCACCCCCGTCCCCGGGGCGGATCACCCCGACGACGTTGCCCGCCAACGTGATCGGGGTGCTGCCCTGTACCGGAACGGGGCTCTGGTCGACGTCGACGAAGGTCGTGCTGCCCGGCCGCTGGTACCCGACCCGCAGCCCGGGGTCGCGCAGCCCGTCGCGCAGCACCTGCTCGAGCCGCTCGGGCTGGTCGTCGCCCGCGTGCACGGCCGTCACGAGCGAACGGACCGCCTCGACGCCTCGCTCGCGCCGCGGGTGCAGGCGGCGGCCGAGCACCCGCAACAGCACGGACCGGGCCGGGAGGAGCGCGATCATGACGATGACCGTCGAGATCACGGCAGCGGTTGCCGAGTCACCGCCGAGGGCGCGTCCGATCACTGCCGACAGCACGGCATACGACGCCACCACCCCGAAGGCGAGTGTCGAGTACGCGGCCGTGGCCACGAGCGCCTTGTCGACGTCGTAGAGGTCGTGCCGCAGCATGGCGATGAGCGTGGCGGTCGGGATGGCGACGTTCATCGCGACGAGGCCGCCGAGGGCGATGATCGGGGTGCCGGTGAGCAGGTAGCCGGCCCAGCACAACAGGATCGTGGCCGGGACGCTCAGGCAGGAGAGGAACATCCAGCGCAGTCGCGAACGCTCGAGGTCGGTGTCCGCTGCCCGGTACCGCCGCCGGGTCGACAGGGCCGCGGCGACCAGAGCGGCGTAGAACGCGATGAGCACGGGGATGCAGGCGTAGCCGATCCAGTGCGTGCCGAACGGTCGGGGCCAGTCGGGCAGGGGAGGTGTCAGGGGCCCGGGGGCGATCGCGAGCAGCAGGTTGAACGCGACGACGAGGGCGGGCAGGGCGATGGCGGTGCGCCGCCCCCAGGTGTCGGCCGGGCGGCCGTCGGGGAACAGGAGCAGCACCATCGCGAAGGGGAGGAACCAGCCCATCCAGATGCCCTGGGTGAGGTTCAGGAGCTCGGCGCTGGCCACGAGGCCGCTCGGCGGCTCGGCCAGCGCCTCGGCCCAGGTGCCGTGGGCCATCTGCAGGATGATGTTGGCCCCTGCTGCGGTCAGCCAGGGCCCCACCAAGTTCGACGGATCGTGACGTGTCACGAGGTGACCGGCGGTGAACGGGATCGCCGAGCAGAGGACCACCCCGCCGACGACCCACGCGCCGGCCGGGTCGCCCTTGTCACGAACGGCGATGAACGCCAGCACGAGCAGTGCCGCGGAGACGGCCCAGAGGCCGTACGTCACGCGCCGTGGCCAGGTCATGACTCAGGCTAGGCCGCGGACGAGAGCCACGTCATCCGTGCCAGCACGCACCCACCACCACACAGGTGAGGTGCCGTGGCTCCTCGGACGACGAGGGGGTGCTCTCGGCGCGACCGTGGGACGACACCACACCCCACCTCAGGAGCACATCAGCCATGAGCGCCATCGAGCACCACACCCCACCCATCGACGACGCGACGTCGACATCCGTGCCGACCACCTCGGATGCCGCCCCCCGCGACCTGCGGCGGACCTGGCGACGCCTCGCCGCGGCATCCCTGATCCTGGGCCCGCTCGGCGTGACCCTGATCCGGGCCGTCATGCCGTACTGGACGAACGACTCGACGGCCGAGATGGTCGCGGGTATGGCCGCCTCTCCCGGGCGGGCGGCGGCGATGAACTGGATCGCCGTGCTCGTCACGCCGTTCCTCATGCTCAGCGCCCTGGCCATGGGCTACGTCGCGAGGCGCCGGGCCCCGGTGATCGCCACGTGGGGCGCAGCCGTCCTCTTCGGCGCCTACTCGCTCGGCAGCGCGGTCGGGGCCCCCGACATCCTCGTCGCCACCCTGCTCGCCCGCGGTGACGACCAGGCGTCCGTCGCGGCGGACGCCGCCCTGCTCATGGACGCCCCGGCCATGCTGACCGGGGCCATCGCCTTCGTCGTGGGCCACCTCGTCGGCATGGTGCTCGTCGCCATCGCGGTGGTCCGGGCCCGCGTCGTCGCCTGGTGGGTGGGCGCCCTCATCGCCGTGGCGCAGCCGATCCACGTGGTCTCGGCCGTCATCGTGCCGAACCGGATGCTCGACGTCGTCCTCGGGTGGGGCGCGACCACGCTCGGGTACGCGATCGTCGCCCTGGCCGTGCTGCGCACGAGCGACGACGAGTGGGACCTGCCGCCCCGCAGCCGCTGACACCGCCCGCAACGTCCGGCAGGGTGGTCGCTCGCGCGACCACCCTGCCGGACGTTGCGAAGCACGGCAGGGGCCCTGCGGATCAGCACGTAGAATCGGGTGATGAGCCTCGGACTCGACGAGATCGGCACCACCCACGACCGCGACAGCAGCAGCCGGGGCAGCGACCTGCCCAGCGCCGCGCCGCACTCACCCTTCGCCGAACTCGGCCTCACCTATGACGACGTCCTGCTCCAGCCGGGCGAGACCGACGTCATCCCGAGCGAGGTCGACACCACGGCCCGCCTGACGCGCGAGATCTCCCTCCGCGTCCCGCTCGTCTCTGCCGCGATGGACACCGTGACCGAGGCCCGCATGGCCATCGCGATGGCCCGCCACGGCGGCCTCGGGGTGCTGCACCGCAACCTCTCCATCGAGGACCAGGCCTACCAGGTCGACCTCGTCAAGCGCACCCAGACCGGCATGATCTCCAACCCGGTCACCATCGGCCCCGACGCGACCCTCGAGGAGCTCGACGAGATCTGCGGCCGCTACCGCGTCTCGGGGCTGCCCGTCATCGACGAGTCCCAGCGCCTGCTCGGCATCGTCACCAACCGCGACCTGCGCTTCACCCCGGTCGCGGAGTGGGCCGAGACCATCGTGCGTGACGTCATGACGCCGATGCCGCTCATCACCGGCCACGTCGGCATCAGCCACGACGAGGCCACCCTCCTGCTGCGCCAGCACAAGCGCGAGCGCCTTCCGATCATCGACGACCAGGGGCGCCTCCAGGGGCTCATCACCGTCAAGGACTTCGTGAAGTCCGAGCAGTTTCCGAACGCCAGCAAGGACGCCGACGGGCGCCTGCTCGTCGGTGCTGCGGTCGGCTACTTCGGGGAGGCCTGGCAGCGCGCCACGACCCTCGTGGATGCCGGGGTGGACGTCCTCGTCGTCGACACCGCCCACGGTCACGCGCGTCTGCTGCTCGAGATGATCGAGCGGGTCAAGCGTGACCCGGCGACCCGCCACGTGCAGGTGATCGGCGGCAACGTCGCGACCCGGGCTGGTGCCCAGGCGCTCATCGACGCCGGTGCCGATGCCGTCAAGGTGGGGGTGGGCCCGGGGTCGATCTGCACCACGCGCGTCGTCGCGGGTGTCGGCGTCCCGCAGGTCACCGCCATCTACCAGGCGTCGCTCGCCTGTGGCCCTGCCGGCGTGCCGCTCATCGGGGACGGGGGCCTGCAGTACTCCGGCGACATCGCCAAGGCCCTGGTGGCCGGCGCCGACACCGTCATGGTCGGCTCGCTGCTCGCCGGCTGCGAGGAGAGCCCGGGCGAGCTCGTCTTCATCAACGGCAAGCAGTTCAAGGCCTACCGGGGTATGGGTTCGCTCGGCGCGATGTCGTCACGGGGCAAGAAGTCGTACTCCAAGGACCGCTACTTCCAGGCCGACGTCACCTCTGACGACAAGATCGTCCCCGAGGGCATCGAGGGCCAGGTGGCCTACCGCGGGCCCGTCGGGGCGGTTGCCCACCAGCTCATCGGCGGGTTGCACCAGTCGATGTTCTACGTCGGGGCGCGAACCGTGCCTGAGCTGAAGGCGCGCGGCCGCTTCATCCGGATCACGCCGGCTGGGCTGCGCGAGTCGCACCCGCACGACATCACCGGCATCGTCGAGGCGCCGAACTACTCCATGGGCTGACCTTCGCCTGACCCCGGCTGTACCGAAATCGACCAATAGGTCATCGGAGGTACGCCCCTTCTTGGTCGGCGGTGTACCGAGATCGACCTATTGGTCGATGTGGGTACGGCTCTGCTCGGCTGGTGGCGTACCTGCAGTGACCTATTGGTCGACGTGGGTACGGCTGGTCAGTGGGCGATGAGGGCGTCGCGATAGGACGCAAGGGCCAGCCCGCCGTCGGCCGTGCGATCCGCCGACGTCGCGGCCAGCACTGCGCGCATGATCGCCCTGGCCACGCAGTCGGCCGCGGCGGTCTGCAGGTCCACCTCGTCGAGCCCGGCGACCCCCGGCCGGGCTCCGGTGGCCAGGGCGAACACGGTGTCGCCGTCGAATGCCGTGTGCACCGGTGACAGCGCCCGCGCGAACCCGTCATGGGCGACGCCGGCCAGCGTGCTGCACGCCGCCTTGGTGAGCGTCGCGTCGGTCGCGACCACAGCCAGGGTGGTCGCCGTGCCGGCACGCAGCGCCTCGACCGCAGCGGCGCGAGCCTTCCGGTACGCGGCGACCAGCCCGGCATCCGGCGTCGGCAGGTCGAGATCCGCAGCGAGGTGGGCGGCCAGCATCCGAGCGTCGTGTCCGAACGGTTCGCCGACGGCGTTGACGACGACGAGCGCGCCAACCGTCACTCCCGAGGGCAGGATGGCGGATGCCGTGCCCACGCCCCCGCGCAGACCTCCCGTTCGCGCGCCGGTACCCGCCCCCACCGAGCCCTGCTGGACCGGGCCCGCACCGGCTGCGGCGAAGGCTGCCGCCCCGTCGGCAGGCCCCGGGTGGTTCAGCCAGCCGCCACCGCGCCCGAGGTCGAACAGGATCGCCGCGGGCACGATCGGCACCCGCTCGTGGTCGCCTGGCCCCACCGGCCAGCCGCGCCCCGCGGCGTAGAGCCCGGCCGCGACACCGTCCGCCGCAGCGAGCCCGAAGGCGCTCCCGCCGGCGAGCACCACGGCATCCACGGCGTCCACGAGGTTTCGGGGGTCGAGCAGGTCGGTCTCGCGGGTCCCCGGCCCGCCGCCGCGCACCGCGACCCCGCCGACCGTGCCCGGGGGAGCGACCACGACCGTGACGCCGGTCAGCCAGCCCGGCTCGTCACGGGTGCAGTGGCCGACGAGCACGCCGCCGATGTCGGTGATGGCGTCGTCCGGTCCGGGCTGCACCTGCCCCAATATGCCGGATGCCGGCCGCCCGAGGTGGGCGGCCGGCATCCGATCAGTTCCGACTTCGTGCGACTTCGGTGCGGATTTTGGCCCGGATCGGGCGCTGGACCGCACGGAAGTCGCACGAAGTCGGGGAGGGGGAGGGGGGTGCTCAGTGCAGGACGATCGGCGGGGCGACCTGCTCGGCGTCCGCGTCGTCGAGCAGGTGCGAGACCTCGCGCTTGCGCGGCAGGAACCACGCCGGGATGAGCGTCAGCGACAGCAGGATGGCCGCGACCCAGAAGGTCGTGGCGAACGCGCTGGCCATGGCCTCGTTGACCGCGGCCACGAGGGCCTCCTGGCCGCGGGCCAACAGGGCCGCGACCTCGGGGAAGCGCGCGGCGATGGTGCCCAGCTGGGCCTGGTCGGTGACCCCGGCGCTCGCCTCGCCGAAGGCCCGGGAGGCCTTGAGCAGCGGGTCGTTGTTCAGCCCGTTGGTGAGCACGACCGACATGATCGCGACACCGATCGACGAGGCGATCTGCTGGCTGATGTTGAGCAGCGTCGAGCCGCGGGCGACCTCGTGCGACGTGAGCGTCTTCAGCGCCGAGGTCATGAGCGGCATCATCGTGCCGCCCATGCCCAGACCCATGACGAACAGCACGGGCAGGATGTACCAGTAGCTCGTCGTCGCGGTGACCTGGGTGAGGGCGAACATGCCGCCGACGATCGCCGCGAGCCCGAACGGCACGATCCGCCCGACGGGCAGCCTGTCGACCAGGGAGCCGGCGATCGGCATCGTGATCATCGCGCCGAGACCCTGAACGGCCATCAGCCACCCGGCCGACAGGGCGCTCTCGCCGCGCACCTGCTGGAAGTAGGTCGGCACCAGGAGCAGGCCGCCGAAGAACGCCGCCGCGAAGAGGAACATCGTGATCGTCGAGACCGTGAGGTTGCGGTTCTTGAACAGCCGCAGGTCGAGCAGCGGGTGGGCCGGGCGGAAGCTCCAGACCACGAAGCCCGCGACCATGAGCAGACCCAGGGTGCCGGGGATGATGACCTTGCTCGAGAAGAAGGTGCCCTCACCGGGGATCGAGGAGATGCCGTAGAGGAAGAGCGCGAGACCGGGGGACATCAGCGCCATGCCGACCCAGTCGAAGGACTCCGAGGGCTCCGGGCGGTCCGAGGGCAGCACACGCCACGCGTAGACCAGGGCAGCGGCGCCGATCGGCAGGTTGATGAGGAAGATCCAGTGCCACGAGTAGTTCTCGATGAGCCAGCCACCGAGGATGGGGCCGAAGATCGGGCCGAGCAGCATCGGCACGCCGAGGATCGCCATGAGGCGACCCATCCGGGCCGGGCCGGCCGCCTTGGTCATGATCGTCATGCCGAGCGGCATGAGCATGCCGCCGCCGAGGCCCTGGATCACGCGGAAGGCGATGAGCGCCTCGATCGACGACGCCACGGCGCACAGCACCGAGCCGGCGGTGAACAGCAGCAGCGCCGTCATGTAGAGGCGCTTGGTGCCGAACCGGTCGGCAGCCCAGCCGGTGAGCGGGATGACCGTCGCCAGGGCCAGGGTGTAGGCCGTGACCGTCCACGCGACGGTGGAGTAGGGCAGCGGCTCGCCACCGGTGGCGAAGTCGGCTTGGAAGGTCGGCAGGGCGACGTTGACGACGGTGATGTCGAGGATCGACATGATGGCGCCGAGGACGACGACACCGGCCACCTTCAGGACGGCACCGTCGATCTTGTCGGGGTACCCGGGGTGGGCTGGGGGCGCGGCGGGCGCGCTGGGTGATGACACGTGTGCTCCAGGTCCGAGAGGGTGATGGACGATGTGGGCCAAGGCCGAGGTGTGCAAACACCGGGGGTCGCCTGCTTGTTCCCGTGCGGTGCGCCACGACCGTGACCACGTGAGCCCAACCCCCGTCGCGACGCGAGTGCGACGCCGTGGCGGGCGCGCGGCATCCGTCTCGGTAGGCTGGCGCGGTGACCGAGATCGAGATCGGCCGTGGCAAACGCGGTCGCCGGGCCTATTCCTTCGACGACATCGCCATCGTGCCCTCGCGGCGCACGCGCGACCCCGAGGAGGTCTCGGTCGGCTGGCAGATCGACGCCTACCACTTCGACATCCCGGTGCTCGCCGCGCCGATGGACTCGGTGACGTCACCCGCGACCGCAATCGCGTTCGGGCGCCTCGGCGGCCTGCCGGTGCTCGACCTCGAGGGCCTGTGGACCCGCTACGAGGACCCCGAGCCACTCCTCGCCGAGATCGCCACCCTCGACCCGACCGTGGCGACGACGCGCATGCAGGAGATCTACCGCGCCGACATCGACCCCGACCTCGTGACGACGCGGTTGCGCGAGATCCGGGATGCCGGGGTGACGGTTGCCGGAGCGCTCACCCCCCAGCGCACGCAGCAGCTGTGGAAGACCGTCGTGGATGCCG
Organism: Ornithinibacter aureus; assembly: GCF_009858245.1. NCBI lineage: Bacteria > Bacillati > Actinomycetota > Actinomycetes > Micrococcales > Intrasporangiaceae > Ornithinibacter > Ornithinibacter aureus. Next base: position 3,243,242 of record NZ_VMSB01000001.1, read on the forward strand.
GGGTCGACCTGTTCGTCATCCGGGGCACCACCGTCTCGGCCGAGCACGTGTCAGGGCGCGCGGAGCCGCTGAACCTCAAGCGGTTCATCTACGAGCTCGACGTGCCGGTCATCGTCGGGGGAGCGGCGACCTACTCCGCCGCCATCCACCTCATGCGCACCGGTGCCGCCGGCGTGCTCGTCGGCTTCGGCGGCGGCGCAGCGCACACCACGCGGCGAACGCTCGGCATCCACGCCCCGATGGCATCGGCGATCGCCGACGTCGCCGCGGCCCGCCGCGACTACCTCGACGAGTCGGGCGGTCGCTACGTTCACGTGATCGCCGACGGCGGGGTCGGCACGAGCGGCGACCTCGTCAAGGCCGTGGCCTGTGGCGCGGATGCCGTGATGCTCGGCGCCGCGCTGGCGCGCGCCACCGAGTCTCCCGGCCGCGGGTTCCACTGGGGCCCTGAGGCGCACCACGCCGAGCTGCCCCGCGGTGAGCGTGTGGAGGTGGGAGCAGTCGGCGGGCTCGACGAGGTCCTCTTCGGCCCGAGCCGCACCGCCGACGGCACCACCAACCTCGTGGGTGCATTGCGCCGCGCCATGGCCACCACCGGCTACCTGGACCTCAAAGAGTTCCAGCGGGTCGAGGTCGTCGTCGCGCCCTACCAGCGCAGCTGACCGTGAGGTTGAAGACGCGCTGCAGCAAGGCCGCCACCGTTCTCGCGCTCGCCGCCGGACTGGCGCTCGCCGGGTGCGGTGGTGACCACAGCGGCCATGAGACGGGTGCGGCGGCCAGCCCGACGGCATCCTCGACGGCGGGGGCGACGTTCAACGCCGCAGACGGGATGTTCGCGGTCATGATGATCCCGCACCACGAGCAGGCTGTGGAGATGGCCGACCTGGTCCCGACGCGCACGACGAACGCCGACCTGCTGGCGCTGGCGACGGAGATCAAGGACGCCCAGCAGCCCGAGATCACCCAGATGCAGGGATGGCTCAAGGGGTGGGGCACCGACGTCGCGGCGATGGGTGACCACGCCTCGCACGGCGGGATGGCCGGGATGCAGTCGGACGAGGCCATGGCCGACCTCGCCGCCCTCACGGGCGACTCGTTCGACCGCCGGTGGATGGAGATGATGATCGACCACCACGAGGGGGCGGTCACCATGGCCAAGGACGTCATCGCGAAGGGCTCGGACCCGGCCGTGCGCGCCCTGGCCGAGCAGGTCATTACCGCTCAGCAGGCCGAGATCGCGCAGATGACCGGGATGCTCGGGGGCTGAGGTCGCGACGGGCGCTAGTGAGCAGTATTTCACTCATGTGAGTGATGTTCTGCTCATTGAGGTAGTGAGTCGATGAACCTGTCCAGCCCGATGACGTCCGTCATCCCCGGCGTGCACGGCGTGGTGCTCGCTGTGCTGGCCCGAACCGACCAGCCGCTGTCCGGCCGCGAGGTCGCGGCGCTCACTCAGGGAGCAGCCAGCCAGCGCCGCGTCAACGATGTCCTTGGTGCCCTCGTCGATACGGGCATCGTCCTGCGCGCACGGCATCCGCCCGCGTATCTGTATCGCCTGAACCGTGACCACGTCGCTGCTGAGGGCATCATGGCGCTGAGCCGACAGCGCGAGACGCTTCTGGAGCGCATTCGGCACGACGTGGCTGCGTGGCCGATCCCGCCGGTCTCGGCGAGCCTGTTTGGTTCCGGAGCGCGTGGCGAGGCCGGGCCGCGCAGTGACGTGGACATCGTGCTCGTATCAGGGCTGCAGGGGGAGCGCGACGCGGCGATCTGGGTGGGGCAGATCGACCAGTTGGCGCAGCGCGTGTTCGACTGGTCAGGCAATCGCTGCGAGATCCTGGAGCTGACGGAGGCTGAGGTTGTCGACGCTGCGACGGACGGTGGCCGGCTGGTCAGGGAACTGCGTGCTGACGCCATCCACCTGGGTGGCCGCGACCTCCGGTCGATCCTCACCGCGGCACAGGCCTCCGCATGACGTCCCGTGACGCCGCGCGAACGCACCTGCGCAAGGCTCGCGAGTTCCTCGACGCTGCTTCAGTCAGCCGCGATCCGGGATTGTTGGATCCGCGACATCTGCCGCCGTCATCGCCGGAGTGAACGCCAAGGACGCGATCTGCCTGAGCGTGGTCGGCCGCACCAACAAGGCAGACGACCACACTGCTGCCGTGGCCGAGCTCCGATCATCAGGCCCCGCGGGGAGGGCCCTGGCTCCGGTCCTCAGTCGATTGCTCAGGGTCCTCAGTCGATTGCTCAGGGTCCTCAGTCGATTGCTCAGGGTCCTCAGCCGATTGCTCAGACTCAAGACCACATCGCAGTACCAAGCCGTCTCGGTGTCGGCCACGGATGCGGGGAAGGCGATCGAGTGGGAGCAATGATCAGAACCTGTGGATGGGCCTCGGCGAGGTGTCGTGAAGAGGGCGTACCTCCCGAGCAAGATCTGAAGCCCATGCAAGTCTGATCAGGGTCGGCGTTGGCGCGCCGGCTCGGGAAGGTACGCCCATGCTCAAGGTAGTCCACGAGGAGAACGAGTCGCACGAGAAGGGCACCGGGTGTGGCGGGTCGTTGCTCGACCAGGTCGTGCGTGATGGTGCCCGGCAGCTGCTCGCGGTGGCGTTGCAGGCCGAGGTTGCCGCGTACATCGAGGCCCACGCGCACGAGCGTGATGAGGCCGGTCGGCGGTTGGTGGTCCGTAACGGGTTCCACGAGCCGCGGGAGGTGACCACCGCTGCTGGGGCGGTGCCGGTGCGGGCGCCGCGGGTCAACGACAGGCGGGTCGATGAGGTCAGCGGGCAGCGGGTCCGGTTCTCCTCGGCGATCCTGCCGGCGTGGGCGCGCAAGTCCCCGCAGGTGGCGGAGGTGTTGCCGCTGTTGTACCTACACGGGCTGTCGAGCTTGGATTTCGCGCCGGCGTTGACGCAGTTCCTGGGCACCGGCCACGGGCTGTCGCCGACGACGATCACGAGGTTGACCAAGGCCTGGCAGGACGAGGCCAGGGCGTTCAACCAACGCTCCTTGGCTGAGGTCGACTACGTGTACGTGTGGGTCGACGGGATCCACCTCAAGGTCCGCCTCGAGCAGGACAAGGTGTGTCTGCTGGTGATGATCGGGGTGCGCGCTGACGGCACCAAGGAGCTCATCGCCCTGGACGACGGGCACCGCGAGTCCACCGAGTCGTGGGCGGACCTGCTGCGCTCGTGCCAGCGGCGCGGGATGAGGGCACCGGTGCTCGCGGTCGGCGATGGGGCGTTGGGGTTCTGGGCCGCGGTGCGGCAGGTGTTCCCGGGCACCCGTGAGCAGCGCTGCTGGTTCCACAAGATCGCCAACGTCCTCAACTGCCTCCCGAAGTCGGCGCAGCCGGGCGCGAAGGCCGCCCTCGCGGAGATCTGGAACGCCGAAGACCGTGAACATGCCGCCGCGGCGGCGAGGGCGTTCGCGGCGCAGTACGGGGTCAAGTGGCCCAAGGCGGCCGCGAAGATCATCGATGACCTCGACGTGCTGCTGGCGTTCTTCGACTTCCCCGCCGAGCACTGGGTCCACCTGCGCACGACGAACCCGATCGAGTCGACGTTCGCGACCGTGCGGCTGCGTCAGCGGGTCACCAAGGGCCCTGGCTCGCGCGCTGCTGGGGTCGCGATGGCGTTCAAGCTGATCCAGGCCGCGCAGGCCCGGTGGCGGGCGGTCAACGCGCCCCATCTCGTCGCGCTCGTGCGAGCCGGAGCCACCTTCGAGCGAGGGATCCTCGTCGAACGACCCGAAGACACGAGCCTCGAATCAGGAGGTGATCAGCAAGTCGCGTGACACGCCGATCCACAGGTCTTGACTATTGCTCATCGAGTGGGCCACCCGGCTCGTCGACGCAGCCCACGAGGAAGTCACGTCGCGCTGACCACGGGTTGTCACGCCGCTGGGGCTGATCCGGGAACGGCTCCTCACTCGGCGAACCGTTGGCTACTCTTCGGTAATGGCCGACGTCATCGCTGACCCGGAGCTCGACCCCGCCGCCACGTATGCCGTGGACCCGGCACGGGTGCGAGCCCTCACCGCCCGTGTCATCGCCTCGGGCGACGAGCCGGAGATGCGCACGAGCACCCCGCTCACCGGGGCCCCGCTGGCGACGCTGCCCGTGTCGAGCGCGCGCGACGTCGTGAAGGCGGTCGGCCTCGCCAGAGCGGCCCAGCGCGGCTGGGCAGCCACCGCCCTGAGCGAGCGCGCCGACGTCCTGCTGCGCCTGCACGACCTCGTGCTCGACCACCAGCCCGACCTGCTCGACCTCGTCCAGCTCGAGTCGGGCAAGGCCCGCGGCCACGCCTTCGAGGAGGTTGCCGACTGCGCGATCGTGGCCCGCCACTACGCCCGCCGCGGGCCGGCCATGCTCGCCGACACCCGGCATCCGGGCGCGTTCCCGCTGCTGACCCAGGCCGTGGAGCACCACCGGCCCAAGGGCGTCGTCGGCATCGTCTCGCCGTGGAACTACCCCCTCAGCCTCGCGGTCTCCGACGCCATCCCGGCGCTGCTCGCCGGCAACGCCGTCGTGCTGCGCCCCGACCCGCAGGGCTCGCTCACCGCGCTCGCCGCGGTCGAACTGTTGGCCCAGGCCGGGCTCCCCGACGGTGTCCTCCAGGTGGTGCTCGGCCCCGGCGACCCCACGGGCCAGGCCGTCGTCGACCACACCGACTACGTCAGCTTCACCGGCTCCACCGCCACCGGCCGCCGGGTCGCCGAGGCGACCGGGCGACGCCTCGTGGGGGTCTCCCTGGAGCTCGGCGGCAAGAACACGATGTACGTCGCGGCCGACGCGAACCTGCGCCGGGCCGTCGACGGGGCCGTGCGGGCCTGCTTCGGTTCGGCCGGCCAGCTGTGCATCAGCGCCGAACGGCTCGTCGTCCACACCGACATCTACGACGAGTTCGTGCCCCGCTTCGTCGAGCGGGTCTCCCGGATGCGGCTGTCGACGGGTCTGCACTGGGGCGCCGACATGGGCAGCCTGGTCAGTGCCGACCAGAAGGCCAAGGTGCTCTCGCACGTCGAGGATGCCGTGTCCAAGGGCGCCCGCGTCCTCACCGGTGGCAAGGAGCGGCCCGACATCGGCCCCCTCGTCGTCGAGCCGACCGTGCTCGAAGGGGTCACGGCCGCGATGGCCTGCCGCGACGAGGAGACCTTCGGCCCGGTCGTCTCGCTCTACCGGGTGCGCTCCGACGACGAAGCGGTGCGCCTGGCCAACGACACCGAGTACGGCCTCAACGCGTCGGTGTGGACCTGTGACGTGCGCCGCGGGCGCGCGATCGCGGCCGGCATCCAGGCCGGGACCGTGAACGTCAACGAGGGCTACGCCGCCGCGTGGGGCAGCGTCGGTGCGCCGATGGGCGGCATGAAGTCCTCGGGCCTCGGGCGCCGCCACGGCCGCGAGGGCCTGCTGAAGTACACCGAGTCGCAGAACGTCTCGGCGCAGCACCTCATCGGCATCGCCCCGTTCGCCGGGATGAGTGACCAGGGGTTCGCCCGCGCGCTGACCGGCGCGCTGAAGGTGATGAAGTCGTTGAGGATGCCGTGACGCCCGACGCGGCCGTGACGCCCGACGCGGACGTCGACGTCGACGTCGTCGTGGTGGGCTCCGGCTTCGGCGGAGCAGTGTCGGCCCTGCGGCTGGCCGAGAAGGGCTACCGCGTGCTCGTGCTCGAGGCCGGCCAGCGCTTCGAGGACGAGGACTTCCCCGAGACGTCGTGGGACGTGCGCCGCTACCTGTGGGCGCCACAGGTGGGCTGCTACGGCATCCAGCGCATCCACCGCCTGCCCGACGTCGTCGTGCTCGCGGGTGCCGGGGTCGGCGGTGGCTCGCTCAACTACGCCAACACGCTCTACGTGCCGCCGCGCCCTTTCTTCGAGGACGAGCAGTGGAGCGACATCACCGACTGGCAGGCCGAGCTCGCCCCGCACTACGAGACCGCGAGCGCCATGCTCGGGGTGGTCACCAACCCCTGCGAGGGTGTCGTCGAGGAGGTGATGCGGCGCACCGCCGACGACCTCGGCGTGGGGAGCAGCTTCCGCAAGACCCCGGTCGGGGTCTACTTCGGCCGCCCCGGCGAGAGCGTCGACGACCCGTACTTCGGCGGCGCCGGGCCGCGGCGCACGGGGTGCACCGAGTGCGGCAACTGCATGGTCGGATGCCGGGTGGGCGCCAAGAACACGTTGCGCAAGAACTACTTGGCCCTGGCCGAGAACCTCGGGGTCGAGATCCGCGCGATGCGCACGGTCACCCGCCTCGGTGAGGTGCCGGGGTCGACCGCGGGTGGCCGGCCCGCGGTGCACCGGGTGCTGCACGAGCGCACCGGGCCGGTCGGTGGGCGCGACGTCGAGGTCGTCACGGCCCGGCACGTCGTCGTGGCCGCGGGGGCGTGGGGCACCCAGACGCTGCTGCACGCGATGCGCGACGCCGGTGAGCTGCCGCGGCTCTCGCCCTTCCTCGGCAAGCGCACCCGCACCAACTCCGAGGCCCTGCTCGGGGCGATGAGTCAGCGCGTGCCACCCGCCGAGGTCGACCTCACCCGGGGCGTGGCGATCACGTCGTCCTTCCACGTCGACGAGCACACCCACGTCGAGAACTGCCGCTACGGCAAGGGCTCGAACGCGATGGGGCTGCTCGCGACGGTGGCCGTGCCCGGTGGCACCGGACGGCCGCGCTGGCTCGAGCTCGCACGCCAGATCGGGCGCGACCCGTGGGGCTTCCTGCGGATGATGCCGATGGCGCGCCGGTGGAGCGAGCGGATGGTCATCGGGCTGGTCATGCAGAGCAGGGACAACTCCCTCGCCGTGTCGGGCCGGCGCGGGCTGTTCGGGCGGCCGGGCCTGACCTCGCGGCAGGGCCACGGCACCCCGAACCCGACGTACATCCCCGAGGGGCACGAGGCGATGCAGGCGCTTGCCGGGCGACTGGCCGAGGCGACGGGGGAGTACACCGCTGCCGGGGGTTCGTGGTTCGAGGTGTTCGACGTGCCCATGACGGCGCACTTCCTCGGCGGGGCGACGATCGGTTCCTCGCCACAACGCGGCGTCGTCGACGGCTACCACCGCGTCTGGGGGCACCCCGGCATCTCGGTCGTCGACGGGGCCGCAGTCTCGGCGAACCTCGGGGTCAACCCGTCGCTCACCATCACCGCGCAGGCGGAGCGGGCGATGTCGCTGTGGCCGAACCGCGGCGACGCCGACCCGCGGCCCGCGCAGGACGAGCCGTATGCCGTGCTCGCACCGATCGCTGCCGCTCACCCGGCCGTTCCGGCCGGGTTCCCGCGGCGCGTGCCGGTGACGGGGCCGGTGCCGGTGGGGCTGTCAGTGGGCCGGGCCAGCATGGGGGCATGAGCGCTCCCCCGGACGGCTGGACCTTCACGACGAGCCTGTGGCAGTGGAAGGGCGGCGCGTGGCGGTTCGTCACCGTGCCCGAGGACGTCAGCGACGAGGTCGACGAGGTCGTCGGGGATGCCACCGGGGGCTTCGGGTCGGTGCGGGTCGAGGTCACCGTGGGCTCGACGACCTGGCTCACCTCGCTGTTCCCGTCGACCGAGCAGGGGGCCTACGTCCTCCCGGTGAAGAAGGCGGTCCGCACGGCCGAGGGAGTCGGTGACGACGACCCGCTCGAGGTGACGATCCGGCTGGTGGGCCGCTGACGGCATCCGACGTCGTGTCGTGTCGGGATTTGGAGGAGCGTCGGGGATTTCCGTAGCCTTGTGTCGTATGCAGGCTGTCACCGAACCCGTCATCGACCTCATCGAGTCCGTTGGCGAACTGGGCGTCGGGGCCCTGCTGGCGCTCGAGACCGTGCTGCCGCCGATCCCCTCCGAGGTGATCCTGCCGTTCGCCGGTTACGCGGCCGCGACGGGTCGGCTCGACCCGGTGCTCGCGTGGGCGGCCGCGACCGTGGGCAGCGTCGTGGGTGCGTTCATCCTCTACGGCCTGGGGCGGGCGCTCGGCTACGAACGGCTGCTCGACCTCTCGCGTCGCCGCTGGTTCTTCCTGCTGAGCACGGCCGACCTCAACCGCGGGCACCGGTTCTTCGCCAAGCACGGCCGCGCGGTCGTGTTCTTCGGGCGTTTCATCCCGCTCGTGCGGTCGGTGGTCTCGGTGCCCGCAGGGATCGAGCGGATGCCGGCGCCGCGGTTCGCGGCGCTGACCGCCGCGGGGAGTGGGATCTGGAACGCGCTGTTCATCGCCGCCGGCTACCAGCTCGGTGAGAACTACGCAGTCATCGAGCAGTGGATCGCGCCGGTGAGCACTGCCGTCGTCGTGTCGCTCGCGGCAGCGCTGGTGTGGCTCGTCGTGCGCCGCCGTCGGGCCGTCGACGGGGCGTTCTCCGACGCGGGGGACGGCGACGGTTCGACCGAGCGCGCAGCGAACGAGTTCGAGCTCACCTCACGCTGACCGGGCTGTCGCCTGCTCAGGCCCGCTCAGGCCTCGTCGCGCCAGGAGCGCCACAGGGCCGCGTAGGAGCCGTCCCGTGCGATGAGCTCGTCGTGTGAGCCGAGCTCGCTGATCACGCCGTCCTCGACGACGGCGACCCGGTCGGCGTCGTGCGCGGTGTGCAGCCGGTGGGCGATGGCGACGACCGTGCGACCGTCGACCACCGCCGCGAGCGAGCGCTCGAGGTGGCGGGCCGCGCGCGGGTCGAGCAGCGACGTCGCCTCGTCGAGCACGAGGGTGTGCGGGTCGGCCAGCACGAGCCGTGCCAGCGCGAGCTGCTGTCCCTGCGCCTCGGTGAGTGGGTGCCCACCGGAGCCGACGACGGTGTCCAGACCGTGGGGGAGAGCGGCGACCCACCCCGCGGCATCCACCGCGGCCAGCGCCTCGTGCAGCTCCTCATCCGTGGCGTCCGGGCGGGGCAGCCGCAGGTTCTCGGCGACGGTGCCGACGAACACGTGGTGCTCCTGGGTCACCAGGGCCACCTCGCCGCGCAGCACCGGCAGCTCGAGGTCGACCAGCGGGACGCCACCACCGGTGACCCGTCCCGTGCGCGGCCCGTCGATGCCGGCGAGCAGGCGCCCAAGGGTCGACTTGCCCGCACCCGACGGGCCGACGATGGCCAGCCGCTCGCCGGGTTCGAGGCGCAGCGAGACACCGTGCAGCACGTCGCGGCCCTGGCGGTAGGAGTAGCGGACGTCGTCGACCTCCATCCGCTCCCCGACGGGCTGGGCCCCGGAGGCGACCCGGTCGGGCGGCACCTCGGCCACCCCGAGGATGCGAGCCAGCGAGGTCGCCGCGAACTGGATCTCGTCGAGCCAGGAGATGAGCTCGCCGAGCGGGTCGAGCAGCTGCTGGACGTAGAGCGTCACGGCCGTGGCCGCCGCGATGGAGATGTGGCCCTCCCAGGCCAGCCACCCACCCCAGAGCACCGAGGTGGCGATGGGCAGGAAGAAGCCGATCTCCAGCCACGGGAACCAGCGCAGGCGCAGTCCGAGCGTGTAGGCCTCGGCGTCGCCGCACTCGTCCATCGCCTCCTGGAAGCGACGGCCGCGGGCGCCCTGGAGGTCGAGGGCGTCCATCGTGCCGGCACCCTCGATCGTCTCCGACGCGACCCCGTTGAGCCGGGCGTAGGAGGCGTGCTCCCACAGGTAGCCGTCGCCGGCGCGGCGCAGGTACCACCGTGACGTCGGCACGTGCACGGCAGCCGCCGTCAGCAGCGCGAGCGCCGCGAGCGGGGAGGTGAGCAGGGCCGCGACCCCAGTGGCCGTCACGGTCGTCATCGCCACGACGATGGCCGGGATGCCGAAGCGGATGATGTGCGCCAGCGAGTCGATGTCGTTGGTCGTGCGTGCCACGAGGTCGCCGGTGCCGGCGCGTTCGACCGTCGACAGGGGCAGGCGCACCGACGAGGTGATGAAGTCCTCGCGCAGGCGGGCGAAGATGCGCTCGGACAGCACGAACGACGCGCGTCTGGCCACCCAGGTGAGCACCGTCTGGGCGAGGATCGCGGCGACGAGCAGCCCGATGAGGACGTCCACCCGGCGCAGGCTCGGCGACCCGGTCGTGACCTCCTGCACCACCTGGCCGACGACCCACGGGCCGACCAGGGCCACGAGGGCGGCGATGCCGTGCCAGAGCAGCACCCAGGTCAGGGGACCGAGGTGGTGGCGAAGGAGCTCCTTGCTGTGGGCCCGCACCGTCGCATTCGTCGCGATGGGCAGGGTGCGCGCCGCGTGGTCGGTGCGGCCGAGGAGCGGTGACATCAGTCCTCACCCCGCAGCACGACGTCGCGGTAGGCCGGGTGGGTGCGCAGGAGGTCGCGGTGGCGCCCGGTGGCGGTGACCGTGCCGCCCTGCACGAAGAGCACGGCATCCGCGGTGTCGAGCAGGAGCGGGCTCGCCGTGACGACGACGGTGGTCCGCCCAGCACGGTGCGCGGCAAGTCGCTGGGCGATGCGGGCCTCGGTGTGGGCGTCGACGGCACTGGTCGGTTCCACGAGCACGAGCACCTCGGGGTCACGCAGCACCGCCCGCGCCAGGGCGAGACGTTGGCGCTGCCCGCCGGACAGCGCCCGGCCGCGCTCCTCGAGCTCGCCATCCAGGCCGCCGTCGAGGGAGTCGACGGCATCCGAGGCGCTCGCGACGTGCACCGCGACCTCGCGCGCGGCGTCGTCGGCGCCGCCGAGGGTGTCGCGCACCGGCCCGCTGAACAGGTGGGGGTCGGCACCGGAGACGACGACCAGCGAGCGGACCCGCTCGATCGGCAGGTCGTCGAGGTCGACGTCGCCCCAACGCACGCCGTGGCGCCCGGGCAGCAGCCGGCCGAGGCGCTGGGCGATCTGCGCGGTGTCCTCGGGGTCGGCGCTCACCAGGGCGGTGAACTGCCCGGGAGCGACGACGACGCCGGATGCCGCGTCGGCCAGGTCCGCCATCACGTCCACCTCCGGCGTACCGACATCGACCAATAGGTCACCGGAGGTACGCCCGGCCTGCGTACCGACATCGACCAATAGGTCACCGGAGGTACGCCCGGCCGGTGCATGGTCGGGCTCGATCGTGAGGATCTTCACGATCCGGCGCGCAGCCACCCGGGTGCGGGTCAGCTTGTCGACGAACTCCGTCGCCGTGCGCAGCGGCATCGTGAGGAACGCCGTGTACCCGTAGAAGGCCACCAGCTGACCGGGGGTGATCTCCCCGGCGACGGCCAGGTGGGCGCCGATGCCGGTGACCACGACGACGAAGATCCCCGGCAACAGCACCTGGGCGGCATCCAACGTCGCCTGCACCGGCGAGAGGCGAACCCCGGCGAGACGCACCCGCTCCGACTGCGCCGCATACCGGGCGAGGAAGGTGTCCTCGCCGCCGATGCCACGCAGAACGCGCAGCCCGGCGACGGTGTCGGCGCCGAGTGCCGTGAGCTGCCCGGCCTCCTCCCGCTGTGCCTGCTGGCGCCGGTGCAGCGGTCGCACGACGAGGGCGAGTGACGCCAGCAGCAGCGGACCGCCGACGAGCATGATGACGCCCAGCAGCACCGAGCCGCGCAGCAGGATCGCCGAGACGACGATGAAGCTGACGATCGCGCCGGCCAGGCGGGCGGTGACGTCGAAGACCTCACCCATGCGCCAGAAGTCGCTCGCAAAGCTCGTGACGACCTCGCCGGCCGGCATCTGCCGGGTGACGGCCGGCCCGGCCCGCCGCACCGCGCGCTCGGTCACGACCGCCGTGCGAAACGACGACACCAGCCAGTTGCGCACGGCGAACCAGTGCCGACCGTTCGTCGTCACCGCGCTCACCAGCCCGAGACCCATGATCGCCGCAGCCCACGTCACGAGCGCGCGGGGGTCGCGGGCGACCAGTCCGTCGTCGACGGCCTTGCCGATGGCCGCCGGCACCAAGGCGATCGAGAGCATCCACGGCACGCCGAAGAGCACCCCGCCGACGAGTGTGCGCCACTGGTGCCGGGCCAGCCACAGGATGAGGCGGTCGGCGTCCAGCGGCGGGGCTGCGTCGGGGGCGGTCGCGTAGGGCCAGGGGTGAGGGGACATCGCCCGCCCACGCTAGGCGCCGCCGCCACCCCTCGGCCACCGAGTTTCCGCGGTGACGTAGCCTCGATGGCGTGTTGCGGACCGCCCTTCGGCCTCGGTTTCTCGGCCTCCTCGGTCTCGTGGTGGTCGTGGGGATCGCCTTCGCCTTCCTCGGCCGCTGGCAGCTCGGGGTCGCCGAGAGCCGCTCGTACCGCGAGGCCGTCGAGGCGGCCCGTGCCCAGGAGCCGACCGCGCTGACCTCGGTGCTGGAGCCCCACGCGCCGTTTCGCGGTGACCTGTCCTCGCGCCCGGTGACGGCGCAGGGCAGCTACGCACCCGAGGGTCAGCTGCTCGTGCCGGATCGGCGCCTCGACGGCGTGGCCGGGTCGTGGGTGCTCACGCCCTTCGTCGTCGAGGGCTCGGGGGCGACGCTTCCGGTCGTGCGCGGATTCGTCACAGACCCGGCGGATGCCGGGGCGCCCGCGTCAGGCTCCCTCACCATCGCGGGTGGGTTGGCGCCCGGGGAGTCGCCGTCCTCCGTGCCGGTGGCCGCGGGGGAGATCGGGTCGGTGGACCTGTCCCTGCTCGTCAACACCTGGCCGGGAGAGCTGTACAACGCCTTCGTCTTCCTGGAGTCCGAGACCCCGCAGGCTGCCGACCAGCCGACCAGGGTGCCGACGCCGCTGCCGGACACGAGCATCCAGTGGCGCAACGCCGCGTATGCCGTGCAGTGGTGGGTCTTCGCGCTGTTCGCTCTCTGGGTGTGGTTCCGGATGGTGCGTGAGGAGACCCGCCGTGAAGAGCGGCTCGAGGCGCCGGGAGATACTGGGTCCCGTGACGACGCCTGACTCCCGCACCCACACCATCGACGACGTCGAGGGGGCCCGCTCGCGGCTGACCTTCTTCAAGGTGATGGCCTTCATCGTCGGCGTCGGTCTGCTCGTGCTCGTCGTGGAGATGGTGCTGTCCTACGGCTTCGGGCTCAAGGGTGAGGACAACCCGCTGTACTGGTGGCCCCAGCCGCACGGCTTCATCTACATGGTCTACCTCGTCGCCACCGCCCTGCTCGGGTTCAAGGTCGGCTGGTCGCTGACGAAGATGGTGCTCGTCATGCTGGCCGGCTGCGTGCCCTTCCTGTCGTTCTGGGTCGAGCGCCGCGTCGCCGGACAGGTCGAGTCCGAACTGGCGGCGGCGCGCCAGTAACCTGTGCGGGTGAGCGAGACCCCCAGCACGCAGCCCGAGAGCACCCACCTTGCCGACCGTCCGGTGCTCGTCGTCGACTTCGGGGCGCAGTACGCCCAGCTCATCGCCCGACGGGTGCGTGAGGCCAACTGCTTCAGCGAGGTCGTGCCGCACTCGATGCCCGTGGCCGAGATGCTGGCCAAGGACCCGGCCGCCGTGATCCTCTCCGGCGGGCCGATGTCGGTCTACGAGGACGGCGCACCGAGCCTGGACCCGGCGCTGCTGCAGGCCGGGGTGCCGGTCTTCGGCATGTGCTACGGCTTCCAGGCGATGGCCCAGGCGCTCGGCGGCACGGTGGAGCGCACGGGGCTCTCCGAGTTCGGGGCGACCCCCGCCACGATCCTCGACAGCACGTCCACGCTGTTCAACGGCCAGCCCGTCGAGCAGTCGGTGTGGATGAGCCACGGCGACTCCGTGTCGGCCGCACCGGAGGGGATGACGGTGACGGCCACGACCTCAGGGGCGCCCGTCGCGGGCTTCGAGGACGACGAGCGTCGCCTCTACGGGGTGCAGTGGCACCCCGAGGTGCTCCACTCGACGTTCGGCCAGCAGGTGCTCGAGAACTTCCTGCTGCGCGGCGCCGGTCTCACGGGGGAGTGGACGGCTGCGAACGTCGTCGACGACCTCGTGGCGTCGGTGCGGGAGCAGATCGGTGACGCGCGCGTCATCTGCGGCCTGTCCGGTGGCGTCGACTCGTCGGTGGCCGCAGCCTTGGTCCAGCGGGCCGTCGGCAACCAGCTGACCTGCGTGTTCGTCGACCACGGGCTGCTGCGCTCGGGTGAGGCCGAGCAGGTCGAGCAGGACTTCGTCGCAGCCACGGGGGTCGACCTCGTCGTCGTCGACGCCAAGGAGCGCTTCCTCACGGCCCTGGCCGGGGTGTCCGACCCCGAGGAGAAGCGCAAGATCATCGGTCGTGAGTTCATCCGGGTCTTCGAGCAGGCCGCACGAGACGTCGTCGGTTCGCACGCAGGCTCGGACGACCACCCCGTCGAGTTCCTCGTGCAGGGCACCCTGTACCCCGACGTCGTGGAGTCCGGCGGCGGCACGGGCACGGCCAACATCAAGTCGCACCACAACGTCGGCGGCCTGCCTGACGACCTGCAGTTCAAGCTCGTCGAGCCGCTGCGGCTGCTGTTCAAGGACGAGGTCCGTCAGGTCGGTCTGGAACTGGGGGTTCCGGAGGCCATCGTCTGGCGCCAGCCGTTCCCCGGCCCGGGCCTCGGCATCCGCATCGTCGGCGAGGTCACCGGTGAGCGCCTGGACATCCTGCGTGCGGCCGACCTCATCGCCCGCGAGGAGCTGACCGCGGCGGGCCTGGACCGCTCGATCTGGCAGTGCCCCGTCGTCCTGCTCGGTGATGTCCGCTCGGTCGGGGTGCAGGGCGACGGGCGCACCTACGGTCACCCGATCGTGCTGCGCCCGGTGTCGTCCGAGGACGCGATGACCGCTGACTGGACCCGTGTTCCCTACGAGGTGCTGGCCAAGATCTCGACCCGCATCACCAACGAGGTGCGCGAGGTCAACCGGGTGGTCCTGGACATCACGTCCAAGCCGCCGGGCACCATCGAGTGGGAGTAGCCCCAGTGGAGAGTAGGCGAATCGCCGTGTGGCAGTCCTGCCACACGGCGATTCGCCTACTCTCGACGGCTCAGACGACCGCTGCGCGACCGCGCCGGTCGGAACTCAGACTCAGTCGAGGTCGTCGGCTGCTGAGCGCGTCGGCCAGTGGTCGACGAGGTCGCCGGGGCCAAGGCCCAGGGCTCGTTCGATGTCACCGGGCGAGGAGTCCTGCAGGTAGCTCGACACCACCCCCGAGAGGTCGCGCCAGTAGCCGCGCAGCGTCGACTCCGACAGGTACAACGTCCGGCTCAGTTCGGCGTACGTGAGCCCACGGGCCCGCCCGGCCAGCACCTCGCGTTGGCGCTTGTTGAGCACCGTGACCCGCCCACGGCGCACGAGCGCCTCGATGAGCCCGGTGACACTCGGCGGTGCCACGAGCTCGCCGCGCGACACGGCGAGGAACGCCGTGCGCGTCTCGGCCAGGGTTGACGACTTCGACACCACCCCGGTCGCACCGGCCGCGAGGCACGAGGCCAGCACGAAGCGGCGCTCCTCCTGGGTGTAGACGCAGACGCGGTACCCGGCATCCACGGCGGCGTGGATGGCAGCCACGCCCTGCGCGGCGTCGGGCTGGCGCAGGTTGACCAGGTGCAGGTCGAGGATGACGACGTCGGCGCGCGGGGCCGCGGCGAGGAAGTCCTCGAGGCTGGGGTGGCTGGAGACGAAGGTGAGGTCGGGCAGCAGCACCGACAGCGACTCGCGCACGGCGGTGGCGTCGTCGACGAGGCTGAACCGGACGTCGGAACTCTGCTCGGGGTCGGTCACCGGTCACCCTCTCTGGTCAGGGTGACGGTGGTGCCCACTCCGGGGACGCTGTCGATCGTGGTCTCGATTCCGTGCGGGCTCAGTTGGTCGAGGGTCAGGGTGCGGATGCCGACTCCGTAGGTCGTCTCACGGGTGTCGAAGCCGACCCCGTCGTCGTGCACGGTGACCGCCCAGCCGGGGGTGTCCTCGAGCTCCTCGGCGTGCAGCACGACCCGGGTCGCGTTGGCGTGCTGGCGCACGTTGATGAGGATGCTGCGCAGCGCGGTCGCGACATCGGTCGCCTCCGAGCCCAGCGTGGTTCCCCGGGCGAGGTCCGGGACGACGTCGAGGGGCAGGTCGGCGAACTCCGTCGCGATGTTCTCGACGAGCTCGGCGAGGTCGTGGGGTTCGTCGCCGGCCTGCCCCGGGCCTCCGGCGAGGTAGGCGCGCATGCGGTTGAGCTCGGTGGCGGCCTGGACCCAGACCTGCGAGGGCGTGCGGCTGTCGACGGCGCCGAGCGCGCCCTGGTCGACCAGGATCTTCATCAGCGCCGTGCCGTTGTGGATCGCGGCCCGAGCCTTGCGTTCCTCGTCCTCACGGGCGAGGCGGGCCGCGTACGCCCTGGACTCGTCGGCATCCTGCGCGATGCGCAGCACGGTGCCGACACCGAACCAGGCCAGTGGTGCGAGGCCGAGCATGGTGAACAGCTCGCCGACGACCGTAGGCACGTCAGCAGCCGTGGAGATGATCGGCAGCACGTACACGGCGCGGGCGGCCACCAGGGCACCGATCAGTGCCCCCCAGATGCGCACGTCGCGCACCCCGACGAGCGAGCCGGCGACCGAGAGCGAGTAGGCGCTCTGGAAGCCGATCCAGCTGCCCGTGCGCAGCTCGACCGGCACCGTGACGAGTCCGACGAGGATGAGGCCGACGGCGACGGCGGTGTCGAGGCACGCCCACGCGGTGCCCGGCGGCCGGCGTCGCACCACGCACACGGCTGCGGTGGCCAGCGCCATCACGCTGGCGACTGCCCACGTCACCGCGGTGAGGGCCCGGTGCTCGCCCTGGTCGAGAGCAGCCACCAGGGACGGGAGCATCTGGGCGAGGGTGGCGAGGCGCAGGCCGGCCACGAAGAGGCCGATGGCACGTTCGGCCCGTGGCAGGGTCGCCGCGTCGGTGCCCGTCTGGGCATCGGTCATGACGGTCATCGCTCACCTCCCCGCAGTTCTGTGCGTTCGTTCGTCCCCTGCATCCTCCACCACGACGCAGGGTGCTCAGGGCCGTCCGGGGCCACAGCGCGTCAATCCGAGCGACTTCCGCGCTTTCGTTGGATCCAAGAGGCTGTTTCTGCGGTTTCGTGGGATGCCGGGGCGGGCCGCGCCCGGCGACGCTGGCCCCGCGCCGGCCCGATGGGCGGCGCACCGTGATGACTGCCCGACACCGGGCCGGCGCCGGTCGTTCGAAGGAGAGCACCATGAAGGTCACCAGCACGAGGCGTCGCGTCCTGGCCGCCACCGCCGTCGTCGCCGCGGCGGTCGCGACCCAGGCCGCCGCCGTTCCGGCATCCGCCACCAACTCCACGCTCACCTGCGCCAACGTCATCACGATCGTCACGCGCGGGTCGAACGAGGCCGCCGGCACCGGTGGAACGACGAACGTGTACTCCTCCGGTGGCCTCGGCCTGATGTCCGGGGTCGCGGGAAAGGTCGCCAGTGGGACCTCGAAGTCGGTGCGCACGGTCGGGCTGAAGTACCCGGCCGCCATCGGCTTCGGTGGGCTCGCGTACTTCTCCAGCCTGGACACCGGCAAGGCCCGGCTGGCCGCAGAGCTCAACCGGCTCGCCACGTTGTGCCCATCCTCCAGGACCGTGCTCATCGGCTACTCGCAGGGCGCGCACGTGGTCGGCGACGTCACGTCGAACAGCAACCCGAACAAGCTGACCAGCGGCGCCAAGAGCCGCATCGCCGCGGTCTACCTCACGGGTGACCCGGTGCGGCGCCCCTACGAGTCGCACAACCGGGGGACCGGCATCGGTGGCGGGGTGCTCATCGACCGTGGAGCGGGGCAGATGAGCGGTCTGGGGTCGCGCATCGTCTCGTACTGCTCCAAGGGCGACTGGGCCTGCGATGCGCCCCACAAGGACCCCACCCGCAGTGCAGCGATCCACACCAGCTACGGCAACTCCACCCTCACCACGACCTACGGCACCTGGATCGTCGGCAAGCTCTGAGGCCTGGGAGATGGGCAATTCCGCGGATTCGTTGGATGCCGTGACCCCCACCCGAGCACCACGATGGTTCTCAGGGCTCCTCGCCGGGTCGCTGGTGAGGCAGGAGGGGTGAGCGCTGGCCCGGCCACCGGCCGATCCTGCCGGTGGCCGCGCCGTGCCCAACGGTGCAGGGTCCCGCCACCTCCGACGTGCCACCAGTCCCACCGCGGCTCGCCGTCTGCGTCGACTGCCGCCGAGGTGATGGGCCGTCCCGCTGAGGTGTGGGTCACTGCCCCGCAGGCCCGCGACATGGCAGGCTGTCCCCGGCATACTCACAGGTAACCAAAGGCGGCACCGATGCAGAGCACGACGACCACGGTCACGGCGAGCGACGGGACCGCCCTGCACACGAACCGGTGGGTGCCGGACGGTGCGCCCAAGGCCGTCGTCCAGATCGCCCACGGCATGGCCGAGCACTCGGCCCGCTACGCCCGGCTGGCGCAGGCCCTCACCGAACACGGCTACGCCGTCTACGCGCACGACCACCGCGGGCACGGCTCGACGGCGAGCGAGATCGACCACGGGTACTTCGCCGACGAGAACGGGTGGGACGCCGTCGTCGCGGACATGCGCGCCGTCACCCGCTTCGCCCAGGAGGAGAACCCCGGACTACCGGTCTTCCTCCTCGGGCACTCGATGGGCTCCTTCCTCTCGCGCACCTACGTCATCGAGGACAGTCGGGACCTCGCCGGCCTCGTGCTCTCGGGCACGGGCGGCGACCCCGGCCCGCTCGGCAAGATCGGCCTCGGTGTGGCCCGGCTGGAGAAGCGGGTGCGAGGCCCCCGCCACGTGAGCGCGCTGCTCGACAAGCTGACCTTCGGCCAGTTCAACGCGGCCTTCAAGCCCAACCGCACCGGGTTCGACTGGCTCTCGCGCGATGACGCCGAGGTCGACGCCTACGTCGACGACACGTACTGCGGTCGCACCTTCACCTCCGGCTTCTTCGTCGACCTCTTCGGCGGGATCCAGGTGATCAACGACCGTCGGCAGGTCGCGCGGGTGCGCCGTGACCTGCCCATCCTGCTCATCGCCGGCGACAAGGACCCCGTGGGCGACGGCGGAAAGGGCCCGCGCGCCGTGGCCGAGCAGTACACCTCCGTGGGGGTTCTCGACGTCACCTGCACGCTCTACCCGGGCGCCCGCCACGAGATCTTCAACGAGACCAACCGTGACGAGGTCACGGCCGACCTCGTCGCCTGGTTGGACTCCCACCTGCCCTGATGCAACGCCCCGGCTCACCCCGGGCGAGCCGATGGAATCGGACGCGGGCGGCATCCGTGGCAGGCTGGGTGGGCACCACCGCCAGCCCCGATACGTGAGGACCGACCAGACGCATGTGTGGCATCGCCGGATACCACGGGCTCCCCGCCGACCCCGCGCTGCTCCAGCGCATGAACGCACACCAGCAGCACCGAGGCCCCGACGGGGACGGGATCTGCGTCGACGGGCCCTGCGGCCTGGCGCACCGGCGGCTGTCGATCATCGACATCGCCCACGGCCAGCAGCCGATGGACACCGCCGACGGTCGGTACGCGATCGCCTACAACGGCGAGGTCTACAACTACCTCGACCTGCGCGGCGAGCTCGAGGCGCTCGGTCGTACCTTCACGACCGACTCGGACACCGAGGTCGTCCTCCAGGCCTTCGCGCAGTGGGGCGCCGACGCGTTCGACCGGTTCAACGGCATGTTCGGCCTGGCCATCTGGGACCGCCACGAGCAGCGGCTGACCCTGGCCCGCGACCACTTCGGCATCAAGCCGCTCTACGTCGCCATGGTCCCGAACGCGAGCGGGGAGGGCGAGGCGCTGCTGTTCTCCAGCGAGATCAAGCCGATCCTCGCGAGCGGCCTCTACGAGAAGCGGGTCAACGACCGCTCGGTCTACCGCTACCTGCGTTTCCGCGCCCACGAGGACGGCACCGAGACCTTCTTCGAGGGCATCGAGCGCCTCGCGCCGGGCGAGATGCTGGAAGCCGACGCGAACGGCATCCGACGTCGCATGTTCACCCGGCTGAAGGAGGAGCTGCTCGAGCTCGCCTCCGTGCAGCGCCCCTACGACGAGGCCGCGGCCGCCGAGTACAAGCGCCGCCTCGTGGAGTCGGTGCGGCTGCGCCTGCAGTCCGAGGTGCCCGTCGGCACCAGCCTGTCCGGTGGTCTGGACTCCAGTGCGGTCGCCGTCATCATCAACCAGCTGCTGAACGAGGGTGACTCGCTCTCCCTCAGTGCGGTCGGCGCCCGGCAGAACACCTTCTCGGCGATCTTCCCCGGGTCGATCAACGACGAGGAGAAGTACGTCGACGAAGTGCTCGACATCTGCACGGGGCACGTCGAGGCGCACAAGATCCTGCCGACGGCCGATGAGTTCAAGGCCGACCTGCTCGACTTCATCCGCACCCAGGAGGAGCCGATCATCTCCTCGGGGCCGTACGCGCAGTACCAGGTGATGCGCGAGGCCACGAAGCACGTCACCGTCCTGCTCGACGGGCAGGGCGCCGACGAGATGATGGCCGGCTACATCCCGTACTACTTCGTCTACCTACGTCAGCTGCGCGCCCAGGGCGCCACCCTCGCGGCCGCCGAGCTCGCGAAGAGCCTCGACGTGCTCTACCGGCTGGGCCGCTTCAAGCTCAAGGCCAAGGTCAAGTTCAAGAAGTCGATCCCGACGACCCAGCTGCTCAACCGGGAGTTCGTCGCCGCCCACCGCGACGAGCGCTACAGCTCCGAGGGTGCCAACCTCAAGAAGCGCCTCGTCGAGGACCTGTTCCACAACTCGCTGCCGAGCCTGCTGCGCTACGAGGACAAGAACACGATGCGCTTCTCCCTCGAGGGGCGCGTGCCGTTCCTCGACAAGGAGGTGCTGAAGTTCATCTTCAGCCTGTCCGACGAGGCGATCATCAAGGACGGCTGGAACAAGCGGGTGCTGCGCGACGCGACCCGCGGCCTGCTCCCCGAGTCGATCAACCGGCGCCGCAACAAGATCGGCTTCACCACCCCCCAGGGCGAGTGGTTCATGCGGCTGAAGAACCACTTCTACAACATCTTCCTCAGCGAGTCCTTCGCCAACCGGCCGTACGTCAACCAGACAGAGGTCATCGCGGCGTTCGAGGGCTGGATCAAGGGCGCGAACGACGTCGACACGATGACCTTCTGGCGCCTGATCAACCTCGAGCTGTGGATGCGCGAGTTCATCGACGAGCACGAGGATCCTGACGACGTCACCGCCGCGCCGGCCCGGGTCAAGACCGACTACGAGGCCAACGAGGGGCAGAACCTCGACCTCCTGACCTCCCTCGGTGAGGACGTGCGCCGCTACCCGGTGCGCACCGAGCTGTTCAGCCGCGACGACGACCTCGACGCGCGCGTGCTCGAGCACATCGACGCCTTCTTCGCCGGGCTGCCCGCCGCCGGCCCCGACCACGAGGCCGCGACGCGTGGACCGTGGTGGTTCTTCCTGTCCGAGAAGGTCGTCGCGATCACGCAGGGCCGCTCCTACTTCGTCTGGGACATCAAGGTCGGTCGACCGGCCCGCGTGCTGTCGCGCTATGTGACCCGCACCCCCGCCGGAATCGGCCTCGGCAGCCCGTTCACCATGCAGCTCGCCATCCAGGAGGCCGGCCTGCCGCGGGTGCTCTACGCCTCGGCCGGTGGCGCCATCGGCAAGGTCATCGGGCGCAAGGGCCTGTTCTACGAGCTCGTCGGCAACCAGATCAACGCCATCGACGGACCGACGGAGTACTCCGCCTACCCGTCGAACGTCTCGGCGAAGCTGGCCCCGAAGGACCCGGATGCCGTGGCGGCGCGCCTCAGTGCCGCGATCCGCGAGCGGGTCCCCGAGCCGTGGCGCTCGACCTTCGGCGGCACGGTGATCATGGACGCCAACGACATCGGCCGCAACGTCCTCGGCTCCGACGTGCCGGGTGACTGGACCCGGTTCGAGGAGATGTTCGCCGACAACCCGCTCGGTCAGGGCTCGCAGCAGACGCCGATGGCGATGGTCTTCCTGCGCGAGGGCACCGCTCAGGCGTAGAGCGGCTCCTCGCCCTCGGCAGGGGGCTCGGTCTTCGGGCTGAGGGTCCACAGCAGCCAGCCCAGCGCCCCGAGCGGCACCTCCATGAGGTGGGTGAACAGCGAGAAGAGCACGAGCCCGGCCGCGGCACCACCGGGATCGGCGCCCCAGCCGACGAGCACGACCGAGGTCGCGACCTCGGTGACCCCCAACCCACCCGGGGTGATGCCGATCGTGGTGAGCAACCGGCCGATCGCGTAGGCCGCGAAGAGCAGGTTCAGGGGCAGCGTCACCCCGGTGCTGCGCATGATGAGCACGAAGAGCACGTAGTAGGCGGCGAAGAACCCGATCATCCCCAGGGTCATCGACCACCAAGCGTGTCCCACGACGTGCTTGATCCGGCCGCGCAGGTCGGTCACGAGGTCGGAGATCCGCATCGTGGACTCCGGGCGCCGGCGCCTCACCAACGGGCCGATCACGGCATCCAACCCGCGACCGATGGCCTGAGCGGCCCGCTCGCTCGCGATGATCGACACCAGGGCCGTGAGGATCGCCAGACCCGTGAGCATCCCGGCCACGGCGAGGTCGGTGAGGGCCCCGGGCAGGCTGACGCCGCTGAACCACAGGACGGCGATCGCGATCACGGGCAGGGCGATGCGGGCCAGGACGTTCCAGACCCCGGTGACGACGACCGAGGTCGAGGTCGCGCGGCGGGAGAACCCCCACGAGCGACAGATCGCGTACGTGGCGGCGAGGCCGACGGCGCCACCACCGGGGAGGAGGTTGGAGACCGATGACCCGCACAGGTTGACGACCAGTGCCTTGCTGTGGGTCAGCCCCGGCAGCGAACCGGTGATGGTGAAGGTGTAGCACCACAGCCCGGCGAGCATGAGCACCTGGAAGCCGATGGCGTGGCTGACGGGGACCGAGGAGATGACCGTGCCGATGTCGTGCCACGTCGTCTTGGCGAAGTAGGGCAGGCCCCACCACAACAGAGCCACGGCGAGGCCGATCCCGACCACACCCTGGAGCACCTTGCGTGCGTGCGGGTTCACGCGTCTCCCTCGAAGATCTGGGTGTGGATGGGCCCCCCGCCGGGCAGGGCGGGGTCGCGGAACCACTCCCGGCCGAAGACGACATCGTAGAGAGGCCGCGGAATGCGCAGGAACGCGGCCAGGGTCCGGTCGCCGGTCTGGCCACCCTCGCCGACCGCGGCCGCACCACCACCGGTCGCCTGCGAGGCGTGGGCGCGCATCGACGACCGCTTGGCCACGATGTGCTTGCGCACGTCGATGCGGTGGGTGATGTCGGCGCGGGCGGTGAAGGCCCGCTCGAACGACGTCGGGTCGAACTCGGCCGGGAACCGGTAGACCCGAGCGACCGCGCGGATGGCCCGGGCGATCGTGTCGCGCGGCACCGTGGCCTCGAGCACGCGGGGGGTGCCGGCGATCACGGCAGCCCGTGCGCCCACCTCGTGCACCCGCACGTGGTCGCGATGGCCGTAGCCGCCGTTGGCGTCGTAGGAGATGAGCAGGTCCGCGCGTTCGGTGCGCAGGATCGCCGCGAGTCGCTCGGCGGCCTCCTCGAGCGGGGCGCGGGTGAAGCGCACCTGCCCCGGCACGTCGGGTTCCGGCTGCGGCCCGCTGCCGCTGTCGGCGTAGCCGAGCCACTCGACGCGGGCCACCCCGAGCGCCTGCGCCGACTGCCGCGCCTCGTTCAGGCGCAGGCCGCCGAGCTGCCCGTCGGCGCGCAGCTCGGCCGCTGCCAGCCCGGCCCCGCCGTCGGTGGCGAGCACGAGGACGACGCGGTGGCCCGCGCTGGCCAGGCGCGCCATCGTGCCGGCCGTCAGCAGGGCCTCGTCGTCGGGGTGGGCGTGGAACGCCACGATCGTTGCAGACATCGCCGCCCATCCTCGCGCATGGCAGGCTGTCCGCTCGTGAAGGTCGCCATGCTCTCTGACTGCTACCCGCCGCGCCTCGGCGGCATCGAGAGCCAGGTCCGCGACCTCTCCCGCCACCTCGTGGCCGCCGGACACGAGGTCGAGGTCTTCACGGCCACCCCCGGGCCCGACGGCGAGCGCGGCGGCGCGACCGAACGCGGTGACGACGGCGTCACGGTGCACCGGCACGCGTGGGGAGTGCCGGGCGGCATCCCCGTCAACCCGTTCGCCCCGCCGGAGATCCGCCGTCGGCTGGATGCCGGGGGGTTCGACGTCGCGCACGCGCACCTGGGCGTCGTGAGCCCCTTCGCGACCGACCTCGTGCCGGTCGCGCTGGACGTCGGCCTGCCGGTCGCGGCCACGTTCCACTGCGTCCTGGAGCGGTCCGCCGTGGTGTTCCGGGCGATCGGGCACCTTGCCCGCTGGGCCGGACGCGGCGTGGCACTCAGCGCCGTGTCGTCGATGGCTGCCCAGCGGGTGTCCGACGCCGCTCGCGGAGCCCGCGTCGAGGTAGTGCCCAACGGCGTGGATGCCGCGTGGTGGCACCCGGGTGGCGACGCCACGGCATCCGCGCCCCACGACGGCTCCGTGCACGTCGTCTCCGCGATGCGGTTGGTGTCGCGAAAGCGCCCCCTCGCGATGCTGCGGGTGCTCGAGCAGGCCCGCTGCGTGCTCGACCCAGCGGTCGACCTGCGCGCGACGATCGTCGGTGAGGGGCCGCAGCGTCGGGTCATGGAGCACCGGCTGCGCACCCTCGGGCTCGACTGGGTCGACCTGCCCGGCCGGGTGACCAAGGCCGAGCTGAGGGCCCTGCACCAGGGCGCGGACCTCTACCTCAGCGCGGCGCTGCTCGAGGCGTTCGGCATCGCCGCGCTCGAGGCGCAGGCTGCGGGGCTGCCGATCCTCGCCCGGCGCGGCACCGGCACCGACGACGTCGTTCAGGACGGGGTGAGCGGCCTGCTGGCCGACAGCGACGCCGCCCTGGCCGGCGCCCTGGCCCACCTGGCCGGCGACCGGGCGCTGCGCGAGCGGATGCGCGCTCACCTGCTGGCCTCCCGACCTGCCCAGGACTGGCCCGGGGTCATCACGTCGACGCTCGGTGAGTACCGCAGGGCCGGGGCGGTCCCGCGGTGATCACCGTCGTCGGGGAGCACGCGGGGCGCGAGGTGGTGAGCTTCGCCCTGGCCCACGGGGAGGACCCGGTCGCGGGGCTGGGGGCCCGCGGCTGGGACGCGCAGGTCGAGGCGGTCGAGGGGGTGCTCGGCGACCTGACCTTCCGGTATGCCGTGGTTCCCCTGGAGGGTGGGTCGGTGAACGACCCGGTAGGGCCCGAGGGGCCGGGGCTGTCGCGCGCCGAGCGGGTGCACATCGTGCCGCACCAGCGGGTGGCGGCGTACGCGGTCGTCGTGGAGCAGGGGCGCCTGCTGCTCACGCAACTGGCCCCGCGAACCGGTGCTGCCGGCCGGTGGAACCTGCCCGGCGGCGGCGTCGACCCGGGCGAGTCGCCGGTCGAAGCGGTCGTGCGCGAGGTGGCCGAGGAGACCAGCCAGGTCGTCGACGACGTCCGGCTGATCGACGTCATGACCCAGCACTGGGTGGGCCGGTCCGCGCGAGGGCTGGAGGACTACCACGCGGTGCGGGTGCTGCACACGGCCCGGTGCGCCAGGCCGACCCACCCCGTCGTGCATGACGTGGGCGGGTCGACGTCCGACGCTCGGTGGGTTCCCCTGGACGACCTCTCGTCGGTCGAGGTCGTGGCGAGCGTGCCCGTGGCGTTGCGCGCGGTCGGTCTCGCCTGAGGTCACGGGTCAGTCGCGGGTTCGGCTGCCGCGCAGACCGATCGCGCCGACCACGACGACGAGCAGGCCCGCCGCGACGACCGTCCACGGGCCGAGGTCAGTCCACGGGACGGCAACGTCGGTGAGCTGGGCGAACAGCGTCGCTGCGGCGAACAGCAGCCCGAGCAGGCCGAGCACGACCGCGAACGGTGCGGGACCGCTCAGGTAAGTGGGCTCGGGCAGCGCCGGGGCCTGTGGCACCGGGCTGGTGGCCGTGGGGGTGGCGGTGGCGGCCGAGGACGCCGGGGCCGTCGCCGTCGTGGGGGAGGGGGCGTCGTCGAAGACCGCGCTGCTGAGGGTGTCCTCGCGAGGGACGTCGGGCGTGCTGGGCGTGCTCATCACTGCTCCTGGATGGTGATCTGGCCGAGACCGAGCTCGGCGTCGATGATGACCTCGACGGGGGTGTCGCCGATCGTCATGGAGGTGCTGCGGTCGGCGCCCGAGTTCTCGTCGACGTCGGTGACGGTGCTGCCGGTGTGCCGGATGCTGCCGAACCCGACGTTCGCGTCGATCCGGGCGTCGAGGCCCTCCGGCACGAGGATGGTCAGCTCGCCGGCGCCCATGTCGACCTCGATGGTCTGGGGGGTCGTGCGGGGGGTGGTGGTGACGAGCCCGTCGAGGTCGAGGACGGCATCCCCGGCTCCGAGCTCGAAGGTCGTCGTCCCGGCGGCCGGCACCGGGCTCCACGTGCGCTCACCGACACCGTCGCTGGTGGGCACCCGTGCGTCGATGAGGGAGACCGCAAGCAGGAAGGACAGGGCGAACACGAGGAAACCGCTGAAGCCGGACGCGCGGCCCCGCAGCCCCAGGACCAGGACCACGAGGCTGACCCCCGTGAGGGCGATGAGGTACGCGAGGGTGGGCGCACTGCCGGGGAAGCCCGTCGGGCCGTCGAGGGCAGCGCCCAGGCCGATGCCGATGATGGCGATCCCGAGGGAGACCAACCCGATGAAGGCACTGGGCCGGCGGCGGCGGGGCTTCGGCGGAGGGGGCGGAGCCACGGGGCGCGGCGGCACGGGGGGAGTGGGCCGACCTCCGTACGGGGCTGCGTACTGCCCGGTGGCCGGAGCGCGGTACCCGCCGTAGGGCGGTGAGGTGGGAGGTGCGGACATGGTCTCTCCTGTGGGGGTGGACATGGGTGGGGTCGCGCCGTAGGGCGCGGACACGGGAAGGGTCGCGCCGTAGGGAACGGAAGCGGGCGGGGGAGGTGGCGGGCCGTAGGGCGCGGCAGGGGAGGGCCCGGATCCGATGGCTCCCTGGGCCGGTCCGTCGAGCGTGCCCCGCCGGTTGAGGACGAACCACGCGACGAGGGCGACCGGGATGAGCCACAGCGGCGCGATCCACCCGTCGCCCGAGCCGACGGAGGCAATGCCGCCGAAGACGAGGAGCCCTGCGAGGACGAGCAGGGCGATGGCCCCGACGTCGCCGTGACGGATGCCGCGCTCGGCGAGGATCACCCCGTGGCGGTCGGGCATGAGCAGCCACAGCAGCACGTAGGCCGTGAGCCCGACGCCCCCGACGAAGGTCAGGATGATCGCGGCGGCCCGGATGAGGATGGGGTCGACACCCAGTCGGTGGGCTAGGCCCGAGCACACGCCGCCGAACCACCGTGCCTCGGAGTCACGCACGAGACCGCTGGCGCGCAGCCGACCGAAGGAGTCGTCCAGGAAGGAGGTCCCGGCGGGCGGCGCACCGGGTGGGGGTGTGCTCGGAGGCGGGCCGGTGGGTGGCAGGTTCTGCGTCATGTCTTCAGCCTCGTCCTTCTCGCAGGCCTCCCGCCATGAGGGTCGACCCTGAGCACCCCCTGACCGCACCCCAGACCGACCCCCGGCCGGGTCCTCAACCGTCCCGGGGTACGTCAGGATGGGGGGGTGCCGACACCCTACGAACCCGCTGCAGCGCCCTCGCGCTCCGGGCTGCCGCCGACCCCTGACGCGGGGCCGGCGGGCACGGGGTGGCCGACGGGCCCACCACGACCGCCCCTGGTGCGGGCGCGCGGCCGCGGCTGGACGCCCGGAGTGTGCGCTGCCGTGGCCCGCCACCTCGGGCTGTCGACCCGGGTGGTGCGGTGGACCTTCGTCATCCTCACCTTCATCGGCGGGGCCGGTGTCGTTGCCTACGCCTTCCTGTGGGCCCTGACTCCCGAGGGTGACCTGGCCGACGCCGCGACCGATCAGGCGGCTGTGCCATCCGATCGGCGGCGGTGGGGGTCGATCATCGTCATCGGCGTCGCGCTCGTTCTCGTCGGTGGCGTTCTCGTCCTGCCGGTGCTCGGCGGCTCACTGATCGGCTCGGTGCTCGTCCCTCTGTTCACCATCGCGGTCGGGGCGATCGTCGCGTGGTCCAACCTCGACGACGCCCAACGCTCTCGCTGGCTCGACTCCGGCTCGGGGACCAACCGGTTCGGGTGGATGCGGGTCGCGCTCGGCGTGGGGCTGACCGTGGCCGGCATCCTCGTGCTCGTGACCCGCGGTCAGTCCATCTCGGCGGTGTGGGACGCCCTCCTGGCGGCCATCGCGGTGCTCGTCGGCGCCCTCATCATCGCGGCCCCCTGGGCGCTACGCCTCTGGGGCGACCTCCGGCGCGAGCAGGTGGCCTCCGCTCGCGCGACCGAGCGCGCGGACATCGCCGCGCACCTGCACGACTCGGTGCTCCAGACCCTGGCCCTCATCCAGCGCCAGTCGGGGGATGCCGCTGCCGTCACCCGCCTCGCCCGGGCCCAGGAGCGCGAGCTGCGGTCGTGGCTGTACGACGGACCCCAGGGCTCGCAGTCCACGCTGGCGGCGGCCGTCACCGAGGTCGCCCACGAGGTCGAGGACCTCCACGGACAGGTGATCGACCTGGTCGTCACCGGCGACCGCCCCTACGAGCCGCACGGTGCGGCGCTCGCCCAGGCGATGCGCGAGGCACTGCTCAACGCCGTGCGGCACGGACACCCCCCGGTGACGGCCTACGTCGAGATCGGGCCTGCCGGGGTCGAGGCCTTCGTGCGTGACCGAGGTGCCGGCTTCGACTTCGACGACGTGCCCGCCGACCGACTCGGCGTGCGGCAGTCGATCCTTGGGCGGATGGAACGACACGGTGGCAGCGCCCGCGTGCGCCGCCGCGACGACGGAACCGAGGTGGAGCTGCGGCTGCCACCCCTTCAAGGAGAACAGCCATGACCACGACCTCAGCAGCATCCGGCAGCTCGCCCCGTCCCGCGGTGAGGGTGGTGCTCGTCGACGACCACCGGATGTTCCGCGCCGGGGTCCGTGCCGAGCTCACCGAGGCGATGGCCGCCGCCGGTGGGGCTGCCGCGTGTGAGTTCGTCGGGGAGGCGCCCGATGTCGACACGGCGATCGCGGTGATCCGGGCCGAGCGTCCCGACGTCGTGCTCCTCGACGTGCACCTGCCCGGTGGCTCGGGCAACGGTGGTGCCGACGTCATCCGCGGCTCCTACGGGGTCGAGACCGATGCGGGGGCGCCGGTGCGTTTCCTCGCGCTCTCGGTCTCGGATGCCGCGGAGGACGTCATCGCGGTCATCCGCGCCGGGGCGCGGGGGTACGTCACCAAGACGATCGGGGCGCGCGACCTCATCACCGCCATCCGGCGCGTCGCGGACGGGGATGCCGTGTTCTCGCCGCGGCTGGCCGGGTTCGTGCTCGACGCCTTCGGGGCGGCTGCCGGCGAGATCGCCGAGGTCGACGAGGAACTCGACCGGCTCTCCGCGCGGGAGCGCGAGGTGATGCGCCTCATCGCCCGCGGCTACCAGTACAAGGAGGTCGCCAAGGAGCTGTTCATCTCCGTCAAGACGGTCGAGACCCACGTGTCGTCGGTGCTGCGCAAGCTGCAGTTGTCGTCACGGCACGAGCTGACGGCGTGGGCCATGGGGCGGCGTCTGCTCTGACCCGGTGGTCTCCTAGGCTGCTCCCATGGAGATCGTCGAACACCTGCTCGTCCTCGTCCACCTGCTCGGCATGGCCGCGATCGTCGGCAGCGCCGTGTTCGTCGCCCGTGGGACGGTCACGCCCGCTCTGGTCTGGGGCGCGCGGGCCCAGCTGGTCACCGGCCTGCTCCTCGTCGGTCTGGCCGAGATGGGCGACGGCGACGTCAACCACGCCAAGGTCGGAATCAAGCTCCTCGTCGCCATCGCGGTCGCGGCCTGCGCCGAGATCGCTGCGGCCACGGCGAAGAAGGGTGACGAGCGGGCTCAGCTCGTCACCGCGGCGGGTGCCTTGGCGCTGCTCAACACCGCGATCGCCGTCCTGTGGTGACGCGCGGGCGGTGAGCCTGTCGCTCGCCGGCCCGGTCAGGAGTCGAGGAAGTCGGCCACGCGGTCCTTGGGTCGGCCGATGATCGCCCGATCGCCCTTGACGAGCACGGGCCGCTGAAGCAGTCGAGGATGCTGCACGAGCACCGCGATGACCTGCTCGCGAGTCTGCACGTCGGCGTCGGTGAGCCCGACCTGGGTGAAGAACGCGTCGCGGCGCACGAGATCGGTCGCGGGGTCCTCGAGCTTGTCGAGCAGGTCGGCCAGGGCCGCGGCGTCGAGTGGCTTCTTCAGGTACTCGACGACGTCGGCGGCCACGCCGGCCGAGGCCGCGGTCTCGGTCGCGAACCGCGAGGTCGAGCAGTTCCGGTTGTGCAGGATCGTCACGTCACTCATGGCGTCACGGTAGCCCCTGCGTCACCGCACCTCTGCGTCACGGGATGAAGATCAGCTTGCCCTGGCTGCGTCGTGCCTCGAGATCTGCGTAGGCGGTGCTGGCGTCACTCAGCGGGTAGCGGCCCCCGATGCTCACCCGCAGGCTGCCGTCCTCGATGGACTGGAAGAGCTCGCCGGCCCGCCAGGCCAACTCATCGGGCGTGGCGATGTGGTGGGGCAGGCTGGGCCTCGTCACGAAGAGCGACCCTGCGGCATTGAGTCGTTGCAGGTCGAACGGCGGAACCTGGCCGGAGGCGCCGCCGTAGAGCGCGAGCAGACCCCGCGGCTTCAGCGAGGCGAGCGAGGCGTCGAAGGTGTCCTTGCCGACTCCGTCGTACGCGACGTCGACCCCGGTGCCGCCGGTGGCCTCGCGGACCGCGGCGGCCAGATCGGTGACGGTGCGGTAGTTGATCGTGTGGTCGGCGCCCAGCCCGGCGGCGGTGGAGCACTTCTCGTCACTGCCAGCGGTGGCGATGACGGTTCCGCCGAGCGCCTTGATCATCTGGACGAGCAGTTGGCCCACCCCGCCGGCAGCCGCGTGCACGAGTGCGGTCGTGCCCGGGCCCACCGGGAAGGTGCTGCGGGTCAGGAAGTGGGCCGTGAGTCCCTGCAGGAGCGAGGCTGCGGCGGTCTCGAGGTCGACTCCGTCGGGAACGGTCACGAGCCCGTCAGCCGGGACGCACGCCTGGCTGGCTGCGCTGCCGTCGGCGAAGGGCCATGCCACGCGATCCCCGGGTGCCACGCCGTCGACGTCAGGGCCGACGGCGATGACGACACCGGCTCCCTCGCGGCACAGCACGAAGGGGGTCGGCGTCGGGTAGATGCCTTCGCGCTGGTAGACGTCGATGAAGTTGATGCCGGCCGCGGCGACCGCGATCAGGGCCTCGCCGGGGCCGGGTACCGGAGTCTCGCGGTCCTGGACCTCGAGCACCTCCGGCCCTCCGGGGCGGGTGACGACGAGGGCGCGGGTGGTCGACTGACTCATGGTCGCCAGCCTAGAACTTTCTGGGCACCGCACCTACCGTCGAAGGGGCAGAGGCCCGTCAGGAGCGCAACGAGAGCAGCACGGCATCCAGCATCTTCGGCGTCAGCCGCCCGGTGTACGTGTTGTGCGGGCTCACGTGGTAGCACCCGACGAGCCGGACCGCCCGCCCCTGCGGCGTCCGCAGGGTGGCCTCCGCCGCGTGCCCGAACCGCGGCTTCGGACGCGGCACCCCCCACCCGAGCGCCCGGGCCGCGCCGAGGGTGGCGTCCCAGCCGATCGCCCCGAGGCACAAGATCGCCCACAGGCCCGAGGCCTCGGTGAGCTCGAGGTCGCGTTCGAGCCAGGCCGAGCACGTGGCCCGCTCGGTGGGGGTCGGCTTGTTGGACGGTGGGGCGCACCGCACCGCCGCGACGATCCGGATGCCCGTGAGTGCCTGCCCGTCCCCGGCGCTCACCGAGGTCGGCAGCGCGGCGAACCCCGTGCGGTGCAACGCGGCCCACAGCACGTCACCGGAGGGGTCGCCGGTGAACATCCGTCCGGTGCGGTTGGTGCCGTTGGCCGCCGGTGCGAGCCCGACGAGCAGCACGTCGGCGTCCGGGTCGCCGAACGACGGGCCGGGCCGCCCCCAGTACGGCTGGTCGGCGAACGACGCCCTCCGGCCGGTACGGGCGACGTCCTCACGCCAGTTCACGAGTCGGGGGCAGGCTCGGCACACCGAGACCCGCGCCTGGAGATCGGGGATGCCGTCCGCCCCCGCGGCGAGTCGCCTCACCGCGGCAGCGGTGCGGGCAACAGGGGTCGAGGCCGTCGCCGGATCGCCCGGCCACCCCGTGCCCGGTGGCACCGGGCTGTCGAAGAGCTGCCCGGTCACCGGGTGGGGGGCCTGCTCGTCCATGGCTTCACCCTGACACCGAGGGCCCCGAGAGGGAACCGATGCGCGAGGATCACCTCATGGCAGAGGTGACGGTCGTCGGTGGAGGTGTCGTGGGGCTGACCTGTGCCCTCGAGCTCGCACGCGCCGGGCACGAGGTGCGCTGCGTGCGGGACCAGCCGGTCGCCGAGACGGTGTCAGCGGTGGCCGGAGGGCTCTGGTTCCCGTACCACGTCGAGCCGCGGGACCGCGTGGTCGCGTGGGGCGCCGTGGCTTTGACCCGGTTCGCCGACCTGGCGAGCGACCCGGCATCCGGGGTGATGATGCGCGAGGGGCTGCTCGTGGAGCGGGGGTCGGCCGATCGCTGGTGGACCACGAGCGTCCCGTCGTGGCGCGAGGCGTCGGCCGCCGAGCTGCCACCGGGTGCCACCGGGGGAGTGGTCGCGACCGTTCCGCTCGTGACGATGCCCGTGTTCCTGCCGTGGCTCGAGGCGCAGTGCGTCGACGCCGCAGTGGAGTTCGAGCAGGCCCACGTGAGCTCCCTCGACGACCTCGAGGGCGACGTGGTCGTCGTCGCGGCCGGGCTGCGGTCGGGCGCCCTGGTGGACGACGACGCCGGGATGCCGTCGCGTGGCCAGGTCGCGCTGCTGGAGAACCCCGGGCTGACCCGCTGGCTCATCGACGACGACCACCCGGACGGCCTGCTCTACGTGCTGCCGCACCCGGGGTGGGTCGTGTGCGGCGGAACGGATGTCAGCGGTTCATGGGACACCGAACCCGACCCGCAGGTGCACGCGGCGATCGTGCAGCGGGTTCGTGACGCCGTCCCCGCGCTCGCGGCGGCCCGGGTGATCGGACCCCGCGTGGGGTTGCGCCCGGTCGCGCCCGAGGTGTCGCTCACGGCATCCGACGTCGGAGGGCGGACGGTGGTGACCAACCACGGTCACGGCGGCGCCGGGGTCACCCTGTCGTGGGGGTGCGCCGAGGAGGTCGTCCGCCTCGTCGAGGAGGCGGTGCGGGTCAGCCCGTCAAGACCTGCGGTCGACCCCAGGGCCGGTAGCTGAGCTCGCGGCAGGCCACCGCCACGCAGCCAAGCAGCTCGGAGCGGCGCCCGAGCTCGGCGATGCGCACCTCGACGGACTGCGCGATCGCGGGCTGCGTGTAGCGCCTGATCGACTCGCGCACCCCCTCGGCCAGCGGGCTGCCCACGGTGCTCAGCTCCCCGCCGATGATGATGCCGCGCGGGTTGAGCCAGTTGCACAGGTCCGCCAGGACGCGACCGACCGTGCGCCCGGACTCCTCGACGAAGCGCGCGACGGCTGGGTGCTCGGCAGCATCGCGCAGGGGGAAGGCGTCATCGTGCGGCGTCAGGCCGGCATCCGCCATGAGGCTGTGGACGAAGGTCGATGACGCGACCGTCTCGAGGCAGCCGCGGTTGCCGCACCGGCACCAGTCGCCCTGGTCGGAGACCTGGGTGTGCCCGACCTCCCCGGCGAGTCCGTCGACACCCGGGTAGGGCAGGCCCTGGAGGATCAGGCTCGCACCGACGCCGTCGCCCAGCTTGACGTAGACGAGGTCGCGGATGCCGCGAGCCGCCCCGTAGCGCAGCTCACCCTGCGCTCCCATGTCGGCGTCGTTGGCGACGACGACGCGCCACCCGAGTAAGCGCGACAGCTCGACCTGCGGGTTCACGCCCACCCAGTCCGACATGATCGACATGGAGCGGATCTCGTGGGTGTGCGAGTCGATCGGTGCGGGGATGCCGGCCGCAGCGCACCGGATGTCCGACGCGGCGATGCCCGCGTCGTCGAGCAGGGCGCCGACGATCTCGACCGCGGCGTCGAGCGAGGCCTGGGCCTGGCCGTCGACGTCCAGGTGGGTCCACCGCTCGGCAATGACGTGTCCCTCGGCGTCCGCGACGGCCACGGCCACGTGGTTGTGGCCGAAGTCCATGGCGACGACGTGGCCTCGGGGCGTGCTCGGCACGAGCATGGCCGACGGGCGTCCGCGACCGGAGCCGCGCCCACCCGGGGGAATGAGGTCCTCCTCGATGACGCCTTCGTCGAGAAGCTCCTGGACCACGGCCGCCACGGCGCTGCGCGACAGGCCGGTCACCTGACCGAGGTCGGCCCTGGTGGGGGGCGGTCCCTGACGGATCAGCGCCGTCACCTGCTCCTTGGTGCGGTGCCGACGGCTCGACGCGGGCTGCTCGGACTCCATGACAGGACTCTAGGATCAGAAATAGGCCATTGACAAGAGTTATTCCCAACGATATTGTCCGATAAAACTTCATAAGTCGTAGGACCCGGGGCCGGCGCCACAGCGCCACGACTCCGGTTCAAGGTGACGATTTGAGAACGTGCGTAGACACTTCGCTCCAGCCTCTACAGGCCGTCACACCGCTCTGGCACACTCGGCAACCGACGCTGGCGTCGTGCTGGATCACCCCCACTCAAGCTGTGCAAAGGAGCACACATGACATCACCAGAGGGATCGGGCGCAGGTCGGCCCGACTACATCCTCGAGATGCGGGACATCACCAAGGAGTTCCCCGGGGTCAAGGCCCTGTCCAATGTCGACATGGCGGTGAGGCGTGGTGAGATCCACGCCATCTGCGGTGAGAACGGCGCCGGGAAGTCCACCCTCATGAAGGTCCTGTCCGGGGTGCACCCCACGGGGTCCTACACGGGCGAGATCCACTTCAACGGCAAGCTCGCCGAGTACTCCAACGTCCGCGACAGCGAGCGCGACGGGATCGTCATCATCCACCAGGAACTCGCGCTCATCCCCGAGCTGTCGATCGCCGAGAACATCTTCCTGGGCAACGAGCGCGCCTCCAAGGGCGGGGTCATCGACTGGTTCAAGACCCGGCAGATGGCTGCCGAGCTCATGGAGCGGGTGGGGCTGTCCGAGGACCCGCTCACCAAGACCAAGGACATCGGCGTCGGCAAGCAGCAGCTCGTCGAGATCGCCAAGGCGCTGTCCAAGGAGGTCAAGCTCCTCATCCTCGACGAGCCCACGGCCGCCCTGAACGAGGGCGACTCGCAGCACCTGCTGCAGATCATGGACGGGCTGCGTCAGCGCGGCATCACCTGCATCATGATCAGCCACAAGCTCAACGAGATCGAGCAGATCTCCGACGCCATCACGATCATCCGCGACGGCAGGACGATCGAGACCCTTCGCGTCGACGAGGGTGGTGTCGACGAGAACCGGATCATCCGAGGCATGGTCGGCCGTGACCTCGAGTCGCGCTTCCCCGAGCACACCCCGCAGATCGGCGAGGTGTTCTTCGAGGTCAAGAACTGGCGCGTCCAGCACCCGACCCGGGCCGACCGCCTCGTCTGCAAGGACAGCTCCTTCGTCGTCCGCCGCGGTGAGATCGTCGGGTTCGCCGGCCTCATGGGCGCCGGCCGCACCGAGCTGATGCGCAGCATCTTCGGTCGCTCGTACGGCACCGTGCTCGGCGGGACGATCACCAAGGACGGCAAGGACCTCGTCCTGCACCACGTCGCCGACGCCATCCACGAGGGCATCGCCTACGTCACCGAGGACCGCAAGACCCTCGGCGTCAACCTCCTCGACGACATCAAGACGACGACGGTCTCGGCCAACCTCAAGCGGATCACCCAGGGACTGGTGGTCAACTCCAGCGAGGAGTACCGCTACGCCGAGGAGTACCGCGTCAACCTGCGCACCAAGGCTCCCAACGTCGACGAGGGTGTCTCGAAGCTGTCCGGTGGCAACCAGCAGAAGGTCGTGCTCGCCAAGTGGCTGTTCACCGAGCCGGACCTGCTCATCCTCGACGAGCCGACCCGCGGCATCGACGTCGGGGCGAAGTACGAGATCTACGGGATCATCCAGCGGCTGGCCAGCGAGGGCAAGGGCGTCATCGTCGTGTCCTCCGAGCTGCCTGAGCTGCTCGGCCTCTCGGACCGGATCTACACCCTCTTCGAGGGCCAGATCACCGGTGTGCTCGACAAGGCGGAAGCCAACCAGGAATCCCTCATGAAGCTGATGACGAAGGCCCGGACGACCGCGTCCGTGGCCTCCTGACGACAGACAGGACCCCGCGAGACATGAATGTCATCAAGAAGATCGTTGGCGGAGACTCCCGCCAGCTGGGCATGATCTTTGCCCTGATCGCCCTCATCGCCTTCTTCCAGTGGCGCACCGGCGGCCTCACGCTCACCCCGGACAACGTCAACAACATCATCCAGGGCAACGCCTACGTGCTCGTCCTGGCCATCGGCATGGTGCTCGTCATCATCGCCGGCCACATCGACCTGTCGGTCGGGTCGATCGCCGCGTTCGTCGGCATCGTCGTCGCCCTGGCGATCACCGACTGGGGACTGCCCTGGCCCATGGCGGTCCTCCTCGGCATCGGCGTCGGTGCCCTGTGTGGCGCTTGGCAGGGCCTATGGGTCGCCTACGTCGGCATCCCCGCGTTCATCGTGACGCTGGCCGGCATGCTCATCTTCCGCGGCCTCAACCAGTGGATCGGCAAGTCCAACACCGTCCCCGTTCCCGAGGGCTTCCAGGTCATCGGTGCCGGCTCGCTGCCCGAGTGGGGCCCGAACACGGGCTACAACAACCTCACGCTGCTGCTCGGCATCGCCGGGTGCGCCGCGATCATCGCCGGGGCCCTGCGCAGTCGCGCCAAGCTCACCAAGATCGGCGCCGACGTCGAGGAGTCGTGGGTCATGTGGACGCGGCTGGCACTCATCTCCGCGGTGATCATGGGCGTCATGATGATCATCGCCTCCGGGCGCAAGGGCTTCCCGGTCTCCGGGCTGATCCTCGTCGCGCTCGTCATCGGCTACGGCTTCCTGGCCAACAAGATGATCCTCGGCCGGCACATCTACGCCGTCGGTGGCAACCGGCACGCGGCCGAGCTCTCCGGTGTGAAGTCGAAGAAGGTCAACTTCTTCGTCATGGCCAACATGGCGGTGCTCGCCTCGCTGGCCGGCATGATGTTCGTCGCCCGCTCCAACGCCTCCGGTCCGTTCGACGGTGTCGGCTGGGAGCTCGACGCGATCGCCGCCGTGTTCATCGGTGGCGCAGCAGTCACCGGTGGTGTCGGCACCGTCGTGGGGTCCATCGTCGGTGGCCTCGTCATGGCCGTGCTCAACAACGGCCTCCAGCTGCTCGGCATCGGCGCCGACCGCACCCAGGTCATCAAGGGTCTGGTGCTGCTCATCGCCGTCGCGTTCGACGTCTACAACAAGTCGCAGGGCAAGCCCTCGATCACCGGGCTGCTCATGCGGAACAAGACCGCAGCCGCCCCCGCCGCCCCCGCAGCCGTGGATGCCGGCAACCCCGCGTCCGCTGCCGTGACCGACACCTCGACGGTCGTCAAGACCGAAGGCTGATCCACCACCTCGGTCGCCGCGACCCGGCATCCGACCTCCGCAGTACCTGACACAAACACCACCCGCGTTCACGCGAACGCACCCCACAGAAAGAAGAACCATGCGATCACTCACCAAGGCCGTCGCCGTCACCGCGGCGCTGGGTCTGGCTCTCACCGGCTGCGGCCGCTCCGAGGAGGCCACCCCCGAGGCATCGGGTTCCGGCTCGACCGCGGCAGCCGGCGGTTTCCCCGCTGACTCCGCGATCGGCATCGCCCTTCCGCAGAAGACCTCGGAGAACTGGGTTCTCGCCGAGAACCTGTTCAACGAGGGCCTCACGTCCGCCGGCTTCAAGGGCGACGTGCAGTTCGCCAACGGCGGCGTCTCCGAGCAGCAGAACCAGATCCAGGCCATGATCACCAAGGGTGCGAAGGTCATCGTCGTCGGTGCCATCGACGGCGCGCAGCTCGGCACCCAGCTCAAGGCGGCCAAGGACTCCGGCGCCACCGTCATCGCCTACGACCGTCTCCTGACGAACACGGCCGACGTCGACTACTACATCGCCTACGACAACTTCAAGGTCGGCCAGCTGCAGGGTCAGGCCCTGCTCGACGGCCTCGCCATGAAGAAGCCGGCCGGCCCGTACAACATCGAGCTGTTCGCCGGGTCGCCCGACGACAACAACGCCAAGGTGTTCTTCGACGGCGCCATGGAGGTGCTCAAGCCGAAGATCGACGACGGCACCCTGAAGGTCGTCTCCGGTCAGCAGAGCTTCGAGCAGGCCGTCACCCAGGGCTGGAAGGCCGAGAACGCGCAGAAGCGCATGGACACCCTCCTCGCCGGTTCCTACACCGGGTCCACCGCGCTGGACGGCGTCCTGTCGCCCAACGACACCCTGGCCCGCGCGATCATCACCTCGGTCAAGGCCGCCGGCAAGCCGATCCCGGTCGTCACCGGTCAGGACTCCGAGGTCGAGTCGGTCAAGTCGATCATGGCGGGCGAGCAGTTCTCCACGATCAACAAGGACACCCGCAAGCTCGTCGAGGAGACGATCGCCATGGTCGTCGCACTCCAGAAGGGTGAGGAGCCGACGATCACCGACACCACGTCCTACGACAACGGCGTCAAGGTCGTCCCGGCCAACCTGCTCGAGCCGGTCATCGTCACCAAGGCCAACGCCGCCGAGGCCTACGCCAACGACCCGGTGCTCGGCCCGCTGACCAAGTGAGCCACGGCCTCCGGGCCACGAAGCACCACTCGATCGGCCCGTCTGCTCCGGCAGGCGGGCCGATCGCCGTCTGCGGCGCGGCTCAGGGCTCGGATGCCGGTCGCGCGCGTTTCGCCTTCGTCTCGCCCCGGTGCCGTTTGGCGGCGAGGCGACGTTCCGTCGAGCCACGGGTGGGGCGGGTGGCTCGACGCGGAGCCGGCGGAGGGGCCATCGCGGTGCGCAGCAGGTCAGCCATCCGCTCGCGGGCGGCCACCCGGTTGCGGCGCTGCTGGCGGTGCTCGGAGGCGGCGACGACGAGCAGGCGACCCCCGACCAGTCGCGAGTCCAGGACGCGCAGCACCCGTTCGCGTTGCGTGTCGGTGAAGGCCGAGCAGGTCACGACGTCGAGCTCGATCTCGACGCGGCTGTCAGCGGTGTTCACCCCCTGGCCGCCGGGCCCCTGCGAGCGGGAGAACCGCTCGACGAGCTCACCTGCGGGAATCGTCAACCCCTTCGGAACGCCCGGCCCGGGCGCGATGACGAGGTCCATCAGGTCCGGCCCGTGTCGTCCTCGGGCTCGGGGGCCGGCGGCGCCCCCTGCGCCTCGTCGCGCTCGGCCCACTCCAGCAGCGGGGCGAGGTCGAACACGGCGCCATCGATACCGGCGTGCAGGTCGCCGAGGGTTGCGAACCTGGCCGGGACGGTGGCGATGGTGAGCTCTCGTGGCTCGACGTCGTCGATCTCGTCCCAGCGGATCGGTGTCGAGACCGTGCCGGTGTCGTTGCCACGAACCGAGTAGGCGGCCGCGATGGTGTGGTCGCGGGCGTTCTGGTTGTAGTCGATGAAGACGGCTCCGGGGTCGCGGTCCTTGCGCCACCACGTGGTCGTCACGTCGTCGGGCAGGCGGCGTTCGACCTCGCGGGCGAAGGCCAGGGCGGCTCGGCGCACGTCGCCGAACCCGTGGTCGGGAGCAATCCGGACGTAGACGTGCAGGCCGCTGCCGCCGCTCGTCTTCGGCCACCCGACGGCGCCGAGCTCGTCGAGCACCTCGCGGGTGACCTGCGCCGCGCGGCGCACGCGGGAGAACGGGGCGTCCGGCATCGGGTCGAGGTCGATGCGCCACTCGTCCGGCTTCTCGGTGTCGGCGCGTCGGCTGTTCCACGGGTGGAACTCCACGGTGCTCATCTGCACGGCCCATGCCACGTCGGCCAGGCGGGTCACGCACAGCTCGTCGGCGTGCAGGCCGTAGCGCGGGAAGTGCAACCGCACCGTCTCGACCCACGGCGGGGCGCCACGGGGGAGTCGCTTCTGGTGCACCTTCGGCCCGCTCACCCCGTCCGGGAAGCGGTGCAGCATGCAGGGCCGCTCGCGCAGGGCCCGCACGATGCCCTCGCCGACGGACAGGTAGTAGTTCACCAGGTCGAGCTTGGTCTCGCCCCGGGCCGCGAAGTAGACCCGGTTCGGACTGGAGACCCGCACGTCGAAGCCCTC
Organism: Ornithinibacter aureus; assembly: GCF_009858245.1. Classification (NCBI taxonomy): domain Bacteria; kingdom Bacillati; phylum Actinomycetota; class Actinomycetes; order Micrococcales; family Intrasporangiaceae; genus Ornithinibacter; species Ornithinibacter aureus. The sequence goes on from NZ_VMSB01000001.1 coordinate 3,283,461, forward strand.
GACGTCGAGGATGACGGGCTCCCCGAACTCACCCTTGCGCGAGGCCATGACCGACACCGTATGCCGTCAGCGGGGGGACGTAGGGTTGGCCACGACATGAGCACTCTTTTCGATGGCCTCGACTTCGGTGAGCTCGACCCTGCCAAGGTCGACGCCTCCGGGGTTCCGACGTGGGCCCAGGCCGCGGCTGCCGGGCGCGGGCCTGACGGCGGCCCCGCCGCCGGCGCCGGCGAGCGTGGGCCGGTGCGCACCGACCCCGAGGAGCTGCTCGTCGGCCTGAACCCTCAGCAGCGCGAAGCCGTGCTCCACGACGGTGGGCCGCTGCTGATCGTCGCCGGTGCCGGGTCGGGCAAGACCCGGGTGCTCACCCAGCGCATCGCCCACCTCATGGCCGCCCGCGGGGTGCAGCCGGGCCAGATCCTCGCGATCACGTTCACCAACAAGGCCGCCGCCGAGATGCGCGAGCGGGTCTCCGCCCTCGTCGGCCCGCGGGCCAAGGCGATGTGGGTGATGACCTTCCACAGCGCCTGCGTGCGCATCCTGCGGCGCGAGGCCGACAAGGTCGGCATGCGCTCGACCTTCTCCATCTACGACGCCGCCGACTCGCAGCGCCTGATGTCGATGGTCCTGCGCGACCTGGACCTGGACCCCAAGCGCTACAACCCGCGCTCGTTCAGCCACCAGGTGTCCAACCTCAAGAACGAGCTCATCGACGAGGAGACGTTCGCCAGCCGTACGGGCGAAGCCAGCCCGCACCAGGAGCAGGTGCTGGCCGAGGCCTACTCGATGTACCAGCGCCGCCTGCGTCAGGCCAACGCCATGGACTTCGACGACCTCATCATGACCACGGTCCACATGTTCCAGGCCTTCCCCGACGTGGGCGAGCACTACCGCCGGCGCTTCCGCCACGTCATGGTCGACGAGTACCAGGACACCAACCACGCGCAGTACCAGCTGATCCGTGAGCTCGTCGGGTCCGACCAGACCAGGGCAGAACACGGCGTCGAACCCAGCGAGCTCGTCGTCGTCGGTGATGCCGACCAGTCGATCTACGCCTTCCGCGGGGCGACGATCCGCAACATCGAGGAGTTCGAGGTCGACTACCCCGACGCTCGCACGATCCTCCTCGAGCAGAACTACCGTTCCACCCAGACCATCCTGCAGGCCGCCAACGCGGTCATCGCCCGCAACGAGAAGCGGCGCAAGAAGAACCTGTGGAGCGAGAGCGGTGACGGGGCCCGCATCGTCGGCTACGTCGGCGACAACGAGCACGACGAGGCCTCGTTCGTCGCGCGCACCATCGACCGCCTCGGTGACGAGCACGGCATCCGGCCCCGTGACGTCGCGGTGTTCTACCGCACCAACGCGCAGTCGCGGGCGCTGGAAGAGGTCTTCGTGCGCGTCGGCCTGCCCTACAAGGTGGTCGGTGGCACCCGGTTCTACGAGCGCCGCGAGGTCAAGGACGCCTTGGCCTACCTGCGGGTGCTGTCCAACCCGACCGACACGGTGAACCTGCGCCGCATCCTCAACGTGCCCAAGCGAGGCATCGGGGACCGCGCCGAGGCGTGTGTCGGCGCCCTCGCCGAGCGTGAGCGGATCCCGTTCGTGGCGGCGCTCGGCCGCCCCGAGGACGCCCCCGGCATCGCCACCCGGTCGGTGACCGCCATCAAGGGGTTCACCGCTCTCCTGGAGAGCCTCGGGCAGGTGCGTGACGACGAGGATGCCGGGGTGGCCGACCTCCTCGAAGCCGTCCTCGACCGCTCGGGGTACGTCGCCGAGCTGCGCGAGAGCCGCGACCCGCAGGACGAGACGCGCGTCGAGAACCTGGCCGAGCTCGTCGCCGTCGCGCAGGAGTTCGACGAAGCCCGCCGTGAGACCGGCGAGGTGATCGCCCTCGAGGACTTCCTCGAGCAGGTCTCGCTCGTCGCCGACGCCGACGAGATCCCCGACACCGAGGAGGCCGAGGCCGCCGGGGTGGTCACCCTGATGACCCTGCACACGGCCAAGGGCCTGGAGTTCCCCGTCGTCTTCCTCACCGGCATGGAGGACGGCACCTTCCCGCACCTGCGCAGCCTGGCCGACCCCAAGGAGCTCGAGGAGGAGCGCCGACTGGCCTACGTCGGGATCACGCGGGCCCGCGAGCGTCTGCACCTGTCGCGGGCAGCAGTGCGCTCGGCGTGGGGGGCGCCGCAGTACAACCCGCCGTCACGCTTCCTCGACGAGATCCCTGCCGAGCTGCTCCAGTGGGAGCGCGAGCTCTCCGGGGCGGCTGCCGTGGGCCGTCGGGACCAGCGTCCCGCCGTCGCGACCCTCGCCGCTCGACCGGGTGTGCGCTCGCCGGGCAACCGGCCGGTCATCGCGTTGTCGGCAGGGGACCGGGTGACGCATGACAGCTACGGTCTCGGCACGGTGGTGCGCACCCTCGGAGAGGGTGACAAGACCCAGGCCGAGGTCGACTTCGGCGGTGACCTCGGGGTCAAGCGCTTCGTGCTGCGCTACGCCCCGCTCGAAAAGCTCTGACCGGCCTCAGCCGACGAGGATGCCCTTCTTCTTCAGCCAGGGGTAGGGGTCGATCGCGTCGCCGCCACCGGGGTGGATCTCGAGGTGCAGGTGCGCCCCGAACGACCGCCCGGTGTTGCCCACGGCGCCGACGACGTCGCCGGGCAGGACGTTCTGGCCGGACTTGACGTCCATCCGGCTCATGTGGTGGTAGGTCGACGAGGTGCCGTCCCAGTACTTGATCTCGACCTTGTTGCCGGCGACCGAGCTGTAGGCGGCGTGCACCACCACGCCCTTGGACATCGCGTACAGGGGGGTGCCGGTCGGCGCCGCCACGTCGATGCCGTTGTGGTTGCGGCCCCATCGGGGGCCGAAGTCGGAGGTGTGGCGCCCGGTGCGGATCGCCTTCACCCACTTCTTGCCGTTGCGCTCGGCCTCGGCCCGGGCCTTGGCCTTCTCGGCCGCCTTGCGCTTGGCGTCTCGGGCAGCGCGGACCTTGGCCTCGACGCGCCCCTGGAGGGCCGCCGTCTGCATCGAGGAGTCCTGTCGGCGCACGGCGAGGTCGATGACCGTCGCCTCGTCGGCAGCCTGCTCCGTGCGCGCCGTCTCCGACTGTGCTCCGGAGAGGTCGAGCGTCAGCGGGGCAGCCACCGGAACGGCGGACTCAGCCATCGTGGCGCCGGTCGCCGTCACCACGAGGGCTGCGGCCGCGGCCGTCGGGAGCACGAAGCTCGAGCTCAGGGATCGAGGCAGGCGCGCACTGCGAGCCGGACGGTGCCGACCGGCATAGTGACGCCCTTGATAGGACGAAGAACTCAAGAGGGTCCTCAAGGGTCAGGGGAAACTGGGCTTGGTTCAGACTACCGTGACCATTCCGTGACACAAATTCCGCGTCCACAGGCTGGCCCCCTCAGGTACTCGCGCGCGGGTGCCCCATGCCCCTGACGTGGGCTTTTGGCGCTCCCGTGATCCCCGTCACGACCAGGAGCGCCGGGCCGTCATTCGTCGCGGACGAGGGGGGTGACGCCCGAGCGCACGGTGCTGCCGTCGGCATCCAGGTGCGCCAGGGCGGTGGAGATACCGTGCACGACCTCGCCGAGCATCGGCAGGGTGAGGTGCCCCGCGCCGTGGAGGCGCACGTTGCGGGCGCTGAGGTCCTGGTGACGCAGGGCGGCGGCCCGCTGCGGCACGATCGCGAGGTCGGTGTCCGACCAGTAGGAGATGAACCGGGTGCGGCAGCCCCGCACGGGGCGGGCCAGCTCGCGCATGAGCCCGCTGCCGGGCCGCATCTGCTCCATCAGCCGTGTCGGCACGGCGTATGCGGCATACGTGCCGGTGTGGGGTGTGCCCAGGGTGACGAGGGTGTGTACCCGGGCGTCCCCGCCGAGCCGGGTGACGTAGTAGCGGGCGATGAGGCCGCCGAGGCTGTGCCCGATGATGTGGATGCGCTCGAAGCCGGTCTCGGCGACGATCTGCTCGACCTCGGCCCCGAGGCCGGCTGCCGCGGACCGCACGTCGGTGAGGATCGTCGAGTAGTTCATCGCGAAGACGTTCGAGAACCCGCGACGGGTCAGCCCACGCCGCAGCAGCGTGAAGATCGACCGGTTGCTGACGATGCCGTGGACGAGCAGGATCGGGGTCCCGGCGGCCTCGATGTTGGAGACCAGCAGGCCGCGCTGCACGGGCGGCAGGTGCTCGAGCCGGTACGCCGGCCCGGTGCGCGAGGCGCGGCTGCCGACCAGGCCGAGCGGCCACGTCGCCACGTGGGCCGTCATCCAGGCCGCCTCCACGGCGCAGCCGGCGAGCACCGCAGGGTCCAGGGCCGACCGCGAGAGCCCCACCACGGCATCCACGGTGGCCCGCGCGCGACCCAGCACCGTCACCCCCGTGGGGGCGGTGTCCTGCTCGGGGTCGGCCACCGGCCGCAGGGAGTTCGCCATGGCTCTCCCACTGTAGGGCTCGGATGCCGTGCGCGCCGGTCGTCGCGGACCCTGACCTTCCAGCGTGAGAAGCGTCCCACCCGGCGCCCTGTGCCGACCTCGGCTGCCCAAGAGGCTGCCGACCCCGTTAGGCTCCCCACCGGACCACCTACTGCCAACAGCAAGGACGGATCGCCCCGTGGATCTCTTCGAGTACCAGGCCCGTGACGTGTTCGAGAAGCACGGTGTGCCCGTGCTCGCCGGGGCCGTCGCCACGACCCCGGAACAGGCCCGAGATGCGGCCGAGCGCATCGGCGCGGCCAGCGGCGGGGTGACCGTCGTCAAGGCCCAGGTCAAGGTCGGTGGCCGGGGCAAGGCCGGCGGCGTCAAGGTCGCGAAGTCCGTCGACGAGGCGCAGGAGCACGCGGCCGCGATCCTCGGCATGGACATCAAGGGCCACACCGTGCACCAGGTGATGATCGCCCAGGGGGCCCGCATCGACGAGGAGTACTACTTCTCGATCCTGCTCGACCGCGCGAACCGCACCTACCTGGCCATGTGCTCCAAGGAGGGCGGCATGGACATCGAGCAGCTCGCCGTCGAGCGGCCGGAGGCCCTGGCGCGCGTCGCCGTCGACCCCAACGTCGGCATCGACGACGCCAAGGCCCGCGAGATCGTCGAGGCGGCCGGCTTCGACGCCGAGACCGCCGCGAAGATCGAGCCCGTGCTCAAGACCCTCTGGGCGGTCTACCGCGACGAGGACGCCACCCTCGTCGAGGTCAACCCCCTCGTGCGCACCGAGGACGGCGACATCGTGGCGCTGGACGGCAAGGTCTCCCTCGATGCGAACGCCTTCTTCCGCCACCCCGAGCACGAGGCGCTCGAGGACAAGGCCGAGACCGACCCGTTGGAGGCCGCCGCGAAGGAGAAGGACCTCAACTACGTCAAGCTCGACGGCTCGGTCGGCATCATCGGCAACGGTGCGGGTCTGGTCATGAGCACCCTCGACGTCGTGGCCTACGCCGGCGAGGAGTTCGGGGGTCAGAAGCCCGCCAACTTCCTCGACATCGGCGGCGGCGCGAGCGCCGAGGTCATGGCCAACGGGCTGCACATCATCCTTTCCGACCCGCAGGTCAAGAGCGTCTTCGTCAACGTCTTCGGCGGCATCACCGCCTGCGACGCGGTCGCCAACGGCATCGTCGGGGCGCTCGACGCGCTCGGCGACGAGGAGGACCGTCCGCTGGTCGTCCGCCTCGACGGCAACAACGTCGAGGAGGGTCGGCGCATCCTCGCGGAGCGCAACCATCCCCGAGTCATCATCGAGGCCACGATGGACGGCGCCGCGCGCCGTGCCGCCGAGCTGGCTTCCCAGGCCTGACCCACCCGAGCGCGAAGAGAGACGTAGACAACCCATGGCCATCTTCCTCACCGCAGACTCCAAGGTCATCGTCCAGGGCATGACCGGCTCCGAGGGCATGAAGCACACGCAGCGGATGCTGCGCTCCGGCACCGACGTCGTCGGCGGAGTCAACCCCCGCAAGGCCGGCACCACGGTCGAGTTCGAGGGCGGCAGGACCGTCCCCGTGTTCGGCAGCGTCGCCGAGGCGATGGCGCAGACCGGGGCTGACGTCAGCGTCATCTTCGTGCCCGCTGCCTTCACCAAAGCCGCCGCCATCGAGGCCGTCGACGCCGGCATCCCGCTCGCCGTCGTCATCACCGAGGGTGTCGCCGTCAAGGACACCGCCGAGTTCTACAACTACGCCAAGGACAAGGGCACGACCCGCATCATCGGGCCGAACTGCCCGGGCCTGATCAGCCCCGGTGCCGCCAACGCGGGCATCATCCCGGCCGACATCTCCGGCCCCGGCCGCATCGGGCTGGTGTCGAAGTCGGGCACCCTGACCTACCAGATGATGTACGAGCTGCGGGACTTCGGGTTCTCCACGGGCGTCGGCATCGGTGGTGACCCGATCATCGGCACCACCCACATCGACTGCCTCGAGGCGTTCCAGAACGACCCCGACACCGACGCCATCGTCATGATCGGCGAGATCGGTGGCGACGCCGAGGAGCGGGCCGCGGCCTACATCAAGGACCACGTCACCAAGCCGGTCGTCGGCTACGTGGCGGGCTTCACCGCCCCCGAGGGCAAGACCATGGGCCACGCAGGCGCCATCGTGTCAGGCTCCTCGGGCACCGCGCAGGCCAAGAAGGACGCCCTCGAGGCGGCCGGGGTCAAGGTCGGCAAGACGCCGTCCGAGGCCGCTCACCTGATGCGCGAGATCATGCAGGGCCTCCAGGCCTGACCGGACTCACACCCCGCACTTATTGCACTGCAGCCACCCGGATCCGGGTGGCTGCAGTGCAATACGTCGCGAGTAGTCGGGGTGCGGCACGGCGTTGCTCAGCCACTGTCGGCCTCTCCTCGCGCACACTGGTGCAGATGTCTGTCGTCGACCGCCTCCGCTCCGCCTTCCCCGGCTCCACCGACCCCGGGGACGACGCCGAGCCCACCGACGGCTCGACCCCGCACCCCCTCGAGTCCGCCGAGACCGCCGAGACCGCCGAGACCGCACCGTGGTGGCACGCCACCGCCGTCGGCCTGGTGACGGGGCTGGCCTCCCTGCTCATCGTGCTCGCACCGGTGGTGCTGGCCTGGCTCACCGACCCGATCGAGGGCAGCACCGTGTCGCAAGCCGTCGGCACCGGCGCAGCGTTCTGGCTGCTCAGTTCCGGCGGGCACCTCTCGATGGGGCCGGTCGCGCTCTCCCTCGTGCCGCTGCTGGCTCTGGCCCTGCTCGTCGTGGTGGCGCGGCGCGGCGCCGGTGAGGCTCTGGCGGAGGTCACCACCGAGGGCGAGCACTGGCGCGGCCTGCTCCCCACCCCGCTCGCGACCGCCGTCGGCGCATGGTGGGGCGGGTATGCCGTCGCCGTCGCCGCGGCGGTCGGGCTCGCCACCCTCGGGCCGTTCTCCGTCTCCGCGCTCAGCCTCGTGCTACCGCTGGTGCTCGTCCCGCTCCTCGCCGTCGCCCTGGCCGTGCGCCCCCTCGTGCGCGACGAACCCGACGTCCTCGGGCCGGTGCTCGACCCCGACCGTGTCCCCGACCTGGTCCGCCGCGGCATCCGCCCGGGCCTGGCGGGAATGCGGGCGCTGTTCGCGGTCGGGGCCGTCGTCGTCCTGGGCGCCGTCGCCCTCTCGTGGGGCGAGGTGTCCACCATCTCGGCAGAGGTCGGCGCCGCGGGTGTCGGCAGCGTGGTGCTGGCACTTGCCCAGCTCGCCTACCTGCCGAACATCTGCGTGTGGGTCATCTCCTTCCTCGCCGGCCCGGGGTTCCAGGTCGTCGAAGGTGGCTCCGTCACCTGGTCGGGCTCGGAGGGTGGCCTGCTGCCGATGGTTCCGGTGCTCGCAGCCCTGCCCCAGCCCGGGGCGTTCCCTTGGTTCGTGGCCCTCAGCGTGCTCGTCGTCGTGGGCGTGGGCTGGTTCATCGGGCGGCGTGCGCTGCGCGAGGTCGCCCGGCTGTCACGGCTTCGCACCAAGGCAGCGGTTGCGCTGTCGGCCTGCGCGGTGACGGCGGTGGTCGTGGTCGCTCTCGACCTCGTCGCCGGCGGTGCGGCCGGGCAGTTCCGACTGTCGGCTGTGGGCGCACCCGACCTGAGCCTGTTGTTCGTCCTCTTCCTCGAGCTGTCTCTCGGCGCACTGGTTGCCGTGCTGCGCGACGCCTGGACCCTGCGGCGATGACCGACCCGCTGCGCCTGGTCGTCCTCGTCTCCGGCTCGGGCAGCAACCTCCAGGCCCTCATCGACGCTGCCACAGACCCCGGCGCTCCGTTCCGGGTGGTCGCCGTCGGGGCCGACCGCGACGGCACCCTCGGCCTGGAGCGTGCGGTGGGCAACGGCATCCCCACGTTCGTCTGCCGGGTCCCCGACTACACGACCCGCGCCGACTGGGACGAGGCGCTGGCGCGCCTGATCTCGGATGCCGCCCCCGACCTCGTCGTGTCAGCGGGCTTCATGAAGGTGCTGGGCCCCACGGTGCTGGCCCGCCACCGGGTGATCAACACGCACCCGGCGCTGCTGCCGAGCTTCCCCGGCGCCCACGGGGTGCGGGACGCGATGGCGCACGGCGTGCGGGTCACGGGGTGCACGTGCCACTGGGTCGACGCAGGCGTCGACACGGGGGCGATCATCGACCAGCGGGCCGTGCGCATCGAGGACGACGACACCGTCGAGACCCTGCACGAACGGATCAAGGTGCTCGAACGCGACATGCTCGTCGAGGTCGTGCGCGCGCTGGCGCAGCACCGCACCTGGCAAGGCCCCGACGGGTTGAGCTCCGGTCGAGAGTAGGGGAATCGCCGCGCGGGGCTCGGGCCAGACGGCGTGTCGCCTACTCTCGACCGGGCGGAGCAGCCGTCAGTCGGCGAGGGAGCGCAGTCGCGCGGCGATTGCCTCGGGCCGCGCGTCGTTGACCCAGCCGCCGACGCCGCTCTCGGACCCTGCGAGGAACTTCAGGGTTCCCGGTGCGCGCAGCACCGAGACCACCTGGAGGTGCAGGCGCGAGACCTCACGGCCCTGGCGCACCGGGGCCTGGTGCCAGGCGGCGATGTAGGGCAGTGCGACGGGGCCGCCGTCCTCGGTGCGGTGGTAGCGGTCGAGGCGATCAAGCAGGTCGAGGTAGACCGTGGCGAGGTCGTCGCGCTCGGCGTCGTCGAGGGCGACCAGGTCGGGCACGTCGCGGTGTGGAGCGAGGTGGACCTCGACCGGCCAGCGGGCCGCGTAGGGCACGTACGCGGTCCAGTGGGTGCCGGTGATGACGATGCGCGAGCCGTCGGCCTGCTCCGCGCGCAGCAGGTCGGAGCCGAGCAGGCGACCGGTGCGGGCGTGATGGGCCTGGGCCTGCGCCAAGATCTCGCGGCTGCGGGCCGGCAGGTAGGGGTAGGCGTAGATCTGACCGTGGGGGTGGTGCAACGTGACCCCGATCTCCGGGCCACGGTTCTCGAAGCAGAACACGTGCTCGACCTCGGGGATCTGCGAGAGCCGGGCGGTGCGATCGGCCCAGGCGTCGATGACGGTGCGCACCCGACGCGGTGACAACGACCGGAAGCTGGTGTCGTGCTCGCTGGTGAAGCACACGACCTCGGTGCGGCCCAGCGCGGCGCGGTGCTCGAAGGGGGCCTCACCGGGGGCGTCGTCCACCGCCACGGGGGCGTAGGACGGGAAGCGGTTCTCGATGACGACGACGTCATAGTCGGGGTCGGGGATCTCGGTCGCGATGCTGCCGCGGCCGGTGGGGCACAGCGGGCACTCGTCGCGCGGGGGCAACAGGATGCGGTTCATCCGGTGGCCGGCGACCGCGACCCAGTCCCCGATGAGCGCGTCGTAGCGCAGGTGCCCGGCGGCGGCCCGCTCAGGCAGGGGGCGGTCGTCGTCGGTGGTGCGCGGCGGGGCGCCGGGGGTGTCGTCGTAGTAGATGATCTCGCGGCCGTCGGCCAGGTTCCGCACGGTGCGCCGCACCGTCGTGGTGGCGCTCACGACCGACCACCGTTCGCGGCGTCGCCGGCCTGCCGGGCGCTGGTCAGGTGGGTCCCGGCCACGTCGGCGAGCAGCAGGTGGTCGACGCTCTCCTCGAGGATGCCGCGCGCGCGCGACGGCACCCCCGCGTCGGTGATGAGGGTGTCGACCTCGTCCAGCGCCATGAACGTCGAGAGGCCGACGATCCCCACCTTGGTGTGATCGGCCAGCACGCACACCGAGCGACTGGCACCCACGAGGGCGCGGTTGGTCTCGGCCTCGACGAGGTTGGGGGTGGTGAGCCCGGCGTTGCGGTCGATGCCGTGGGCGCCGAGGAAGAGGCGGTCGACGTGCAGGCCCTTCAGGGCGGACACGGCGACCGGCCCGACGAGGGCGTCGGACGGGGTGCGCACCCCACCGGTGAGCACGACCACGTGGTTGCCGCTGCCCTCGTGGAGCAGCTGGGCGACCGGGACGGAGTTCGTCACCACCGTGAGGGCGGGGACGTTGCGGATGGCCCGGGCGAACTCGTACGTCGTCGTCCCGGCGGAGATCCCGATGGTGGCCCCGGGCTCGACGAGGGCAGCCGCTGCCAGCGCGATGGCGTGCTTCTCCGCGGTCATCAGCGAGGACTTCGCGCTGAACCCGGGCTCGTCGGCGGCCCGTGGCAGCAGGGCGATGGCGCCGCCGTGCACCCGCTCGAGCAGCCCCTCGGCGTCGAGGCGTTCGATGTCGCGGCGCACGGTCATGTCGGACACGCCGAGCTGGTCCACGAGCTCGGACACCCGCGCGGCGCCCGCTTCCTCGACGAGCGCGAGGATGGCGGAACGGCGCTGGCTGGCGAGCACGCTCACCCCTCCCTCACCACGGCCGCGGTGCGCGGCGACAGGTGGAGCGTCGGCCCGACGTCGGTGCTCGACACGAGGTCGTGGCCGGATGCCGTGACCTGGCAGGCGTCGTCGGTGTGGTTCAGCACGAACAACCAGCTGCCGGAGTCGGATCGGCGTCGCACGACCTCCACTCCCGGCGAGGTGCGCACCACCGACTCGACGCCCGACTCGCGCAGGACGGTGTCCAGCAGGGAACCGAGGGAGGCGTCGTCGGGGAGGGTGCCCAGGTACCAGGCGACCCCGGCGTCTACGTCCCGACGGGTCACGGCCGGACGTCCGGCGAGGGGCCCGTTCGCGTAGGTCGTGACGACCTGCGCGTCGGTGGCCGTGGCGTCCTCGCTCCACTGCGAGCCGGTGCCGCCGTCCGAGAGCGCGACGGACTCCCGCTCCCTCAGCGGGAAGAACTCCTCGACGCGCACGCCGAGCAGGTCACGGAACGCCCCCGGGTAGCCCCCGAGCCGGACGTGGTCGTTGGCGTCGCTGATCCCGGAGAAGTAGGTCACGACCACGTGCGCGCCGGCGGCGGCAGCGGCGGCGATCGACGCGGCATCCTCGTCGGACACGAGGTAGAGCGTCGGGACGACGACGACGCGGTAGCGCGACAGGTCGGACGACGGGTGCACGACGTCGCAGGTGACCCCGCGGTCGCGCAGCAGCCGGTGGATGGTGTGCGCCGCGGTGGCGTAGTCGAGGGCGCTGCTCGGCATGCACGGGCCGCTCATGGCCCACAGGGCCTCGTAGTCCCACAGCACCGCGACGTCGGCGTCGACGCGGCTGCCGAGGACCTCGCCGAGCCGGTCGGCGATCGCCCCGAGCTCGCAGACCTCGCGGAAGCGGTCACTGTCCTCACCGGCGTGGGGGACCAGGGCCGAGTGGAACTTCTCCGAGCCCGACCGCGACTGGCGCCACTGGAAGAACCCCAGGGTGTCGGCGCCGCGGGCCACGTGGGCGAGGGAGTCCAGGATCGTGCCTCCGGGCACCTTGGCGGGGTTGACCTGCTGCCAGTTGACCGCGCTCGTCGAGTGCTCCATGAGCATCCACGGACGACCCCCGGCCAGCCCGCGGGTGAGGTCGCCGTGGAAGGACAGCTCGGCCTGGGGGTGCTCGAGGCTGTTGACGACGTAGTGGTCGGTGCTGACGACGTCCTGGTGCGGCGCCCAGTCGTGGTAGTCGAGGAAGCGGAACTGGCTCATCGTCATGAAGTTCGTCGTGATCGGCACGGCGGGGGAGTGCCGGCGGATGACCTCGTACTCGCTGCGGTAGAAGTCGAGCAAGGTGTCGGAGCCGAAGCGTGAGTAGTCGAGCACGTGGGTCGGGTTCGCGAACGTCGTCGTGATGCGCGGCGGGAGGATGTCGTCCCACGAGGTGTAGCGCTGGCTCCAGAAGGCCGTGCCCCAGGCGTCGTTGAGCGCCTCGAGGGTGCCGTGGCGCTGCTCGAGCCAGCGTCGGAAGGCGACGGCACAGGTGTCGCAGTAGCACGGCAGGTTGTGGCAGGCGTACTCGTTGGAGACGTGCCACATCGCGAGCGCGGGATGGTCGTGGTAGCGGGAGGCGAGGCGCTCGGTGAGGGCCAGTGCGAACTCCCGGTACAGCGGCGAGGACGGACACCAGGACTGGCGGCTGCCCGGCCACAGGGTGTGGCCCTCCCGGTCCACGGGGAGGATCTCGGGATAGGCGGAGGTGAGCCAGGGCGGGGGCGTCGCGGTCGCCGTGGCGAGGTCGACGGCGATGCCGTGCTCGCCGAGCAGGTCCATGATGTCGTCGAGCCAGTCGAAGCTGTACTCGCCCTTGCTGGGCTCGAGCCATGACCACGAGAACACGCCGAGCGTGACGAAGCTGACGCCGGCCTGCGCCATCAGGCGCAGGTCGTCGAGCCACACCTCACGGGGCCACTGCTCAGGGTTGTAGTCGCCGCCGAAGGCGATTCGGTTCTCGGGCCACTGACGCATGGTTGCCAGTCTGTGACCTTGAACAAACATCTGTCAACAATTATCAACAGCCCATCTCCCTCGACTCGGCGAACCGCCCTCGGTGCCCGGAGCGGCCCGATTCCTGTATGCAACGGGCGATTTGTTGCACGGTGGGCGCGACGATCGTGTCGAATCCGTAACCAACACCCCTTGACAGCGGCTGCCTCTGGCCAGAACACTCAGGTTCGTAGATGTTCGTTTCTGATCGAAGTTGTCAGAACAGCCCCCGTCAAAGGAGACACCATGGCACGCCCGACCTCGCGTGAGGCACAGTTCTCGAGCACCCTCCCCGCCTCCGTGCGAGGCGTCGACCGGCGCAGCCTGCTGCGCGGCGCCATCGGCGCGGGGGCCCTCTTCGGAGGCGCAGCGCTCCTCGGAGCCTGTGGCAGCGACACGGAGCCCTCGGCCTCGGGTGGCGCCTCGGCCGCGGCCGGCCCGGTGAAGTTCGGCATGAACGAGGCCAAGGGCTCCGGCCCCGCCTACGAGCGCCTTGCCGCGATGGCCGCCGCCTACGCCACGAAGGCCGGTGTCGAGGTCACGCAGAACGCGGTCGACCACAACACGTTCCAGGAGAGCATCAACACCTACCTCCAGGGCACGCCCGACGACGTCTTCACGTGGTTCGCCGGCTACCGCATGGCGCAGTTCGCCGAGAACCAGCTGATCAGCGACATCAGTGACGTGTGGCCCATCGACGGCCTCAGCGACGCGTTCAAGAAGTCCGCGACGGCCCCCGACGGCAAGCAGTACTTCGTGCCGGTCAGCTACTACCCGTGGGCGGTCTTCCACCGCAAGTCCGTCTTCGAGAAGAACGGCTGGACCCAGCCGACGACCCTCGACGAGCTCAACGCCCTCATGAAGGACATGCAGGGCAAGAAGATCACGCCGTTCGCGTTCGCAGCCAAGGACGCCTGGGCTCCGATGGGCACCTTCGACATCCTCAACATGCGCCTCAACGGTTACGACTTCCACATGGAGCTGTGCCAGGGCAAGCAGAAGTGGGACAGCGCGGAGGTCAAGAACGTCTTCTCCACCTGGGCCACGCTGCTGCCCTACCACCAGGAGAACTCGCTCGGCCGCACCTGGCAGGAGGCGGCCACCTCGATGGCCAACGAGGAGTGCGGGATGTACCTGCTCGGCACCTTCGTCGTGGACGGCGTCCCGCCGGAGGCCCAGGACGACCTCGACTTCTTCACCTTCCCCACGCTGGACGCCGCCATCGGCAACGACGCGCTCGACGCGCCGATCGACGGCTTCTGTGTCTCGGCCGCCAGTGACAACCAGGATGCCGGGAAGGCGTTCATCAAGTGGCTCGGCTCCGCCGAGGCGGCCGATGCGGGGAACAACGCGGCATCCGCGCCGTTCATCGCGGCCAACGCGGGCGCCAGCACCGCCAAGTACGGCGAGCTGCAGAAGAAGTCGGCCGAGGTCGTCCAGAACGCGAAGTCGATCGCGCAGTTCCTCGACCGCGACACCAACGCCGACCTCGCGAACACCGTCATCACCGCGTCGCTCCAGGAGTTCATCAAGAACCCCAGCGACATTGACGGCATCACCGCGTCCATCCAGCAGCAGGCCGCGTCCATCCTCGGCTGACGAACGACGCGAGGAGGGGAACCCCATGGCCATCGCCACGACAAAACGACGCAGCAAGGGCAGCACGCGCCGCGTCGAGAAGCGACAGAGCACGCGCGACCGCCTGGTCGTCATCGCGATGGTCGGGGTTCCCACCCTGCTCGTCATCTGGCTCGTCTGGCTCCCGGCGCTCGCGTCGGTGGCCCTGTCCTTCACGAGGTGGAACGGCTTCAGGCTCAGCGGGATCGAGTGGGTCGGCACGCAGAACTACAAGGACATCGTCTCGATCTACCCGCCCTTCTGGCCGGCCATCCAGAACAACCTCATCTGGCTGGTCTTCCTCTTCGTGCTACCGACGATCGGCGGGATCCTCATCGCCGTGGTCCTCGACCGGGAGATGCGGGGGAGCCGCTTCTACCAGACGGCCTTCTACCTGCCGGTCGTGCTGTCGATGGCGCTCGTCGGCTTCATCTGGCAGCTGTTCTACTCCACCGACCAGGGTCTGCTCAACGCCGTGCTCGGTACCAACATCGACTGGTACGGCGACCCGGACATCAACCTGTGGTCGGTGCTCGGCGCGACCTCGTGGCGGCACACCGGCTACATCATGCTCATCTACTTGGCAGGCCTGAAGGGCGTCGACGCGTCGCTGCGTGAGGCAGCGGCCGTCGACGGGGCCGGCGAGGTCAAGACGTTCTTCCACATCATCCTTCCGGTGATGCGGCCGATCAACATGGTCGTCCTCGTCATCGTCGTCATCGAGTCGCTGCGAGCGTTCGACCTCGTCTGGATCATCAACAAGGGCCGCAACGGGCTCGAGCTCATCGGGGCACTGGTGGCCCAGAACGTCGTCGGGGAAGCGACCCGCTTCGGCTTCGGCTCCGCGCTCGCGGTCATCATGATGCTCATCTCCACGGTGTTCATCGTCATCTACCTGCGCATCGTCTTCCGGGAGGAGCGCCGATGAGCGCCACGACCACGTCACCCTCGACCACGGGCGCGGCCAAGCCGTCCGTCCACACGGGCGCCGGCGGGGTGATGAACAAGCGCCGCGGGACCATCGCGACGGTCGTCATGCTCTTGCTCGCCCTGCTGTGGCTGTTCCCGCTGCTGTGGGCCCTCTACAACTCCTTCCGCAGCTACAGCTACACGCAGACCAACGGCTACCTCTCCTTCGGCGGCTGGACGTTGGACAACTACCAGAACGCCTGGAGCCGCGGCAACTTCGGGCTGCACCTCAAGAACTCGCTGCTCATCACCATCCCGGCGGTGGCACTGACGCTGTTCCTGTCCTCGATGGTCGCGTTCGTCCTGGCGCGGTTCTCCTACCGCTTCAACCTCACCCTGCTCGGGGTCTTCCTCGCCGCCAACCTGCTGCCACCCCAGGCCCTGCTCATCCCCGTGTTCAAGATGTTCCGCGAGATCCCGCTGCCGACCTTCATGAGCGAGAGCGGCACCATGCTCAACAGCTTCTGGGCGCTGATCCTGGTCAACACCGCCTTCCAGATGGGGTTCTGCACCTTCGTGCTGAGCAACTACATGAAGACGTTGCCCTACGAGATCTACGAGTCGGCCCAGCTCGACGGCGCCAGCGTGTGGCGGCAGTACTGGCAGCTGACGATGCCCCTGGTGCGCCCGGCCCTGGCGGCGTTGGCGACCTTGCAGGTGACGTGGATCTACAACGAGTTCTTCTGGGCCACGGTCCTCATCTCCCGCGGCGACAAGCTGCCCGTCACGAGCGCCCTGAACAACCTGCGCGGCCAGTTCTTCGCCGACACCAACCTCGTCGCGGCCGGGTCGATCATCGTCGCCCTGCCCGTGCTCATCGTCTTCTTCGTCCTGCAGAAGCAGTTCGTCGCCGGCCTCACCCTCGGCTCAACCAAGGGATGAGCACACCACTGGTCGTCATTCGTGGTGCTGGTTCCGCCCTCGTCCTCACGCAGGACGAGGGCGGTGCCCTGCCGCACGTCGTCCACTGGGGAACAGACCTCCCGGATGCCGTGCTCGGCGACCTCGCGTACCTCACCGGCGCGCCCGTCCCGCACAACCAGCCCGATGCCCCGTGGAACATCTCCGTCCTGCCCACGTCGGGCCAGGGCTGGCTCGGCACGCCGGCGCTGGAGATCCACCGTGCCGGCGGACGGACCGCTCCTCGGTGGGTGGCCACCCTCGAGGGCGGCGACCACGACGCGACGGTGCGTGCGACGGCATCCGACGTCGGTCTCGAGGTGGTCGTGCGCTACCGCCTCGACGAGCACGGGGTGCTCACCGTCGACACCCAACTGACCAACACCGCCGCCGATGGCGAGCCCGTCGACGTGGGGGCGCTGCGCGCCGTGCTGCCCCTGCCGACCCGCGCCGACGAGGTGCTCGACCTCACGGGCCGCTGGTGCCTCGAGCGCGCGCCTCAGCGGCGCCCGCTCACGGACGGCACGTGGGTGCGCACCGGTCGTCGGGGGCGCACCGGCCACGACGCGACCCTGCTCATGGCCGCTGGTACCACCGGTTTCGGCTTCCGCTCCGGAGAGGTGTGGGCCACCCACGTCGCGTGGAGCGGTAACCACGAACACCTCGTCGAGCGCCTGCCCGAGGGTGCCGGCGCCCACGCCGCCGTGCTCGGTGGTGGTGAGGCGCTGACACCCGGTGAGGTCAGGCTCGCGCCGGGGGAGACCTACCGGGCGCCGCGCGTCGTGTTCGTCCACTCCGCCGAGGGGCTCGACGGCATCACCCGATCCCTCGTGCGGCACCAGCGCGCACAGTCGGGGTACCGCACCACGGCACGGCCGCTCGTGCTCAACACGTGGGAGGCCGTGTACTTCCAGACCGACCTCGACCAGTTGCGCCGCCTCGCCGACACTGCCGCGACGATCGGCGTCGAGCGCTTCGTGCTCGACGACGGCTGGTTCGGGTCGCGACGCGACGACCACCGCGGCCTCGGTGACTGGGTGGTGTCGCGGGAGGTCTGGCCCGAGGGGCTGGCCCCGATCGTCGACCACGTCAAGGGTCTCGGGATGGAGTTCGGGCTCTGGTTCGAGCCCGAGATGGTCAACCTCGACTCCGACCTCGTGCGCGCCCACCCCGACTGGGTGCTCGGCCCGGTTGCGGGTGTGCCGCTGCCCTCGCGCCACCAGCACGTGCTGGACCTGGCCAAACCCCACGCCTTTGCGCACGTCCTCGAGGCGATGAGTGCCCTCGTGGCGCAGTACGGCATCGACTTCATCAAGTGGGACCACAACCGCGACCTGCACGAGGCGGTGCGCACCGACGGCTCCGGCACGGACCGGCCCGCCGTGCACGCCCAGACGAGCGCGACCTACCGGCTGCTCGACGAGCTCAGGCGGCGGCATCCGGGTCTGGAGATCGAGTCGTGCTCCAGCGGTGGGGCGCGCGTCGACCTCGGGGTGCTCGAACGCACCGACCGGGTGTGGACCTCGGACTGCAACGACGCCCTCGAACGGGTGGCCATCCAGCGCTGGACCGGCCTGCTCGTGCCGCCAGAGCGGATGGGCACGCACATCGGCCCACCGACCGCGCACACCACCCACCGCCACCTCGACCTGTCGCTGCGCATGCTCGTCGCGCTCGGCGGGCACGCGGGGCTGGAGTGGGACATCACCACGTGCAGCACCGACGAGCTCGACGCGCTGCGGGCGTGGTCGGCCCTCTACCGCCAGCTGCGACCGCTGCTGCACGGCGGGGATGCCGTGCGCTCGGACCACCCGGACCCGGCCCTCGTCGTCGGCGGGGTGGTGGCTGCCGACCGGTCGGCCGCGGTGTTCACGGTCATCCAGGCGGTGTCGGGCCGCGGGGTCGCGCCCGGTGTCGTGCCGTTGCCGGGGCTGGATGCCGGGCGCCGCTACCGGGTGCGGGTGCGGTCGGAGGCCGGGTTGCCGGCCGTGATCGAGGTGCATCCACCCGCGTGGTGGGATGCCGCGCTGGGCGACGGGATCGTCGTCAGCGGGGCGGCACTCGGCGAGGTCGGGTTGGCCCTGCCCGTGCTGGCACCGGCCCAGGGATTCCTCCTCCACCTGGAGGGCGTCGACGCCTGAGGGCCCGGCTGGTGACAGACTCGGTCGGTGGCCATCCCTCCTTCGCACCTGTCGTTCGCCGCTCTGGAGTTCATGACGGAGCGGCACCTCGCGACGTTGACCACCCTGCGGGCTGACGGATCACCGCACGTCGTGCCGGTGGGGTTCACCTGGGATGACGACCTGCTCGTCGCGCGCGTCATCGCGAGTCGGAGCAGCGCCAAGGTCGTCCAGGCCCGCGCCGGCCGCCGGGCGGCGCTGTCGCAGGTGCAGGCCCGTCGTTGGATCACCCTCGAAGGGTCGACGAGGGTGCTGGAGGACCCGGCATCCGTGCGCGATGCCGAGCAGCGGTACGCGCAGCGCTACCGCGTGCCGCGCGAGAACCCCGAGCGAGTCGTCATCGTGCTCGACGTCGACCGGGTGCTCGGTGGGGACTGGCCGCACCCGCTGCCACCCTCGCCGTACGCGACCTGAGCCGGGCAGCGTCGACCAGCTCTCCCCGGACCGCGCCGGGAAAGATTCTTTGGCACGGTGCATCCGGGGTCGCCCCCTTCACGGAATGACTGTCAGCGGGTGCAGAGAGGCACCCCACCAACTGAAGGGACGCATCATGAAGCGCTTTCTCGTCGCAGGGGCAGTTGCCGCTTTCGCCATGGTCGGCTTCTCCAGCACCGCCCGGGCCGCACCGGCACAGGCCGCGTGCTTCGGCCAGGTCCACAAGCTCGTGAACAGTGGTGGCCTCCCCGGTATCGACAACGTCGGGCAGCTCGTCGGCGCCCTCGGTGGCGGCCAGAACAAGAACGCCACCGCCAAGACCTTCTGCTGACCGCCCGCCAGACCCGGCGCTGAGCGCTCGGGCCCACACGCCAGAGGCGGCTCGGACCACGTGGTCCGAGCCGCCTCTTGGCGTGCTGTTGTGCCCTGGTGCCTTACGGGTGCGGGACGATGAACTCGTCGAGCAGGGGCAGGGTGCCCTCGCGCAGGTCGGCGGTCTTCTCCGGCTTGATCTGGCCCGGGGCGAAGCTGGCCATCGGGCCATCGATCGGCAGGTTCAACCGTGAGGTGGCGAGGTTGACGCTGTACGTCTGCGCCGAGGTGTCGATGGCGGTGACGCCCGAGCGGTTGCCGCTGATCACGAGGCCGAGCTGGTGGCCGGCGGGGACGACGACGTCGTTGGCCTGGAGCTCCACCGTGACGTTCTTCGTGCCCTCACCGTCGAGGCGGATCCAGCCGCGGGCGAGGACCTGCAGCTCGGTGGGCCCGACCCGGCGGGTCACGTCGCGGTAGCAGGCGTCGTCGACGGCGGTCGAGGCGCCCCAGCAGCTCTCGGTCGTGAGGGTCAGGGCGCCGTCGTTGGTCGTGAGCACACGGTCCATCGCGCCGTAGTCGACGAGCTGCACCGAGAGCTGCCCGACCGGGCGGCCCTGGGTGACCTCGAGGTCGACGGTGGGGGTGCCCGAGATCCGGACCTCGCTCCTGGTGGTGCCGGTCAGGAACTGCAGCTTGTTCGGGCTGGCCCCGATCCGCACGGCGTTGGCCTCGCTGAGCCCGGCCGAGTTGACGTAGCTGAGCGTGGTGTCGTCCTTGGTGCCCAGGCGCATGGTGCCGTCGGAGCGCAGGGCCAGCTTCATCATCCGGGAGCCCTTGCTGGGCCAGGCGTCCGACTGGACCCAGCGGTCGGGGGCGACCTCGACGTCGACGGCAGGCTCGTTCAGGATGCCGTTGTCCACCTGCATCAGCTCGTGGTCGAACCAGCGGTGCAGCGTGTCGACCCACCGGTCACGGTCGGAGTCGAACGGGTCGACGTGCCCGAGCCGGGTCAGCCACATCTTGCGGTCGACGCCGGCCTCGCCGAGGTCCTGCCACCACGTCGACGCGTTGCGCATGCGGACGTTGTTGTCCTGCAGCCCGTGCATGATGAACACGCTGGCCTTGACCTTGGAGACGTCGTAGAACGAGCCCTCGCGGTAGTCCCGCTCGGCCCAGAAGTCGGTGTACGCACCGGTCTCGTCGCCGTCGTTGGCGTTCATGAAGGCGTTGGTCGCCACGCAGTTCGTGGGGACCGTGCGGCGCTGGGCGATCGTCGTGGACAGGCTGCTCGGGTAATTGGTCGACTTCACCGCGTTCTGGTAGCGGTTGTAGTCGTACCACGAGCTGATCGCGCTGATCGGGACGATGGTCTCCAGGCCCTCGACCCCGGTGGCCGCGACCCCGTTGGCGAGGGTGCCGTCGTAGGACTTGCCGATCATGCCGGTGCGTCCGTTGCTCCACGTCGCCTCGACGACCTCACCGGCGGCGTTGCGGGCGACCGCGTTGCCGTTGAGCCATTCGACGACGACCTTGATCGACTCGATGTCCGAGCGACCACCCTGGTCGGCGCAGCCGGTCGAGCGGCCGGTGCCGGCCATGTCGGGGGCGACGAACGCGTAGCCGCGCGGCACGAAGTAGTTGTCATAGAACAGCGGCATCTTCGCCGGGTTGCCGTTGGCGTCGTAGGTCTTGTACTCGGCGTCGTTGCCGCGTCCGAGGCTGAGGTAGTACGGGCTGGCGTCCATGACGACCGGGATCCGCGCGGTGCCGTCGAGCTCGCGCGGGCGGACGATGTCGGTGGCGATGCGCTCCTGCGCGCCGTCACCGTCCAGGTCGGGGGCGGTGACCCAGACCGTCTCGCGGATCGCGTCCGCGTACTCGAAGACCGGGGCGGTGACGCCGTCGACGATCGTCGGGGCTGGTGGCGGATCATCCGCCGCCTGGCTGACACCTCCCGAGACCACCAGGAGGGGGGCGATCAGCCCCATGGACGCGGTCAGGAATGCAGCGGGTCGCACAGTGGACCTCCTGGGAAGGGCGGAGCCCCGCAGGGATGGCGCGGAGCCTCGGCGTTCGGAACCTAACAGCGGTGAGTTGGTTGCGGGGGGAAACCAATCAAGAACTTCTGGCCACCCTCTCGTTTCAGACGCGGCCGGTCTCGTGGGCCCACATCGCGACCTCGACGCGGTTCCGGGCGCCGAGCTTGCGCATGAGGCTGGCCAGGTGGGCCTTGACGGTGCTCGTGGTGATGAAGAGCTCGCTCGCGATCTCGTCGTTGGTCCGGCCCCTGGCGACGGTGACGAGCACCTCCTCCTCCCTCGCGGTGAGCGGCTCCAGGGGCTGTCGGGCCGCTTCCGCTCGCGAGGTGGCGAAGGTGGCGAGCAGCCGCACGGTGACACTCGGTGCGATGAGCGCATCACCCTCGGCGGCCGCGTGGATCGCCCGGGTCAGCAGGTCGGGGCCGGCGTCCTTCAGCAGGAAGCCGCGGGCGCCGGCCTTCAGGGCGCCGTGGACGTACTCGTCGAGGTCGAAGGTGGTGATGACGATGATGGGCAGCGGGTCCTCGACGTCGGGGCCGGCGAGCTGGCGGGTGGCCTCGATGCCGTCCATCACCGGCATCCGGACGTCGAACAGCCCGACGTCGGGCCGTAACTGTCGTGCCAGTCGGACGGCTTCGCGACCGTCGGCGGCCGCACCGACCACGTCGATGTCGGGCTGGGCGTCGAGCAGCATCGTCAGCCCGCTCCGCACGATGGGCTGGTCGTCGGCGACGAGGACCCTGATGCTCATCGGGCCACCCCCGCCCGGGGCAGGTTCGCCTCGACCCGCCAACCGCGGTCGGCGGTGGGACCGGCGGCGAAGGTGCCGCCGAGCAGGGTCGCGCGCTCGCGCATGCCGACCAGCCCGTAGCCGTCGGGGGAGCGGTGGGGTGAGCCGGTGGAGCCGTCGTCGTCGACGGTCAGCAGCACGCGGTCTGCCTCGCCGGCAACCCGCACGCAGACGCGGGTGGCGTGGCGGGCGTGGCGCCTGGCGTTGGTGACGGACTCCTGGGCCAGGCGGTAGATGGCTGCCTCGACGCTCGGGCTGAGGTCCTGGAGCTCGCCGGTGAGTGTCACCTCGACGAGGGGCTGCACGGGGCCCGTGGTGGCGAGCTGTTCGATGTCGGCCATGCCCGGCTGGGGAGTGAACGCGGTGTGCTGGGCGTCGCGCAGGACGCCGACGATGGCGCGCAGCTCGGTGAGGGTCTGGGTGGCGGCGTCCTCGATGGTGGCCAGGGCCTCGACGGCCCGCCCGGGGTTGCTGGCGGCGATGGCGCGACCCGCCTGGGCCTGGATCGCGATGCCCGACACGTGGTGGGCGACGACGTCGTGCAGCTCGCGGGCGAGCTGCTCGCGTTCGCGGGCCTTGGCCTCCTCGATGTCGCGGACGCGGATCCGGGCCCGGTAGCGGACGGCGGCGCCGAGCGCTGCCGCGAAGAAGAAGAACGCGTACCCGGTGATCGTGTCGGTCAGGGTGGTCACGTCGGCGACGAAGGTGATGGCCAGCCAGGTGAGGATCACGAGCAGCCCGCGAACGGCATCCCGACCCGACCCCCACCGGAACAACGCATAGGTGAGGACCAACGTGGCCGACACGCTCGACGGCAGGACGCCCTGGGTGCCCGTGGCCATCCGGACGAGGTCGACAACGATCAGCGTGCCGAAGGCCACGAGGACTGCGGGGAGCGGGTGGGACCGCCGCCAGGGAAGGGGTGCGACCGCTGCGAGCGTCGCGATGAGGAGCAGGGGAACGGGCGCCATGCCGTCGCGAAGGACTGCCTCGTTGAGGGCCCAGCCGACGAAGGCCGCGACGAGGGCCCAGTCGCCCGCACCGGTCTCCGGCGGGTTCGCGGGTCGAGGTTCGACCCACAGCGAGCGCAGTGCGTCAGTGGCCACCCGGTCAGCGTAGGCATCGCGCGTCGCCGGGGTATCCGCCGAAAGGCCAACCGGGCCCTTGGGCCAACGAACAGGTCACGTCAGGTCCACGGGCGGATGCGGCCGCGCACGGCATCCGTGAGGGTCGTAAAGGTCACCAAACCCCACGACAACGGAGCACCTGATGAGCACGTCCAGCCCCACCGCCGCCCTGGAGGACCTGCGAATGCCCGTGGAGGCCAGGCTCGCCGCAGCCTGGACGAGCTTCATGTTCCTCTACGTCTACGTCGACCACCTCTCGCTGTACAAGCCCGGAGTCCTCGACGAGCTGCTGGCCGGGCGGGTGCACGAGTTCGACACCGGCCCGACCTTCGTCGCCATGGGGCTCACGCTCGTGGCCGTCCCGATCCTCATGATCGTGTGCTCGATGACCCTGCCGGCCCGGGTGAACCGCGTGGCCAACCTCGTCGTCGCATCGCTCTACCTGCCGATCACCGTGTACAACGTCGCGGGCGAACCGATGTCGTACGCCTTCTTCTACGCCCTGTCCATCGGTCTCGAGGTGCTGCTGCTGGCCTACATCGCGTGGTCGGCCTGGGCCTGGCCGCGCGTTGCGGCCCCGGCCGCCGGGGCCGCCGGGGCGGGCCTGCCAACCGGCAAGAGTGCCAACTCCCCGGTTGGCTGAGCGTGAGGCGGGGCGGGCGCGACGGCCTTTGCCGGTCGGTGAGCCCGCCCGCCCCGGCCGTCATGACGGGCGGCGCGAACTCGCCCCGTATCATTGGGGGTGACGGCGGGGATGCCGCCGGGTCAGGAGGCCACGATGACGACGTTCGCTGGTGATGGCGGCCTGTTCGTGAGTGATCTGCTGGTGATCGGGCTCCTGGTGCTGCTGGCTGTCGTCCTGGGGTTCGGCCTGACCGTGACGTTCATCGTGTGGCGGCTGGTTCGGGGTGTGCGCCGCTGGGTGGCCCGGCGACGGGGAGTGGCTGCCGCGCAACCGCGGATGGTGCGCAAGCCCGGGCCCGCGCGTGACGTCGCCAAGCTGCGTCGAGAACTGAGCGACGAGGTGTCGGCGGCCGAGCTGATTCTGTCTCGCGCCAAGAACGGCAGGGTGTTCGTCGCCGACGCGCAGACCCTGCTCGACGACCTGAAGGTCGGCGCCGCATCGCTCGATGCCAACATGGCCAGCGTCCAGAACTACTCGGATGCCGCTCAGCAGCGCGCGGCCCTGGAGGCGCTGCGGCCCCAGGTCGCGAAGCTCATCGAGACCAGCTACCTGGCGCGGCAGACCTTGCTGCAGACCGAGATCGCCGACCGCGAACGACACCTCACCGACCTCAGCGACCACGTCGAGCGGCAGGCCGAAGCCTTGAAGATCTACCGCGACGAGTCGCACAGCCTCAACCTCGACGACCTGCGCGAACACCCGGCCCGCTAGGCGGGCACGAGGGGTGCCAATCGCGCGGTGGGTCGCGCCCTTGGCATCCCTACTGGAGATGTCGCGCACGGGCTGGGGTGCCAATCGCGCGGTGGGTCGCGCCCTTGGCACCCCCTCGACTCGCCTTGGCACGGCCCGTGCCGCCGCGTCGGTAGACTGGCCCCAGACGACTGGCGAGGGTGGGGCACCACCGGGAAGTCACACGTCGGGACGCATCGCCCGCCTGGGTGCCCCGCAGCGTGACCGACCCGACCCCGCAAGGAGCCCACCATGGCTGTCGAAGTGTCCACCCCCGGCCCCACGCAGGACGTCCGGCCGGTGCGCCGCGCCCTGATCTCGGTGTTCGACAAGGCAGGGCTGGAGGACCTCGTCCGCGGCCTGCACGAGGCCGGTGTCGCCCTGGTCTCCACCGGTGGTTCGGCCGCCCTCATCGAGTCGCTCGGCCTGCCCGTCACCAAGGTCGAGCAGCTCACCGGCTTCCCCGAGTGCCTCGAGGGCCGGGTCAAGACGCTGCACCCGCTCGTGCACGCCGGCATCCTCGCCGACACCCGCAAGCCCGACCACGTCGCCCAGCTGGGCGAGCTCGGTGTGGAGGCCTTCGACCTGGTCGTCGTCAACCTCTACCCGTTCGCCGACACCGTGGCGTCGGGCGCTGCGGCCGACCAGATCGTCGAGAACATCGACATCGGCGGCCCGTCGATGGTGCGCGCCGCAGCCAAGAACCACCCCAGCGTCGCCGTCGTCACCGACCCGTCGACCTACGGCGACGTGCTGGATGCCGTGCGCGCCGGCGGCTTCACGTTCGCCCAGCGCCAGCGCCTCGCGGCGCAGGCGTTCGTGCACACCGCGACCTATGACGTGGCCGTCGCCTCGTGGATGGGCAACGCCTACACAGACACCTCGGACGGGACCGGCTTCCCGGCCTGGGCCGGCGCGACCTGGGACAAGGCTGCGGTGCTGCGTTACGGCGAGAACCCGCACCAGCAGGCAGCCCTGTACACCAATGGTTTCCAGCCCCAGCCCGGCCTTGCGCAGGCGATCCAGCTCCACGGCAAGGAGATGTCGTACAACAACTACATCGACGCAGACGCCGCCGTGCGGGCCGCCTACGACCACGGTGACCAGCCCACGGTGGCCGTGATCAAGCACGGCAACCCCTGCGGCATCGCCGTCGGCACCGACATCGCGCAGGCCCACCGCAAGGCCCACGAGTGTGACCCGGTGTCGGCGTTCGGCGGCATCATCGCCACCAACCGCCCCGTCACGCTCGAGATGGCGCGCACCGTCGCCGACATCTTCACCGAGGTCGTCGTCGCCCCCGGGTTCGACGACGATGCCCTCGAGGTGCTCACGGCGAAGAAGAACGTCCGCCTCCTGCAGTGCGCGGCTCCCGGCCGCGGTGGCGTGGAGACGCGCCCGATCAGCGGCGGCCTGCTCATGCAGCAGCGCGATGGTGTCGACGCCGTGGTGCGCGGCGACGACGACACGGTCACCGGCGGCGACGACGTGGCGAACTGGCGCCTGGTCTCCGGCGACCCGGCCGACGACGCGACCCTGGCAGACCTCCAGTTCGCCTGGCGGGCGGTGCGCGCGGTGAAGTCCAACGCCATCCTGCTCGCCCGCGAGGGGGGATCGGTCGGCATCGGCATGGGCCAGGTCAACCGGGTCGACTCCTGCCACCTCGCCGTCTCACGCGCCGGTGAGGACCGCGCACGAGGTGCCGTGGCGGCATCCGACGCGTTCTTCCCGTTCGCCGACGGGCTCCAGGTGCTGCTCGACGCCGGTGTTCGCGCCGTCGTCGCCCCCGGTGGGTCGATGCGCGACGCCGAGGTGATCGAGGCTGCTCAGGGCGCCGGCGTGACCATGTACTTCACCGGGACCCGTCACTTCGCGCACTGACCGAACTCCCCAGAGGACGGGGCCGCAGGACGTGGATCAGCCACTCCAGCGGCCCCGTTCCCATGAGTCGCTCCAGCAGCCACGACCCACCGACGACGACGAGGCTCGACCCGAGGATCCACCACTGGTCGTCCGGCGCACCGTCGCGCAGCGCTGACAGCAGCGCGAGCCACAGGATCTGCAGGGTGTAGGCGGTGAGCGCCAGGCGCCCTGCCGCGAGCAGCGGGGCGAGCACCCGGCGCAGCGAGATCCGCTCGGCCAGGGCCAGCATGATGAACGACGCGACCACGCTCCCCGTTGCGAGCAGCGTCGCGCCGATGACCTCGGCAGTGGTGCCGCTGTACGCGGCCGAGCCGGATGCCGTGCCCGCGCCGATGCGGTAGGCCGCCAGGCTCGCTGCGAACAGCGCCCCTGCCACGACCCACGCCTGCGGCAGGCGCGTCACCTGACGCAGGACAGCCGCCAGGGCCAGGCCCCCGAGCGCCATGGGCAGCAGGGTGGCCAGCCGATAGGCGCCCCCCGTGCCACCCACCCCATGAGGTCACTCAGCCAGCCCGGCCACGTCGCGACGTTCTCGTTCGCGACGAGTCTGGCCCGGTCGACGATCACCGGTGCCACGACGGCGAGGCCGGCCGCGAGACCGACGGTGAGCACCGGCATCCGGTGCAGGAGCAGGGCCAGCGGGGCCAGCACGATGACGAGCACCCCGAGGTAGGGCAGCACGACGATGATCTGGTCGTACATCCGCTGCAGGAGCACGCCGAGCACGATGAGGATGAGCCCGCGCTGGAGGTTGTCGCCGTGGAACCGACCGGGGTGAGGCGAGCGGTCGTGCAGGTCGATGCCCATCGAGGTGCCGATGATGACGGCGAAGAGCGGGGCCGTGAGGTACTGGGTGATGTTGGCCGGGCCACCGACGGGGCTGAGGTGGGCGATGAGCATCGACACGACCGCGAGGCCTCGGGCGGCATCCAACCCGTCCAGCCTGCTGGGCCGGGGCGCGGTCACGCTCGCGGTCGTCGACATGAGGCAGTCTGCCGGTCGAGAGTAAGCAACACGCCGCCTGCACCAGCATGCAGACGGCGTGTTGCTTACTCTCGACCGAGGTGGTCAGCGCGTCGGGGGGCGGTACCCCGTCGGCTCACCCGAGCCCAGGTCGACGATCGCCGCGACCGGGCCGCCACCCTCGGGGCCCTGGTGCGCGGCCGACACCGACACGAACACTGCCGGGTCGCCCGTTGCCGAGGCCGTGACGCCACCGACGCACGACTTGATCTGGCGGTGCCAGTGCACGTCGGAGTCGTCGAGCATCGCGTTGCGACGGCCGGCGACCTGCCCGTCGAGGCTGGCCTCGCACTTGAGGAAGACGTTGACCAGGCGGCCGTCGATGTCACTGCGGTGCGGGCGCTCGGGGAGGTCGAGGCCGGCATCCTTGATCGCCGCCCAGATGCCGTCCTGGTCGAGGGCGTCGTTCATCACCGAGTGGCCGATGCGGTAGCGGCCACCGACACCGCGGGCATTGCCGACGACGACGACCTGCGCCTGGTCGAGCTCGACGCCCGAGGAGCACGAGGCCACCGACGAGAACAGCTCGCGGTTGTGCATGACGTCGGCATCGGTCGGCATCTCGATCTCACCGAGGGCGACGGCGATTCCGAGCGCGGTGCAGCCGTTGGACAGGTCCATCGACTCGTGGGTGTGCTCGGTCCACACCTGCTTGCCGCGGGCCTTCGCGTCCCGGATCGTGTGGATGGTCAGCAGCGGGGTCTTGGTCTGCACGTAGTGCACGTCGGCGGGGTCGGTGATGCCGGCGCGCTCCATGGCGACCCTCACGGCATCCGCGACCTTGGAGACCATCGAGGTGTACCCGATCTCCTCGGGCAGCAGGTGCTCGGACATCGCGAACCCGACGGTCAGGCGCGGCTCGTCGGTCTGCTCGGCCTTGTCGGCGGGCACGGTCGCAAAGATCGTCGCGTGGGGGCTGATCACGCCGTCGGTGCCACCCGACCACACGATCGGGATCTCCTTGACGGCGGCCGGGTCGGCGCCCTTCTCGACGAGGATCTCGCGGAAGGCCCGGTCGGCGATGATGCGGGTGTAGTCGTTGACCCCGCCGTTGCCCTCGGTCTTGCCGATGACCGCGATGACGCGGCTGGCCTCGAACACGCCCTCGTCGATGAGCTTGCCCAGCTCGGAGGCGTCGGACACGGTGTGCAGCGGGACCTTGCGGACCTCGATGGCGTCAGGCACTTTGCGGGTTCCTTTCGTGGATGCCGGGGGGCGGCTCGGTGGGTCTGGTGCGGTCGGTGGTCAGTCGGGGTCGACGACGGTGCCGAAGCTGCCCTCGACGGCGTCGGTGATGTGGGTGAGGGACGTGATGACGCTGCGCGGCCCGCCGCCGACGACGAAGCGGAGGGCGGCGTCCACCTTGGGGCCCATCGACCCCGACGCGAACTGGCCGTCGGCGGCGTGGGCCCGAAGCTGCGAGACCGTGACGCGGCCGAGGTCGCGCTGGCTGGGGGTGCCCCAGTCGACGGCGGCGTGGTCGACGTCGGTGGCGATGACGAGGACGTCGGCGCCGATGGTGCGGGCGAGCAGGCCAGCGGTGAGGTCCTTGTCGATGACGGCCTCGACACCGCGCAGCCGACCAGCGGCATCGCGCACGACGGGGATGCCGCCCCCACCCGCCGCGACGACGACGTGGCCGGCCTCGAGCAGGGTGAGCAGGGCCGGCACGTCGAGCACCTCGAGGGGTTCGGGGGAGGCGACGACCCGGCGCCAGCCCTTCTCGCCGCGGTCCTGCCAGACCTGGCCGTGCTCGATCATCGGCTGGGCCTGCGCGTGGCTGAGGTAGCGACCGATGGGCTTCGTCGGGTGGGTGAACCCGGGGTCGTCACGGTCGACGAGGGTGCGGGTGACGATGGCTGCCACAGGGCGACGCGCGCCAGTGGCAGCGAGGGCGTCGTCGAGGGCATCGAGGATCGTGAAGCCGAGGGTGCCCTGGGTCTGGGCACCGCACCAGTCGAGCGGCACCGGCGGGACGACGTGGGCGGCGAGCTCGTTCTTGACCAGCAGGTTGCCCACCTGGGGGCCGTTGCCGTGGGTGATGACGAGCTCGTGACCGGCAGCGACGAGACGGGCCGCCGCGGTCATGGCGACCTCGACGGCAGCGATCTGGGCTGCCGGCGTCGCGCTGCCGTCGGGCGCGGTCATCGCGTTGCCGCCCAGCGCGAGGACTACCCGCATGACACGCCCTCCTTGGCTGACTCTGCTCGTGGTTCCGGGGGTCCCGGGTCTCGACACTAGAAGCCGCCGCACAGGCAGGCGTTGTCAGGAACTGCCCAATGGGGCTCCATCGGTTGGCAAGTTGTTGACCGCACACTCGGCCATGAGTGCGGAAGTGGCTGCCCCGGCAACCACTTCCGCGCTCACGGCGGTGGATGAGGGATGCTATGCGGCATGACTTCTCGCCGTGCTGCTGACCGCACCTGGCTCGTCGCGCTCGCGGCCTCGCTCTGGGGTCTGTCGGCCCTGTGGCGGGGCCCGCTCGCCAAGGAGTACCCGGCCCTGGCCATCGTCTTCTGGGAGCACCTCGTCCTCGTCGTGCTCGTCAGCCCGTGGGTCGTGCCGGCCGTGCGCCGGGTCCTCGCCGCCAGCACGCGCACCAAGGTGAGCGTGCTCGTCATCGGCGCGGGCTCCTCGGCCCTGGCCACGACGTTGTTCACCGCGGCGTTCCGGCTCGGCGACCCCATCACGCCGCAGGTGCTCCAGAAGCTCCAGCCCCTCATCGCCATCGCCCTCGCAGCCCTGGTGCTGGGGGAGCGGCTGCGCCGCAGCTACGCCGCCTTCGCCCTGCCGGCCGTCATCGGGGCCTGGCTGCTGGCGTTCGCCGACCCGCTGGGGGTCAGCGTGTCCAGTGCCCAGGCTGCGCTCCTCGCCGTCGGCGCCGCCGCGCTCTGGGCCGCCGGCACCGTGCTCGGCCGGGCCGCCAGTGCCGAGCTGCGCTTCTCCGACCTCACCGCGCTGCGCTTCACCGTCGGCCTGGTGACACTGCTCGCCATCAGCGGTGTCACGTCGACCCCGCTCGCCATTGGGGTCGACGCGGCGCCGCGGATCCTCCTGCTCGCCCTGTTCCCCGGCCTGCTGGCGCTGGTGCTCTACTACCGCGCGCTCGGACACACCCCGGCCTCGCGGGCGACCCTGGCCGAGCTGGCCTTCCCGCTCACTGCGGCCGTCGTCGGCATCGTGGCCTTCGACGCGAGCCTCACCGGCTCGCAGTGGGTCGGCTTCGCACTGGTGCTGGCCTCCGTCGTCGGGCTCGCGCTGCACGAGCAGCGCAGCAGCCGCCCGTCCGTCGCGGTGCCCGACGACGCCCGTGAGGCGCTCACCGCCGCCCGCTGACCGGCATCCGGATGCCGTGGCGCGCGGTGCGCTACAACGCCCGCCACCGCGTGTGGCGGGCCTCGAGCCGTTCGTGCGGCGGCAGGGCGACGAGGTCGCCGAGCTCGTGCCGGATCGCCTGCGCCATCCGTCGGCAGTAGGCCTCGGGCTCCTGGGCGGCGTCCGGGTGCTCGGCGACGATCCGGTCGACGATGCCGGCCTCGAGCAGGTCGAGTGAGCGCACCCGTTGCTGCGTCGCGAGCTCCGGCGCGCGGTCGGGCGTGCGGTGCAGGATCGCCGACGCACCCTCGGGGGGCAGCGGCGAGAGCCATGAGTGCTGGGCGCACACGACGCGGTCGGCGGGCATCAGTGCAAGCGCGCCACCACCGGTTCCCTGCCCGAGCAGCACGCACACCGTCGGCACCGGGAGCACGACGAGCTCGGCCAGGCAGCGGGCGATCTCGCCCGCCATGCCACCCTCCTCGGCCTCCTTCGACAGGGCGGCACCGGCGGTGTCGATGACGCTGACGAGCGGCAGCCCGAGCTCGGTCGCGAGCTTCATGCCACGCCGGGCCACCCGCAGACCCGAGGGGCCAAGGGGTGCCTCCGCCCGCTCGGCGCGACGGTCCTGCCCGAGGACGACACACGGCATCCCCCCGAAGCGCGCCAGCGCGAGGAAGAGGCTGCGGTCCCACTCGCCGGCCCCCGTGCCGAACAGCGGCAGCACGTCGGTCGCGCCGAGCTTGAGCAGCGCACGCACCCCCGGGCGCTCGGGGTCCCGCGAGCGGGTGACCGACTCCCACGCCGGCAGGTCGGGCAGCGGCTCACGCGGCACCGCGGGAACGCGCTCGGTGGCGTGCGGTGCGAGCACGAGGTCGAGGAACCGACCCGCGATCGGCGGGAGTGCCTCGACGGGCAGCACGGCGTCGAGCAGCCCGTGCTCGTAGAGGTTCTCGGCGGTCTGCACGTCGGCCGGGAACGGCTCACCGTAGAGGGCCTCGTAGACCCGGGCACCGAGGAAGCCGATCGTCGCGCCCGGTTCGGCGACGGTGACGTGGCCGAGCGACCCCCACGAGGCGAGCACCCCGCCGGTCGTGGGGTGGCGCAGGTAGGTGATGTAGGGCAGCTGGGCCGCCTTGAACGCGGCGACCGCGCCCGAGATCTTCACCATCGTCACGAAGGCCGGGGTGCCCTCCTGCATGCGGGTACCGCCGGATGCCGGGGCGGCGAACAGCGGGACCCGCTCGCGGGTGGCCCGCTCGAACGCCAGCGTCACCCGCTCGGCCGCCGCGCGCCCGATCGAGCCCGCGAGGAAGGTGAACTCGCCGACGACGACGGCGACCCGGTGTCCGTGGATGCGCCCCTCGCCGGTGATGATCGACTCGTCCGTGCCGGCCCGCTCAGCGGCTGCAGCCAGCTCGGCGGCGTAGGTGCTGCCGGGTGGGGCCACCTCGAGCGGGGCCACGTCCCACGAGAGGAACGAGCCCTCGTCGAGGACCTCGGCCAGCAGCTCGTGGGCGCCCGGGCGGCGCGGTCGCTCGCTCACCGCGAGCCCGCGGCATCCGGGCTGGTCGTGGGTGCTGCGAGGGCGTCGCGCTCGTCGAGCCACGCCCGCACGCTGTCGTTGTGCTCGCCGAGCAGGGGTGGGGGCAGGTGCTCGCTGCGCCCACCGGCAAAGGCGTTGTCGTCCAGACGGATCGGCGGGCCGGGGATCTCGATCTCCCCGAGGACGGGGTGGTCGACGTCGATGACGAGGCCCTGGCTGCGCGTCTGGTCCCAGTCGTAGACGCGGTCGAGCGTGCGCACCTCGCCGGCGGGGATGCCGAGCTCGGCCAGCCGCGCCATGAGGGTGGCGTGGGGGAGGTCGGCGAACGCCGCGTTGAGGGTCTCGATGACGAGGTCGCGGTTGCCGACGCGCTCGCGGTTGGTGGCGAAGCCGGGGGCGAAGGGGTCGAGGCCGAACCCCTCGGCGAGCTTGACCCACAGGCCCTCGCTGCCGCACGCGAGCTGGATCATGCCGTCGGCGCAGGTGAACAGGCCGTAGGGGCAGATCGACGGATGGTGGTTGCCCCCGGCCTGCCCGACCTCGCCGGCCACGGTGTAGCGGGTGCCCTGGAACGCGTGGACCCCGACGATCGACGCGAGCAACGAGGTGCGCACCACGCGACCCTTGCCGGTGCGGTTGCGCTCGTGGAGTGCGGCGACGACCCCGTAGGCGCCGTACATGCCGGCGAGGAGGTCGCCGATCGGCACCCCGACCCGCTGGGGGTGCTCGGGGTCGGCGCCGGTGAGGGACATCAGCCCGCCCTCGCCCTGCGCGATCTGGTCGTAGCCGGCCCGGCCACCCTGCGGGCCGTCGTGGCCGAAGCCGCTGATCGACAGCAGCACGAGGCCGGGGTTGAGCTCGTGGAGGTGCTCGACGGTGAACCCGAGCCGGTCGAGCACGCCGGGGCGGAAGTTCTCGAGGAGCACGTCGGCGTGGGTGACGAGCCGGGCGAGGGTCTCACGGCCGTCGTCGGTCTTCAGGTCGAGGGTGACCGACTCCTTGTTGCGGTTGCACGACAGGAAGTACGTGGAGACGGGGTCGTCGTCCGGCCCGACGAAGGGTGGGCCCCAGCCGCGCGACTCGTCGCCGGTGCCGGGGTTCTCGACCTTGATGACGCGGGCCCCCATGTCGCCGAGCATCATCCCGCAGTGGGGTCCGGCCAGGGCGCGCGTGAGATCGATGACGACGACGTCGTCGAGGGGTCCGCTCATGTCGCCAACCTAGCCACGCGGCATCCGGCACCGTTCGGCAGGCCGGGCCGTCATTGCTCGTGAGGGGCTGTCAGGTTGTGCCAGCGGCGTCGTCGGTGACATGGCGGGTGACCCGCCGAACCCACATCGACCAATAGGTCACTCGGGGTACAGGCAGCGGCGGGCTGGCGTACCCACATCGACCAATAGGTCACTCGGGGTACAGGCAGCGGCGGGCTGGCGTACCCACATCGACCAATAGGTCACTCGGGGTACCTGTCGTCGCTGACATGGCGGGTCATGAACTCCCAGGCCACGGCGTGCGCGATGGCGACGAGCAGGATGAGCATCGTCGCCTCGGCCTGGAGAGGGGTCAGGCCCACCGTGCGGGCGAGCTCGGGCGCGACGCCGACGACCGCGATCACCGCGTAGAGCACGGCGCTGGCCCACCACAGCCGAGCGAAGATCCCGGCATCCGGGTCATTGCGCCCGGCCCGCAGCAGCCGCACGGTCCCGAGGGCGCCGACGGCAGCGATGACGACGAAGCTCGCGCGCCAGAACAGCGGGACCTCGGTGCCGCCGACCTGGGCGAACAACCCCATGAGGGCGGGCAGCAGGAACGACAGGTAGATGGCTCCGACGCGGCGGCGGGTGGCCGGGTCGCGCAGCCAGGGGCGGTTGCGCTCGACGACGGTCCACCACAGGCCGACGAGGGTGAAGCACGTCGCGGAGAACAGCGCGTAGAAGGTGCTGACGTCCACGGTGCCTCCTCGTCGGGGTCTGCGCGTCAGTCTGCCGGTCAGTAGGCATTGCGGTCGAGCCTGGCCCGCCAGGCGTCGAACGGCTCCTCGGACCGTGCCGTCGGGTGGTGCTCGCGGCGCAGCGGCCACGCCCCCGAATCGGGCGCGGCGTCGAACAGGGCGTGGAAGACCGCATCGTCGAACCCTGCGGCGGCCGCAGCGTGCCGATCCGCGGCGAAGACGACGGCATCGAGTCGCGCCCAGAGGGACGAGGCGAGGCAGAGCGGGCACGGCTCGCACGAGGCGTAGATCGTCGCGCCCACGAGGGCGAAGTCGCCGACCTGCCAGCAGGCGTTCCTGATGGCCACGACCTCGGCGTGGGCGGTGGGGTCGAGGTCGGCGGTGACCCGGTTGGCGCCTTCGCCGAGGACCACGCCGTCACGCACGATCACGGCCCCGAAGGGCCCGCCGTCGAGGGCGACGTTCTCGACGGCCAGGTCAACGGCGCGGTCCAACCACATCTGGCCATCGTTCATGCCGGGATCGTCTCATCCGCACCCTCGGGACAGGCCCGAACGAGCACCCTGGTTGCCCCTCACGACGGCGGCGTCAGGGCAGTCGCGACACGGCCTCGACCCACGTCGTGGCAGGTCGGTCGAGCGCACCGAGCGCACCGAGCGCACTCAGCAGCGACGCCGGGTCGCCCACCAGGCCGCCGTCGTCGTACGCCCGGAACATGGCGACCAGCGCCTCCCGGGCAGGAGCGGGCAAGCTGGCTCCCGGGCCGGCCAGCCACGACTCGATGCTGATCCGGCGGACCTCGACCCGGCGCCCCAGTGCCGCGGCGGCCTGCCGGCCCATCTCCTCGGTGGTGAGCACCTGTGGCCCGGCGAGGTCGTGCACCCCACCGCCGATGACCGGGTTCAGCAGGGCTGCCGCCGCGACCTGCGCGACGTCACCGAGGTCGACATTCGAGAACGGCGCGTCGGGGGAGTAGGGCACGGTGATCACCCCGGCCCCGGCCTGGTCGAGCAGGTTCTGGTGGTACGCAGCGGGCCGCAGGATCGTGAGCCGGTCGTCGAGCGCGCTGCGCAGCACCCTCTCGGCATCGCGCTTGCGCAGGTGGTGCGGCATGCGGGCGTCGTCGGGATGGAGCACCGAGTGGAACACCACCCGGGGAGTTCCCGCTGCAGCAGCTGCGTCGGCCAGGCGAACGGCCATCCCGACCTCGTCCAGGTGCACGTTCGGGGCCAGGTGGTAGACCGCGCGGATGCCGTCGAGGGCGGCACCCAGCCCCGCTCCCGTTGCGAGGTCAACGGCGACGGGGCACTGCCGGCAGGCACGGCATCCTCACGCCCGGGGCGGCAAGCGGCTCGCACCGGGACACCGTGGGCCACGAGCGCACCGGCGACGGCGCGACCGGTCTTGCCGGTCGCGCCGATGACGAGGACTGGCGCGTGCGTACCTGGAGTGACCAATTGGTCGATCTCGGTA
Organism: Ornithinibacter aureus; assembly: GCF_009858245.1. NCBI lineage: Bacteria > Bacillati > Actinomycetota > Actinomycetes > Micrococcales > Intrasporangiaceae > Ornithinibacter > Ornithinibacter aureus. The sequence goes on from NZ_VMSB01000001.1 coordinate 3,319,264, forward strand.
CGGGTCGGCGTACCTGGAGTGACCAATTGGTCGATCTCGGTACGGGTCGGCGTACCTGAAGTGACCAATTGGTCGATCTCGGTACGGCTCACACCCAGTCGACCTCGGCGGAGGTGGCGCCGCCCGACAGGGTCGCGTACCCCGGCCCACGGTCGAAGAACGGCTGGTCGCCGCGCTTGGCCCGCAGCCCGGCGCGCACGGCATCCGACGCGGCGACGTCGATGACGACCGCGTCCGCGCTGCCCGACGCGACGACACCGTAGTCGGCCCGCGCCCCCTCGAACGAGACCTTGCCCCAGCGCAGGTCGCGCTCGACCTCGTCGTACGGGCGGTCGAGCGGGTCACCCCACCCGCCGCCACCGGTGGTGCGGATGCGGATCACCTGCCCGGCCAGCACCGGCTCGGCGTCGGCCAGTGCGTCGACGACCCGCTCGTTCGGCCCGCCGACGTCGATGGTCACCTCGAACGGCCGACCCGCTTTGCCACCCTTGACGCCCCAGCAGGCCAGGATCGAGCGGTCGGCGATCGACATGAAGTGCCCGTCGCGCAGCATCCGGATCTGCTTCTCGTAGCCCAGGCCGCCGCGGTAGCGCCCGGCTCCGCCCGAGTCGACCGCGAGCCCGAGCCGCTCGACGATGAACGGGAAGCGGCTCTCGGTGAACTCGGTCGGCAGGTTGCGCGAGTCGGGGACGACGTGGATGGTGTCCTCGCCGTCGGCGTAGTACCGCCCACCCGAGCCGCCGCCGAGCACCTCGCGCATGAGGTAGTCGTTGCCGTCGCGGTCCTTGCCGTAGACGCCGGTGTAGCGGATGGTCTCCTGGTCGGCCGGCATCCGCCCGTCGACCGCCTTGGCGACCACCCCGGCGAGGACGCCGAGCAGACGCAGGATGACGAACGTGCGCGCGTTGGTCGGGGCCGGGTAGATCGGCGTGAGCAGTGTGCCCTTCTCGGGGAAGCGCATCTCGATGAGCGGCACGATGCCCTCGTTGACGTCGAGCTCGGCCATCCGCTCGGGGGTGTCGGCGAGGTTGCGCAGGATCGGCGCGAGCCACTTCTTGAGGAAGTTGCCGCCGACGTAGTCGCCGCAGTGGTTGATCGGACCCTTGGCCTGCGGGCCCGTGCCGGTGAAGTCGATGACGAGCTTCGGCCCGCCGTCACCGGGCCCGGGGCCACCGGTCGAGGTCTTGGTCAGCGTGATCCGCTGGGTGTGCAGCTGCGGCTCGTCGACCCCGTCGTGTTCGGCGTAGTCCTCCCACACGTAGGTGCCGTCGGGGATCTTGCCGAGGATCTCGCGCCGGTACGTCTGCGTGGTCGCGTCGAGGATGGCGTCGAACGCGGTCTCGATGCTGTCGCGGCCGTACCGGGCGAACAGCTCGCCGAGCCGGCGCGCACCCATGAGGCACGCCGAGCACTCGGCGTCGAGGTCGGCGGCGAGGCTGTCCGGCATCCGGGAGTTGCGGGTCATGATCCGCAGCGCGGCCTGGTTGGGCACCCCGGCATCCCAGAGCTTGATCGGCGGCACCGACAGGCCCTCCTCGAAGACGGTGCGCGCGTTGCTCGGCATCGAGCCGGGAACCGCCCCGCCGATGTCGTCGTGGTGACCGAAGGCCTGCACGAACGCGACGACCTCGCCCTCGTGGAACACGGGCACGGTGACGCACAGGTCGGGCAGGTGCCCGATGCCGCCCTCGGACTCGTAGACGTCGTTGTGGAAGAAGACGTCGCCCTCGTTCATCTCGGACAGCGGGAAGTCGCGGGCGATCGGGTGCACGAGCGCGGAGTACGAGCGGCCGGTCAGCTTGCGCAGCTGGCGGTCGTGGATGCCGGCGCGGAAGTCGTGCGCGTCGCGGATCATCGGGCTGCGGCTGGTGCGTGCGATGGCGGTCTCGACCTCCATCTCGACGCTGGCCAGGGTGCCCTGGACGATCTCGACGAGGATCGGGTCAACCGTGCTGCCCTGCGGCGTGAGCCGGTTTCCGTGCTCGTAGGCGGTGGGCAGCCCGGCCGGGTTGACCGGCAGGTCGGATGCCGGGTGCGCGCCGGCGCTGCCGGACGTCGCCGGCGGTGCCACGGCGGTGTGGATCATGGGGCCGCACATGTCAGGCCTCCTTGGTGACGACGAGGTTGCCGAACGCGTCGACGCGCACGGAGAAGCCGGGGTGGACGGGAACGGTGGAGCCGAACTCCTCGATGACGGCCGGGCCGTGGAAGGTGTCGCCGGCCCGCAGGTCCGGGCGCCAGTAGACGTCGGTGGTGACGTACCCGGCATCCGCCTCGAAGCAGACGGGACGCGCGGAGCGCGGCGCGAGTGCCGGCTGGGTGCGTACCTGCGGTGACCTATTGGTCGATTCGGGGACGTGGGCATCATCGCGTGCGGCGATCTCGCGCAGCTCGGGCCGGGTGATCGGGCCGATGCCGGTCACCCGCAGGTTGACCCACTCCACCTGCTGGCGGGGGTCGTCGCGGAAGTCGTAGCCGTAGAGCTGACGGTGCTCGTCGTGGAACCGCTGCGCGACCGCATCGGCCGCTGCCTCGTCGAGCGGGCCGGCGCCGATGGGCACCCGCACCTCGTAGGCCTGGCCGAAGTAGCGCAGGTCGGCCGTGCGCACGTGCTCGTGCCGCTCGCGGGGGAAGCCCTCGGTGTCGAGGGCAGCGGTGGCCAGGGCGGTGAGCTCGTCGAGCACCTTCTCGACGGCGGCGCGGTCCAGGCCGGCGTGGCGGGCCACGTGGGTCTGCACGTAGTCGTTCTTGACGTCGACGGTGAGCAGCCCGAACGCCGACACGTTCCCGGGGTTCTGCGGCACGACGACCCCGGCGAGGTCGAGGATGTCGACCAGCCGGCACGCGAGCAGCGACCCCGACCCGCCGAAGGTGGTCAGCATGAAGTCGCGCACGTCGAGTCCGCGCTTGACCGACACCTGGCGCAGGGCGTTCGCCTGGTTCCACGCGGAGATCTCCAGGATGCCGGTGGCGCACCGCTCCTCGTCGAGCCCGAGGCGGGCGGCGAGGTCGCGGATGCCGGTGCGAGCGGCATCCACGTCGAGCGGGATCTCCCCACCGAGCAGGTGGGGAGGGATGCGGCCGAGCACGACGTGGGCGTCGGTGATCGTCGGCTCGGTGCCGCCCTTGCCGTAGCAGAGCGGGCCGGGGTCGGCCCCGGCCGACTGGGGGCCGACCTTCAGGGTGCCCTCGGGCGTGACCCACGCGATCGACCCGCCGCCGGCGCCCACCGTCACGACGTCGATCATCGGGATCTTGCTCGGGTAGGCGCCGACCGTCCCCTCGGTGGTGAGCGTCGGGTCGCCGTCGAGCACGACCGAGACGTCGGTCGAGGTGCCGCCGCCGTCGCAGGTCAGCACCTTGTCGAAGCCGGCCCGGCGGGCGATGAGCGCCGCCCCCAGCGCCCCCGCGGCCGGCCCGGAGAGCACGGTGGTGATCGGCTGGTGCACGACCTCGTCGGCCGACAGGACGCCACCGTTGGACTTCATGACGTAGAACGGGATCCCACGGGTGGGCTCCGCCCCCCCGTGACCCCCCCCGACGGCATCGAGCTCGCTGCGCTCGCCTGGTTCCCACAGTTCACGCAAGCGTGAGCTGATGTTGCGCACGTAGCGGCTGACGTTCGGCTTGACCGCCGCGTCGACCAGGGTCGTCATCGAGCGCTCGTACTCGCGGTACTCGCGCAGCACCTGCGAGCTGATCGACACGACGGCCTCCGGGTGCTCACGGCGCAGCACCTCGCGCATCGCCAGCTCGTGCGTGTCGTTGGCGTAGGAGTGCAGGAGGCACACGCCGATCGTGGTGATGCCGCGCTCACGGAACCAGCGGGCGGCGGCCACGGCATCCGCCTCGTCGAACGGGCGCAGCTCGTTGCCCTCGAAGTCCATCCGACCGCCGATGGTGCGCACGTGGTCGGCCTCGACGATGCGCGGGGGCTTGACCCAGAAGTAGGAGTTGCCGTAGCCGTCGGGCACGGCCTGACGGGCGATCTCGAGCATGAACTCGTAGCCCTGCGTGGTGATGAACCCGAGGCGCTCGACCTTGCCCTCGAGCAGCTTGTTCGTCGCCACCGTCGTGCCGTGGCTGACGGCGGTGATGTCGGTGCCGCTCGCACCGAGCACCCCGAGGATCTTCTCGATGCCGGCGATGAAGCCGTCCGCCGGGTTGGCCGGCGTGCTCGGGGTCTTCGTCGTCACGAGTTCGCCGGTGTCCTCGTCGAAGGCGACGACGTCGGTGAAAGTGCCTCCGGTGTCGATGCCCACGCGGATCCGCCGGTTCGGAGTGCTCGTCTGCGCCGTCGTCATGGCTCAGAGTCAATCTTGGATACAGCCCCGGCTCGTTGGCAATGTCTGCCAACGAGCCGGGGACATCCCCTCAGAAATAGCCCGCTGCCGGGGCCTACTCGTCGGTCGAGGCAATAGCGGCTGACGGCGCCGACACGGCCGAACCCTTGACGGGGCGTTCCGTCGTGGTCGTTGTCGTGGTCGGGGAGCCATCACCGAAGCCCTGCACGATGCTCTGGATGTCGATGCCCGTGGTGTTCTTCAGCATCGCCATCGTCTGGGTGAGGTTGTCGGTGACCTGCTTGGGCAGGGCGCCCGCGCCGTCGGTCGACAGCACCGTGAGCTGGTCGATGGAGGCCATCGGCGCGGCGAGCTCGTGGGCGACCTTCGGCAGGGCCTCGACGAGCATCTGGAGCACGGCGGCCTCGTTGTAGCGGGCGAAGGCGTCGGCGCGCTTGTTCATCGCCTCGGCCTCAGCCTGTCCGGTGGCGAGGATGGCGCTGGCCTGGGCCTCACCCTCGGCGCGCAGGGCCTCGGCCTGAGCGACACGCAGCGCCTTGTCGGCCTGACCACGACGCTCACCCTCGATGGCCTCGGCATCGGCCAGCGCGGTGCGTCGTGACTTCTCGGCCTCACCGGTGAGGCGCGCCTTCTCGGCCTCGGCCTGAGCGGCGGCGATGGAGGCTTGGCGCCGGGCGTCGGCCTCGGCGATGGCCGCGTTGCGGGCACCCTCGGCCTCCTGCTCGACCTTGTAGCGCTCGGCGTCGGCGGGCTTGCGCACCTCGGTGTCGAGCTGGCGCTCCTTCAGGGCCGCCTGACGAACGGCCACCTTCTCCTGCTCGGTGAGGATGACCTGCTCGCGGTCGGCCTGGGCCAGCGGCCCGGCGGCGGCAGCGGTGGCGGCCGCGGCATCCGTCTCGGCCTTGATCTCGGACTGCTTGAGCGCCAGCTGGCGGTTCGCGACGGCGATCTCCTGCTCGGCGGCGAGGCGGGCCTGCTCGGCGGCCTGGCGGGCGTTGGCCTCGGCGATCGCCGCGGTCTGGCCCACCCGGGCGGACTCGGGGCGACCGAGGTCGGACAGGTAGGAGCCGTCGTCGGTGATGTCCTGGATCTGGAAGGTGTCGAGGATCAGGCCCTGACCGGTGAGCGAGGACTCGGCCTCGTCGGCGACCCGCTGCGCGAACGCGGCCCGGTCACGGATGATCTGCTCGACGCTCAGCGAGCCGACGATGGATCGCAGCGAACCGGCGAGGGTCTCCTGGGTGAAGGTCTCGATCTCTCCCTGCTGGGTGAGGAAGCGCTGGGCGGCGGCACGGATCGAGTCCTCGTTGCCGCCGACCTTGACGATCGCGACGCCGTCGAGGTTGAGCTTGACGCCCTGGCCGGACACGGCGCTGCGGATCTGGATCATGATGCGACGGCTGGACAGGTCGAGCACGTGCAGGCGCTGCACGAACGGGACGACGAACACGCCACCACCCATGACGACCTTCTGGCCCGACAGGTCGGTCGACATGATGCCGGTCTCGGGGTTGCGGACCTCCTTGCCCGGGCGGCCGGTGACGATGAACGCCTCGTTGGGGCCTGCGACCTTGTACCTCGAGGCGATGATCAGCCCCAGGAGGAAGAGCAGGGTCACCAGCCCCAGTACCGAGATGAGTGCGACGGGAATCTCGAGTCCGAACATGTTGTCTGCCCTTTCGTGCGTCGCGTCGGCGCGGCGCTCCACTGCTTGTGGTCGTGTGCTCAGTCGACGTCGACGGCCCCTACCCGGTTCCCCCCGCGTCGTTCGCCTGATCCTGCCCTACGCGTCAACCGGGCCCGACGTCCCCCCGCTGCGGGCCACCCGCACCGATGTCGGGCTGAGCACCGCGGTCACGGTGACGGCGGTGCCGTTGGGCAGCGGTTCGTCGGCGCGGGCGTTGAGCCGGGTGATGTGTCCGGCCGCGACGACGCTGACCTGGCCCAGACCGTCAGCCGGGATGGCGTCGATCACGGATCCGGTGAGCCCGACCAGTCCGGACGAGCGCACCGTCGACTCGTCGCCGCCGCGCATCAGGACCTGGCTGGCCTTGCCGGCGCCCACCCCGACCAGGGCGCCCGCGACGAGCCCGGCGCCGAGGGCCGCACCGTTGGAGTCGGTGAGGTCGAGCACCAGGGCGCCGACGAAGCCGAACGCCGCGAGGAAGCCCGCCACCGCCAGGCCGGAGAGGAAGTCGGGGCCGACGCTCTCCAGCATCCCGTCGAGGGCCTCGCCCGCGACGAACGAGATGAGCAGCAGCAGGATGCCGATGCCTCCGATGACGAGCAGCGCGGTCAGCATGGTCCCCTCCGTGGCCGGCGGGATGGATGCCGACGGTCGGCGGCGACCGCGGTGGCCGCCTCGTCCGGGGAGCCTACCCGCCACGGTGCGAGGCCGAGGATGCTTCGGCCCTGGCCGATGCGTGGTGGTTTCTGAGAGAGGGGTCCTGGGGTGCTGGCAGGGACCGTTGCTCCGCGCAAGGAACCCCTTTCTCGGAGCAACGACTGCCCACAGCACCCCACCAGGGTTCAGGCGTGCGGGAACGACGTCTCCGCAGGCCCTTCGAGCTCGGCCCGGTGTCGCCGGATGAGGTCGAGGTTGCGGTCGCGCAGGTGGTCGAACCCCTGCCCGATGTTCGATCCCGGGGTCAGCGAGGCCAACGCGTCGGCGGGGTCGAGCCGGGCCGAGACCCAGCCCTCGTGGGTCGCCGCCTTGGCGACGATGTGCCCGACCGGGGTGACGATGTGCGAGTTGCCGAAGTAGAGCACCCCCGCCGGGTCGGCCCCGATGGCGTTGGCGCCGATGACGTAGACGTGGTTGTCGTAGGCCCGCGCCCGCGACGTGAGCTCCCAGATGTCGGCCGAGCGCAGCAGGGCCGACGGCCGGGCGATGACCTCGGCCCCCTTCACCGCCTGGATCCTCGACAGCTCGGGGTAGTCGCCGTCGAAGCAGATGATCATGCCGATCCGGCCGAGGTCGGTGTCGCACACGGTGACCGTGTCGCCGGGCGTGACCCAGCCCCCGCCGCTGACGGCCTCGGAGCAGAACGGGTGCGTCTTGCGGTACACCCCGAGCAGCTCGCCGGCCGGGTCGACCAGCACCGAGGAGTTGTAGACGATCTCGGGCGTCGGGCCGCGCTCGTACGTGCCCGCCACGAGGTGCACGCCCAGCTCGGCGGCCACGGCGCGCAGCGGGTCGATGACCGGCCCGGGCAGGTCCGACATCAGCTCCCAGAGCTGCCCGATCGAGCACCCGGGTGTGAACCCCGTCGTCGCCGACTCCGGCAGCACGATGAGCTCGGCGCCCGTGGCGGCATGACAGCGCCGGGTGATGTCGACGAGTCGCTCGAGGTTGGCCGCCACCGACTCGGGCGTCAGCGGCCCCGGCGCCGGCGCGAGCTGGACGGCAGCCGCGGTGAAGGCGCGCATCAGTGACGCCGCCCGAGCCTGCTGCCGATGAGCACGCCGATCGCGACGAGCAACCCACCGACGAGCGCGCCCGCGCCGAAGGTCGTGGCGCTGTCCATCGAGATGGAGGCGTTGGCGTTGGCCGTCGCCTGGCGCCCCGGGAAGACTCCCTCGGCTGCTGCCGACACACCGGATGCCGTCGGCGCACCTCCCGCGACCGGCGCACCGAGCGCGGTCGTCGCCTCCGCTGGCACGAGCACCCCGGCGATGTCCTGGTCGAGCGCGGTGAAGAACTGTCCGGCCATCTTCTTCGTGACCCCGGCCAGCATCCGCTGCCCGACGCCACCGATGGCGCCGCCCACCGAGGCGTCGGCGTCGTAGGTGAGGTCGGTGCCGCCACCGGCCGAGGGTGCGAAGTGCACCATGACCGTCGCGTCGATCGTTCCCGGGGCGCCGGCCCCGGTGGCCTTCAGCCGCAGCGAGCTCGGCGCGACCTTGTCGTGGAGGGACACCTCCCCGGCGTAGGTGCCCTTGATCGCGGCGACCCCGGCGGTGACCGACATCGCGTAGCGGTCCTCACCGACGGTGCGCAGCGCCTCGCACCCGGGGATGCAGCGGGCGAGCACGGCTGGGTCCTGGATGGCCTCCCACACCTGCTCGACGGGTGCGTCGAGGGTCGAACCACCGGAGATCTTCATCGTGAACCTTCCTGCGCAGGAACGGGGACGGGGGACTGGGCGTGCATGCGCCGCAGCTCCCACAACTCGGACGGGCTGATCGGCATGGACCGCACGGGGAACCCCTCGGCGTCCTCGATCGCCGAGGCGATGACCGCGGTGACGGGGATCGTGCCCGCCTCCCCGGCGCCCTTCAGGCCGAGCGGGTTGAGGGGGCTCGGCGTCTCGAGGTGGTCGGTCTCGACGTGCGGGACCTCGGAGGCGTAGGGCATGAGGAAGTCCATGAACGAGGCGTTGAGCAGCTGGCCGGACTCGTCGTAGGCCATCCGCTCGTAGAGGGCACCACCGACGCCCTGGGCGACGCCGCCGTGCACCTGCCCCTCGACGATCATCGGGTTGATCATGACCCCGCAGTCGTGGATGACGCAGTACCGCAGGATGCGGATCTCGGCGGTCACCGGGTCGGTCTCGACGATCGCCGCGTGCATGCCGTTGGCGAAGGTGGCCTGGGTGGGGGAGTAGAAGTCCTGCCCCTCGAGCCCCGGTTCCTCGTCGTCGGCAACCGGCGGCTTGTCGGGGTCGAAGGTGCCGGCGAACTGGGTCGCCGCCTTGGACGACTCGTCGAACGCGTACCGCAGCGGGTTGGAGAGCACGGCCACGGTCGACAGGGCGATCGAGGTGCCGGGTGCGCCCTTGACCGAGATGACGCCGTCCTCGATCTGCAGGTCGTCGGCCGACACCTCGAGGGCGTCGGCGGCGATCCGCAGCGCCTTGGCCCGCACCGCCTTGGCGGCCAGCGCCACGGCGTTGCCGGACATCACCGCCCCGCGCGAGGCGAAGGTGCCGACGGCGTAGGCCATCCGCCGGGTGTCACCGGTGGTGACGTGCACGTCCTCGATCCGCACGCCGAGCTCGTCGGCGACGATCTGCGCGAGCACCGTCTGGTGGCCTTGGCCCTGGGTGGTCAGGCCGGTGGCGACATTGACCCGGCCACTGGTCTCGACGTGCACGTGCCCGCCCTCGTAGGGCCCGACCCCGGTGCCCTCGACGTAGCAGCCGATCCCGAGCCCGACCCGACGCCCCTGCGCGGCGGCCTCCTCGCGGTAGGCCGCGAAGTCGTCCCAGCCGACGAGGGCCTTGAGCTTGGCCAGGGATGCCGGGAAGTCGCCGGAGTCGTACTTCAGCGGCCGCCCGTCCTGGAACATCAGCCCGTGGTCGTAGGGCATCTCCTCGGGCTGGATGAAGTTGCGCGCTCGAACCTCGGCCCGGTCGATGCCCAGGTGCGCCGCGACGGCATCCATCGTGCGTTCCATCGCGTAGCAACCCTGCGGGCGGCCGGCGCCCCGGTACGGCGTCACCAGGACGGTGTTGGTGAACAGGGACCAGAACTCCACCCGGTAGGCGCCGGGCTTGTACGGGCCGAGCAGCTGGGTGGCCGTGATGATCGGGACGATGATGCCGTACGGGGTGTAGGCACCGTTGTCGTGCCAGAACTGCACGTCGAGGGCGAGCAGGTGGCCATCGTCGTCGAAGCCGACGGTGACCTGCTGAAGCTGCCCGCGCTCGTGGGAGCTGGAGATGAAGTGCTCGCGGCGGTCCTCGGTCCACTTCACGTCGCGGCCGAGCAACCGGGCCGCCCACGGGACGAGGACCTCCTCGGGCCACGGGTGCATGATCTTCACGCCGAACCCGCCGCCCACGTCGGGGGCGATGCACTCGACCTTGGCGAGCGGCATCCCCAGCTTGGCGGCCACGGCCGCCCGCACGCCGGTGGAGGTCTGCGTCGAGGAGTAGATGCGCAGTGAGCCCTCGTCGGCGTCCCAGCGGGCGAAGACGCCCTTGCCCTCCATCGGCATGCACGCGCTGCGCTCGATCTCGAGGTCGATGGTGAGGGTGTTCGGCGCGGCTTCCATCGCGGCCGTGACGTCACCGACCTCCTGGAGCAGGTGGGCGGCGATGTTGCCGGGGGCGTCGTCGTGCACGAGGGTCTGCGCGGCGCGGGCGGCCTCGACCCCGACGACGACGGGAAGGCTCTCGTAGGTCACCCGGATGCGCTGGGCGGCGTCCTCGGCGAGGTAGCGGTCGCGGGCGATGACCATGACGACCGCCTCGCCGACGTGGTTGACCTCGTCCTTGGCCAGGCAGTACCCGGTGCGCGGGTGGGTGAGCGCCGGGTGGGGGATGAGCACCGGCAACGGCTCGGCGACCCGGCCGGTGAGGTCCTCCCACGTGTAGATCGCCTCGACGCCGTCGACCTCCCACGCGTCGTCGATGTCGATGTCGACGATCCGGGCGTGGGCGTGCGGGCTGCGCACGAACGCGGCGCTCAGTGCCCCGAGCCCGAGGTCGTCGAGGTAGCGACCGTTGCCGGTGAGCAGGCGGGGGTCCTCGCGGCGCTGGACGCGCTCGCCGAACTGACGCGTGCTCATGCGCGGCTCCCGCCCTCGCCGTCGGGCGTACCGAGATCGACCAATTGGTCGATCTCGGTACGGTCCGAGCGGTCTCGGCGGATCTCGGCGGCGCGGCAGACCGCCGACACGATGTTCTGGTACCCCGTGCAGCGGCACAGGTTGCCCGAGATCGCCTCGCGGGCCTGCTCGGGGGTGGGGTCGGGGTTGTCCTCGAGGTAGGCGGTGATCGTCGTGACGAACCCGGGGGTGCAGAACCCGCACTGAAGGGCGTGGCACTCGGTGAAGGCCTGCTGCACCGGGCTGAGGTTCTCGGGGTCGTTGCCGATGCCCTCGATCGTCGTCACCTCGTGGCGTTGCGCGCTGACGGCGAACATCAGGCACGCGCGCACCGGCTGCCCGTCGACGAGCACCGTGCACGCCCCGCACACGCCGTGCTCGCAGCCGACGTGGGTGCCGGTGAGGCCGAGGTCGTGGCGCAGGAAGTCCGACAGCAGGCGGCGGGCGGGGGCGGATGCCGTGCGCGTCACCCCGTTGACGCGCAGGCTGATGCGCAGCAGCTGCTCGGGGGGCGTGTCGGTCGTCTGCTCGCTCATGCGACGGACTCGTGGGCGGTGGTGGATGCCGGGTCGGCTGCGGGTGTCGGCTGGGTGGCCGTCGCCAGGGCGCGGCGGGTGAGCTCGGCCGCGAGCATCCGGCGGTAGTCGGCGGTGGCGTGGATGTCGCCCTCGGGGTCGACGAACTCGCGCACGGCGTCGGTGACCTCGTCGGGCACCGGTGCCCCGGCATCCCAGCCGCCGAGCACCGGGGTCAGGTCGAGCACCGACGGCACGGGCGTCACGGACACGAAGCCCGCGCGGGCGCCGACCACGACACCGTCCGCGACGTCGACGGCCACGGCCACCCCCGCCAGGGCGTAGTCGCCGTGGCGGCGGCTGGACTCGAGGAAGGCCGTGCGGGTGGCGGGGGCGAACCGGGTGAAGCGCACCGCCTCGACGAGCTCGTCCTCGGCCAGGGTCGTCTCGAGCGGGCCGAGGAAGAAGTCGGTCGCGGCGATCTCGCGGCGGCCACCGGGCCCGACCGCCTCGAGGACACCGTCGGTCAGCACGAGCACGGAGGGCATCTCGCCGGCCGGGTCGGCGTGGGCGATCGAGCCGACGGTGGTGCCGCGGTTGCGGATCGCCGGGTGGGCGACGTTGCGCAGGGCCTGGCGCAGCAGGGGCAGGGCGGTGGCGGCCTCGTCGTGCTGCTCGAGCCCGGCGTGGCGGACGAGCGCACCGATGCGCACCGCGGTGTCGGTGACGTGCACGGCATCCAACCCGGCCACGCCGTTGATGTCGACGAGGTGGCCCGGGGTGGCCAGGCGCATCGACAGCACCGGGATGAGGCTCTGGCCGCCGGCGAGGACCTTGCCGTCGTGGCCGACCTCGCCGAGCACGGCGACGGCCTCGTCGACGGTGGTGGGGGCGTGGTGCACGAACGGTCCGGGTTTCACCTGGTCGATCCTGCCTGTCGAGGGGTGGTGGGAAAAGGGGCACCCCGCCCGGGTGCTCGAGGGGTCGACCCGGGCGGGGTGGTCGTTGGGGCTACTTCCGGTCGGTGGAGCCCGGGTAGCCGTCCTGGTAGAGGTCGTCGATCTGGTCCGCGTCACCGTAGACGTAGTCCCCGACGGCCAGCGCCGTGCCGTCCGCGTGCTCGCGCAGCTCGGACGGGGCGATCGAGCGGGCCAGGTGGTAGCCGGCGATCGCGACGATGGTGCCGAGGGCGATGCCGCTCAGGGTGAAGTCGTCGCTGATCTGCATCTTGACGTCGCCGATGCCGATGACGATGCCCGCGGCGAGCGGCACGAGGTTGATCGGGTTCGCGAAGTCGACCCCGTTCTCCTTCCAGATCTTGGCGCCGAGCAGGCCGATCATGCCGTAGAGGACGACCGTGATGCCGCCGAGGACGCCACCGGGGATGGAGGCCACGAGGGCGCCGAACTTCGGGGAGAGACCGAACAGGATCGCGACCGCCGCGGCCACGTAGTAGGCGGCGGTGGAGTAGACCCGGGTCGCCGCCATGACACCGATGTTCTCGGCGTAGGTCGTCGTCGGGGAGCCACCGAAGGTCGCGGCGACGGCGGTGCCGATGCCGTCACCGGCGATGGCGCGACCCATGACGGGGTCGAGGTCGTGGCCGGTCATCTCGGCGACGGCCTTGACGTGGCCGGTGTTCTCCGCGACCAGGGCGATGACCGCGGGGATGACGAGGATGATGGCCGTCATCGAGAAGCTCGGGAGGTGCCACCCGACGATCTCCTTGCCGTCGGCGCCCATCATCGTCTTGGCGGGCAGCCCGAACCAGGCGGCGTCACCGAGCCCGGCGGTGTTCCACCGCAGGTGCTCGGTGGCCTCGGTGGCTCCGCCGAGCACGGAGGTGATCGGGCCCGTCGCGGTGTCGAGCAGCCAGGACAGCGCCGTGCCGAAGATCAGCGCGAGGAAGATCGCGATCCGGCCGATGAAGCCGCGGAACGCGACCGCGACGACCACCGTGAAGAGCATCGTCGCGAAGGCGACCCACTGGTCCTGGGGCCAGTAGATGTTCGCGACGACCGGGGCGAGGTTGAAGCCGATGAGCATGACGACCGCACCGGTGACCGCCGGCGGCAGCGCCTTGTGCAGGACCGAGGGGCCGGCGACGTGGATGAGCAGGCCCACGGCCGCCAGCACGAGGCCGGCGACGAGGATGGCGCCGGTGACGTCCGCGCTCGTCGCGCCCTCCTGGGCCCGGATCGCGGCCACGGCACCGACGAAGGCCGCCGAGGTGCCGAGGTAGCTGGGGACCTTGCCCTGCACGATGAGGAGGAACAGGATCGTCGCGATGCCGCTCATCATGATCGCGAGCTGGGCGTTCAGGCCCATGACGAGTGGGAAGACGAACGTCGCCCCGAACATGGCGACGACGTGCTGCGCGCCCAGACCGACCGTCTTGCCCCACGAGAGGCGTTCGTCGGGGGCGACGACGCCCCCGGCCGCCACCTCAGCGGCGTCCTTGACCTTCCAACCGAGACCGAGTGCCATGAGCGGGGACCTCCCTTGTCTGACCGCGGCACCAGTGACGCGGCTCACCTAGCAGTGATACAGGCAAGGTAGTGACCCCCCGTGCGCGACATGCTCGGCAATCATTGACAGCCGGATGCCGTGATGCATGGCAATCGTGCGCAGGTGCCCTCAGATGCCGCGCATCTGGTGGATCCGCAGGGCCAGGGCGAGGGTGAGCCGCAGCTGGGCATCGGTGGTGAACGGGCCGAGCATCCGCTCGAGCTTGGCGATCCGGTAGCGCAGCGTGTTGTAGTGGAAGAACAGCTGCCGGGCGGTCTCGGCGACGTTGATGTTGGTGTCGATGAGCACGCTCAGGGTGCGGCGCAGGTCCTCGTTCTCCGGGGAGTCGTCGGTGGCGAGCTCGCCGAGGGACTCGTCGACGAACCGGCGCAGGTCGGCCCCGTCGGGGATGAGGGCGAGCAGGCGGTAGATGCCCAACGCGTCGAAGTGGGTCAGGGCCGACTCCCCGTGCATCTGTCGCCCGACGTGCACCGCCTTGCGGGCCTCGGCGTAGGCGGCCGGCAGGTCACCCACCGACGTGATCGGTCGCGACACCCCGGTCGAGAAGCTGCGCCGGCCGCCACCGCCGTCGCCGCGCACCACCTTGGCGATGTCCGCGACGGTCCGCATCACGGCATCCGCGGATGCCGTGGGGTCGGCCGGGAGCAGGGCGACGACCTCCTGGCTGAAGCCCGCGACGGGCACGCTCGCGTCGCGCGCGCGCACGGCCTGCACCCACGCCCGCACGAAGCGTTCCTGCAGGCCCCGGACCTCCTCGGGGGAGCGGGTGGTCTGTTCGTCGTTCTCGTCGGTCTCGGCCACGACGACGACGACCGGCCGCGCGAGGTTCCAGCCCAGGGACGCGGCGTGCGACACGGCATCCCCCGACTCCCCGGCGCGACCGGCGAGGGCGTCGCGCAGGAACTCGGCCCGGTACTTGCCCTCGACGGCGGCGACCGCCTGCTCCTTGGTGATGGCCAGGGCGGCGACGGTCGCGGCACGTTCGAGCATGTGCACGTCGGTGGGGGTGAGGGCGGCGTCGGGGGAGAAGGCGCCGAGCAACCCGTGGTCGGAACCGCCGGCGACGATCTTGACCAGGGCGCGGGTGGGTTCGGCCCCGGTCGTGGTGCCGTCGCGCTCGCCGACGGGTTCGGACTCGACGAGCAGGCGCCCGGTGCGGTCGAAGCAGGGGAGGGCACGCACCCGCTCGACCTCGCTCTCGTCGCCGGCGATGGCGAGCACGCGACCGTCGGTGGTGGTCACGAGCGCCGCGCCACCGAAGAACCCGGCGACGGCGTCACACACGTCGTGGAGGGACCCGCCGGCGAGGACCACCCGGACGAGGATGCGGTGCACCTCGTCCTCGCGCTCGAGGAGGGCGGCCTGGTGGGCGACGACCTGCTCGAGGGTCCGGACGCGCGCGGCAGAGTCCTGCGGGAGGGTGTCGGCGGACGATGGCAAGGTCTGTGCGTCTCGCGGCCGATCGTTGTCAACAATGACCATCCGGCCACTGTAGACCCGTCGCTAGCGTCGCCGTATGCCGTTCTCTGCCGGTTCAGGTCACAGGGGCCTCGCCGTGGGCCCGTCGCGACAGCGGGTGCCCGGGGCGGTCTCCGCCCTCAGCGCCGACCTCGTGCGCGGTCCGTTGGTGCGGGCCACCGTGCTGGGGTCCCACGCCCCCGGGCTGTACCTGGACGTCGCCGGCGCCGTGGTGCCGGTCGTCACCGCGGATGCCGTGCCGCTCGCGACCGCCGTTCGGCTCGCCGTGGCCTCGGCCGTCGCCCCGTGGCGCGGGCTTGCCGCTGGTGACGCCGTGCTCGTGGGGGAGGGGCTGATCCGGCTGCCGGGCTGCGACATCGCGGCCGTGCGCACCTGGCGCCCCGCCCGGGTGCGGCCCGTCACCCATGACCAGCACTCATTGCACTCCAGCCACGTGCACTCCAGCCACGTGCACTCCAGCGACCGCCCCACCCGAGCGCAGGCGGAACGCTGCGTCGCCGCCCTCATCGGTCGCGGGCCGGGCCTGACCCCTGCCGGTGACGACGCGCTCGCCGGCATCCTGCTCGTGGCACACGCCCACGGCGTGGCCGGGGAGGTGGCTGAGGCCGTGCGCGCACTCCTGACGTCGACGACCGCGGTGTCCGCCGCGCTCCTGCACGCCGCGGCCGACGGCTACGCAGCCGCCACCGTCGTCGCCCTCGTCGACGCCGCCGTGGCCGGTGACCCAGCCGCTGTGGCCCGGGCCCTTCCGGCGGTGCTCGCCATCGGCCACACCTCCGGCGCCGACCTGGTCATCGGTGTCTCCGCCGCCCTGCGCCACCTGCGCCCCCTGCGTCAACTGGGCCACCTGGGCCAGACCCCCACCAGCACCTCCCACACCACCCCCACCGGATGGAGCGCCGCATGAGCACCCACGTCGAACTGAGAACCGGCGCCTACCACGACTCGGTCAGCCTCATGCAGGTCTCGAGGGTCGTCGCCGGCACTGCGGGCGTGCAGGCCGCGCAGGTCGCCATGGCCACCGAGCTCAACGTCGACGTGCTCACCTCCATGGGGTTCGACGTCCCGGCCGAGGCCGGCCCGAACGACCTCGTCATCGCCCTGCGCACCGACACCCCGGATGCCGTGGCGGCGGGTCTCGCGGCCGTCGCCGACGCGCTCGCGGCGCTGCGGGCGACGAGCGACTCCGGTGGTGGCGACGACACGGTCGCCCCGCGCACCCTCGGCTCGGCCGCGGCCAGGGTGGACGCCACGCTGGCCGTCATCTCGGTACCGGGCCAGCACGCCGTCACCGAGGCCTTCGACGCCATCACCTCCGGCCTGTCGGTGATGCTCTTCTCCGACAACGTGTCCGTCGAGGACGAGGTGCACCTCAAGGATGCCGCCGCCGCCGCTGACGTGCTCGTCATGGGGCCCGACTGCGGCACCGCCCACATCGGCGGGGTCGCCCTCGGGTTCGCCAACGTCGTGCGCCCCGGCTCGGTCGGCATCGTCGCCGCGTCGGGGACCGGCGCCCAACAGGTCATGTGCCTGCTCGACGCGGCCGGTGTCGGCATCTCGCACTGCCTCGGCGTCGGCGGCCGTGACCTCACGGCGGCCGTCGGTGGGCGCTCGACCCGGCAGGCGCTGCACGCACTCGCAGCAGACCCGGCGACCGATCGGGTCATCGTCGTCTCCAAACCACCGGATGCCACGGTCCTCGCCGACCTCGAAGCCCTCGCCGACGAGCTGGGGCTGCAGGTGCACTGGGCGGTGCTGGGGCCGGGCCGCCCCGACCTCACGGCATCCATCGAGTCCTTCCTCGTCGCCCAGGGGGTGCCGGTGCCGACGTGGCCAACGTGGGCTGCCGCCGGCGGTGGCGACGACCCGCTCCTGTCCCGGGGCGCCGCCCTGCGTGGCCTGTTCTGCGGAGGCACCCTCGCCGACGAGGCGATCACGGTCGCCGAGGGTGAGCTGGGCGGCATCCACAGCAACATCCCGCACGACCCGGCCCTGGCGCTCGGCGCCGACCTGCGCCACGACGGCCACGTCGTCATCGACTTCGGTGACGACGGGCTGACCCGCGGCCGCGCCCACCCGATGATCGACCCGACCCTGCGTCAGGAGCGGATCGCCGCCGAGGCGCTCGACCCCACCTGCGGCGTGCTGCTGCTCGACCTCGTCCTCGGGCACGGCGCACACCCCGACCCGGCCGATGAGTTGGCGGATGCCGTCCGCACGGCTCGGGCGACCGCCCTCGCCTCCGGGCGCTCCCTGCCGGTCGTGGTGTCGCTCACCGGAACTGACGGCGACCCGCAGCACCGCTCGAGGTGTGCCGAGGTGCTGGCCGCGGCCGGAGCCGACGTGTACCTGTCCAATGCCGCGGCCACCCGCGCTGCCCTGTCGCTGCTGAGGAGCACCCCATGACCACGTCCGCCCGCCCCCTGCACGGACTCCTCGAGGCTGACCCCGTCGTCGCCACCGCGGGGGTGCCGCTGCTCGCCGACGCCCTCAGCGACCAGGCCGTCACGGTGAGCCGCACCCAGTGGCAGCCGCCGATGGCCGGCACCGAGGCAGACCTCGCCCGCGTCATGGGTGACCCGCGCCGGGCAGCCGCCAACGCACTGGCGCTGGAGCGGATGACCTCGGCGACGGCGACCCTGGTCGACGTGCGACCGGCATCCGAGGTCGTGGGGTTGGAACGGGGCACCTTCCTGCACGCCGGCCCGCCGATCACGTGGGAGCGCGCGTCGGGGCCGATGCGCGGCGCCCTCATCGGGGCGGTGCTGTTCGAGGGGCTGGCCGACACGGCGGAGCACGCCGAACACCGGCTCGCCGCGGGGGAGTTCACCCTCGAGCCGTGCCACCACCGCGGTGGGGTCGGCCCGATGGCGGGCGTCGTCAGCCCGTCGATGTGGCTCTACGTGCTGCGCGACGACGTGCACGACGCGACGTCGTGGTGCTCGCTCAACGAAGGGCTCGGCAAGGTGCTGCGCTACGGCGCCTACGGGCCCGAGGTCATCGACCGGCTGCACTGGATGACACGGGTGCTCGGGCCGACCCTGTCGCAGGCGGTGCGCTCGACGGGGCCGATCGACATCCGGGCGATCATCACCCAGATGCTCCAGATGGGCGACGAGGGGCACAACCGCAACCGCGCCGGGTCGCTCATGCTGCTGCGCGAACTGCTGCCGGGGATGATCACGGCGGATGCCGCGTCGTCCGACGTCGCCGAGGCGGTGCGGTTCTCCGGGGCGAACGAACACTTCTTCCTGAACCTCGGGATGCCGGCCTGCAAGCTCGCGACGATGGCGGCCTCCGGGATCCCCGGGTCGAGCGTCGTCACCGTCATGGCGCGCAACGGCACCGACTTCGGCATCCAGGTGTCGGGGACGGGCGATGAGTGGTTCACCGGGCCGGCCAACACCCCGGAGGGGCTGTTCCTCGGCGCGTTCGGGCCGGAGGACGCGAACCCCGACATCGGCGACTCGGCGATCACCGAGACCGGCGGCATCGGCGGGTTCGCGATGGCGGCGGCCCCGGCGATCGTCAAGTTCGTCGGCGGTGACGTGCCGTTCGCGCTGCGAGCCACGCGCACCATGTACGAGATCACGGTGGGGGAGCACCCGGCGTACCAGGTGCCGATCCTGGGGTTCCGGGGAACGCCGACCGCGATCGACGTGACGAAGGTGGCGCGCACCGGCATCCTGCCCCAGATCAACACGGGGATGGCCGGACGGGTGGCGGGCACCGGGCAGGTCGGGGCCGGGTTGGTGACCCCACCTGCGGAGTGTTTCCCGGCGGCACTTGCCGCTCTTGCGGCACGGGTGCCTGAAGGGCCGTGAAAGGATTGGCCCGTGACCGCGACGACGCTTGACGGCAAGGCCATCCTCGAGACGATCAAGGGAGAGCTGCGGGCGCGCGTCGCCGCCCTTGCCGAACAGGGCGTCGTCCCCGGGCTCGGCACCGTGCTCGTCGGTGAGGACCCGGGCAGCCAGTGGTACGTCGGTGCCAAGCACCGCGACTGCGCCGAGATCGGCATCCGCAGCATCCGCCGCGACCTGCCCTCCGGGACGACCCAGGACGAGGTGCTCGAGGTCGTGCGCGGGCTCAACGAGGACCCGGAGTGCACCGGCTTCATCGTCCAGCAGCCGACCGGGCTCGACGAGAACGCCATCCTGTCGGCCGTCGACCCCACGAAGGACGTCGACGGCCTGCACCCGGTGAACCTCGGGTGGCTCGTGCTCGGCGAGACGGCGCCGCTGCCGTGCACGCCGGTCGGGTGCATCGAGCTGCTGCGCCGCTACGACGTGCCGATCGCCGGAGCCAAGGTCGTCGTCGTGGGCCGCGGCCTCACCGTGGGGCGGCCCCTCGGGCTCATCCTCACCCGCCGTTCGGAGAACGCCACGGTCACGCTGTGCCACACCGGGACCCGTGACCTGGCCGCCGAGGTGCGCCAGGCCGACATCGTCGTCGCGGCCGCGGGGGTGCCCGGCATCATCACCGGAGACATGGTCAAGCCAGGGGCTGCGGTGCTCGACGTCGGGGTCTCGCGCATCGAGGACGTCGAGAGCGGCAAGTCGATCGTCGCCGGTGACGTGCACCCGAGCGTGTGGGAGGTCGCCGGGTTCGTCAGCCCCAACCCCGGAGGTGTCGGGCCGATGACCCGGGCCATGCTGCTGTCCAACGTCGTCCTCGCCGCCGAGCAGGCACTGGCGGGCGGTTCCTGATGGCGGTAGCCGCCAGCCCGGTGATGAACCGGGTCTGGCAGGTCATGCCGGTCGTCGGTCTCGCGGCGCTGGCCGCGTCGTGGGGCCGGTCGATCAACCTGGTCGTCGTCGTCCTCATCGCCTTCTTGCTCGCCGGGAGCGTGCTCGCGGCGGTGCACCACGCCGAGGTGGTCGCCCACCGGGTCGGGGAGCCTTTCGGTTCACTCGTGCTCGCCGTCGCGGTGACCGTCATCGAGGTGGCCCTCATCGTCACCCTCATGCTCTCCGGTGGGGACAAGGCGGCCACGCTGGCGCGGGACACGGTCTTCGCCGCGGTCATGATCACCGTGAACGGCATCCTCGGTCTGTCGCTGTTGCTCGGGTCGCGCCGGTTCGGCACGGTGCGCTTCAACGCCGAGGGCACCGGTGGGGCGCTGGCGACCGTGGCCACCTTGGCCACCGTCTGCCTCGTGCTGCCGACGGTCACCGAGAGCGCCCCCGGCCCCGAGTTCACCCCGACCCAGCTGGCCTTCGCCGCGGTCGCCTCGCTCGCGCTGTACCTTGCCTTCGTCGTCACCCAGACGGTGCGCCACCGCGACTTCTTCCTACCCGTCTCGCGCAAGGGCGTCACCCTCACCGAGGACGACCACGCCGACCCGCCGACCGAGCGCGAGGCCT
Organism: Ornithinibacter aureus; assembly: GCF_009858245.1. NCBI lineage: Bacteria > Bacillati > Actinomycetota > Actinomycetes > Micrococcales > Intrasporangiaceae > Ornithinibacter > Ornithinibacter aureus. The sequence goes on from NZ_VMSB01000001.1 coordinate 3,340,010, forward strand.
ACACCTCGCTCGGGTTCCTGCTGGTCTCCCTCGTGGCCGTCGTCGGGCTGGCGAAGATCGAGTCGCCGGCCATCGAGGACGGGGTGATCGCCGCCGGGCTGCCCGTGTCGTTCGTCGGTGTCGTCATCGCCCTGCTCGTGCTGCTGCCCGAGACGTTGGCCGCCGTGAACGCAGCGCGCCGCGACCGGTTGCAGACCTCGCTGAACCTGGCGATGGGGTCGGCGATGGCCTCGATCGGCCTGACCATCCCGACACTGGCCGTGGCGTCGATCTGGATCACGACGCCCCTGCACCTGGGGCTCGGGCCGACGCAGATGGTGCTGCTGGCCATCACGGTGGTCACGGCGGTGCTGACGGTCGTTCAGGGCAGGGCCACCCGACTTCAGGCCAGTGTGCACCTGACGCTCTTCGCGGCGTTCCTCTTCCTCGCGATGTCCCCCTGACCTGAAGTCCTCGCAGCCCCGGACCAGAAGAACATCTGCAGAACTACTTGCGGCGCTCAAGGAATCCCTTGAGCGCCGCAAGCAGCTATGGGGCCATACCTTTCGGCAGACCGCTGCCGGTGAGGCTGGATCAGCCGGGTGGCCGGGGCCTCAGATCGATCAGATCAGGCCGAGGGCCTTGACCGCGTCGCGCTCCTCGACGAGCTCGGCCACGGTCGCGTCGATGCGGGTCCGCGAGAACTCGTTGATCTCCAGTCCCTGCACGATGGACCACTGGCCGTCGGTCACCGTCACGGGGAAGGAGGAGATGATGCCCTCCTGCACGCCGTAGGAGCCGTCCGAGCGCACGGCCATGGAGACCCAGTCGCCCTCGGCGGTGCCCTGCGCCCAGGTGCGGGCGTGGTCGACGGTGGCCGAGGCGGCGGATGCCGCTGACGACGCCCCACGGGCCTCGATGATGGCGGCGCCGCGCTTGGCGACGGTCGGGATGAAGGTGTTGGCCAGCCAGTCCTGGTCGCCCACGGCCTCGGCGGCGTTGCGGCCACCGACCTCGGCGTTGAACAGGTCGGGGTACTGGGTCGCCGAGTGGTTGCCCCAGATCGTCATCTTCTTGATCTCGGTGACCGGCACGCCGAGCTTGGCCGAGAGCTGCGAGATGGCCCGGTTGTGGTCGAGCCGGGTCAGCGCAGAGAAGCGCTCGGTCGGGATGTCGGGGGCGTTGCTCATCGCGATGAGCGCGTTGGTGTTCGCGGGGTTGCCGGTCACCGTGATGCGGATGTCGTCGGCGGCGACGTCGTTGAGTGCCTTGCCCTGGGGAGCGAAGATGCCGCCGTTCGCCTCGAGCAGGTCGCCGCGCTCCATGCCCGGTCCGCGGGGGCGGGCGCCGACGAGCAGGGCGTGGTTGACCCCGTCGAACACGGTGCGCGCGTCGTCACCGATCTGCACGCCGGCCAGCGTCGGGAACGCGCAGTCGTCGAGCTCCATGACGACGCCCTCGAGGGCCTTGAGCGCGGGCGTGATCTCGAGCAGGCGCAGTTCGACCGGAGTGTCGGGGCCGAACAGCGAGCCACTGGCGATGCGGAACAGCAGGCTGTAGCCGATCTGGCCGGCAGCGCCGGTGACGGCCACCTTGACGGGCGTGGTGCTCACGGTGGTACCCCTTCGTACGCGGGAAAGTTGTCGTTCTCGACGCTATCAGCGTGCGGCTCTGGTGCCACACGCGGGCGTGTGGTGGGGTGGCCCACGTGACGAGCCAAGCGCCGGGCGGGCGCGATCCACGACCGGTGGTCGCCACCGACCCGCGCCGGACGGGCGGCAGCGGCCGTCGTCGACCCGGCGCGCGCGACCTCCGGCCGCTCCTCGTCGCGGGCCTCACCGCGGTGATCTCGCTCTCCCTCGTCCTGGCCGCCGCGCGGTTCGGATGGCTGGGCCCCGACGTCGGCCGCGGTGACGGTTTCTGCGAAGCGGCCCGCCCGGGTTGGATCCGTCAACCCGCCAACACGTGTAGCAACCTGGCCTTCGTGATCGCCGGGCTCGCCGTGGCCTGGTATGCCGCGGACCGCGTGCGGCTCGGCCTCACGCTGGGTGCCCACCCGGGTCTGGCCACGGCCTATGCCGTCCTCGTCGTGCTCCTCGGCCCGGGCAGCATGGCCATGCACGCGACCCAGAGCGACCTCGGGGGCCACCTCGACCTGCTCAGCATGTTCCTCGTCAGTGGTTTCGCCCTGGCCTACGCCCTGATGCGGTTCCTGCACCGTGGCCCGGGTCTCATGGCCGCCGTGTTCGTCGTCGCCGTCGTCCTGGGAATGGCCGTGCACCTGCGAGGCGGCAGCGTCGCCGTGCTCGGCCACCTCGGCAATGCTGCCTTCGCCGCGCAGCTCTGGGTGGCCGTGGGGCTCGAGGTGGCCCTCATCCGGCGTCGCTCACCCCGCCAGGACGTCTGGTTCGGTCTCGCGTCGCTGGCCACGCTCACCCTGGCCTTCGTGATCTGGACCACCGGCCAGCGTGACCACGCGTGGTGCAACCCCGACACCCTGCTCCAGCAGCACGGCGCCTGGCACGTCCTGTGTGCGGTCGCGGCCTACCTGCTCTTCCGCCACTACGCCGCCGAGCGGGCCGCTGGCATTCCGGATGCCGGGAATCGCGGTGCACAGCGACAGTGACACTTTCTATAAACTGTGAATATACTTGCTTTCATGAAAGTAAGACCGTCGGCACTCCTGCCCATCCTCCGTTCGGATGCCACAGGAGACGTGCTCGCCCGTCTCTACCTCGACCCGGGCCAGCGTTGGACCGTGACCGCACTGGCCTCCGCAACGTCGGTTTCGGTCCCTACGGTGACGCGCGAGCTTGATCGCATGGTCGCCGCGGGCATGGTGACCGAAGAGCGCGTGGGCCGTACTCGTCAGGTCAGCGCCAACTCTGACACCTCCCTCTTCGCGCCATTGCGCGAGCTCGTCCTGCGCACCTACGGCCCCGTCCCGGTGCTCGAGGACGAGCTAAGCGATGTGCACGGGGTGGAGCAAGCTTTCATCTACGGATCGTGGGCGGCGAGAAGGCAAGGCGCCGAAGGTCCGGAACCCCACGACGTCGACGTCCTCATCGTGGGCGCTCCAGATTCAGATGATCTTTTCGATGCTGCCGAACGGGCCAGGCGGCGACTTGGTCGCCCCGTGAGTATTCGCAGGGTGTCTCGCGAGGTGTGGGAGGTCCACAACCCCAAGGACCCCTTCCTTGTGCAGGTGAAGGCGAGCCCGCTCGTCGCGTTGACGCTGGGTCGTGAGCTATGACCTGGGCGAAGGGGCAGGACATCATCGACGAACTCGTCGGCTTGAGACGGTTGCAGCGCGTCACGGCTTCGAGGGAGAGCGCGCTCGAAAGGCGCTGGCGGCCGTCCTTGAGGCACAAGGCCTTCGAGCGACAGCGACTGGGGGCCACGTAGTACTCCAGGACGCCATGGAGGCACAGTTCGAGCCGCCTCTCGGTCACCTGTTCAAGCCGTTCAATCGGATGAGGATGCGGCGGAACCAGGCGGAGTACGCCTCCATGGACAACCCGGAGGTGACTGCAGAAGAGGTGTTGGCCGACCTCGTCAAGGCGCGTGGGCTGGTCGAGGACTTTGCGGCCAAGGCCATCGACCTCGTTTCCTGAGGACTCGACCTGCGTCGCCACACTTCGAGTCCGACGACGCAGTAGCGTCCGGCATCCTGGCGGTCCGAACCGCCACGATCCCGGACGCTACGACAAGGTCCGAGCGAGGGGTCAGCGGGCCGCGTTGGGGTCCACGCCCTCAGCGACCGTGACGTCGTCGGCGTCGATCTCGCCGGAGATGTCGCGGTCACGACGGTCGACCCCGGTGACGAGGTGGAACGTCGCGCCGGCGATGGCCGCACCGATGATCGGCGCCAACCAGAACACCCACAGCTGCCCGGGTGCGCCCGCCCCGTTGAAGAAGGCGACGCCGGTCGATCGGGCCGGGTTGACCGAGGTGTTGGAGATCGGGATGGAGATGAGGTGGATGAGCGTCAGTGCCAGACCGATGGCCAGCGGGGCGAAGCCCGACGGGGCGCGGGAGTCGGTCGCCCCGAGGATGACGTAGAGGAAGAACGCGGTGAGCAGCGCCTCCGCGCAGAACACGGCGACCAAGCCGTACCCACCGGGGGAGTTCTCGCCGTAGCCGTTGGCGGCCATCCCCCCGGTCACCGAGAAGCCGGGCTTGTCACGGGCGATGGCCCACAGCGCCAGGCCGGCGAGGAGGCCGCCGGCGACCTGGGTGACGACGTAGGCCGGCACGTCCTTCCACTCGAAGCGCTTGGCCACGGCGACACCGATCGTCACCGCGGGGTTGAAGTGCGCGCCGGACACGTGACCGACGGCGTAGGCCATCGTGACCACCGTCAGACCGAAGGCCAGGGCCACCCCGAGGAACCCGATGCCGGCCTGGACCGACTGACCGGCCACGACGTTCGGGACGAGGAACAGGGCCGCGAAGATGGCCGAGCCGCAGCCGCCGAAGACGAGCCAGAACGTTCCGAGGAACTCCGCGCCGAGGCGCTGAACCATGCTGGGTGAAGTCATGGCGACGATCTTCCCACCTGCGTCGCAGGGCCACCGGCGACTCGCCGGATGATGAGCGGGCGGGACCCCACCTCGATATGTTTGGGGTGGGCCTCTCGGCCCGACCGCACCGACCCAGGAGAGCACCCATGACCGACCACGGCCCCCACCCGTTCGTCACCGACATCGAGGCCGCGACGCTCGGCAACAACGCCTTCCGCTCCACGCTCTGGACGGGCAAGCACCTCCAGCTCACCGTGATGTGCCTACAGCCCGAGGAGGAGATCGGCCTCGAGGTCCACCACGACATCGACCAGTTCATCCGGGTCGAGGGCGGCCGCGGGCAGGTCGTCATGGGCCTCACGCGCGAGGACCTGTCCTTCACCCGGGACGTCGCCGACGACGACGTCGTGCTCGTCCCGGCGGGCTCCTGGCACAACGTGGTCAACACCGGCGACGAGCCGCTGCGCCTGTACTCCGTGTACGGCCCGGCCGAGCACCCGCACGGCACGATCCACGTCACGAAGGTGGAGGCGGACGCCGACGAGCACGACCACCACCACTCCGCCACCGACCACCCGCGGGTCTCCCGCGAGATCTGACCCGAGAACGACGAAACGGTCCGCGGATGCCGTGGCACGGCATCCGCGGACCGTTTTGGTCGCGCGTCGGTCAGGCGAGCGAGGCGAGGATGCCGTTGAACGTCGCCGAGGGGCGCATCACGGCTGAGGCCTTGTCGGCGTCGGGCCGGTAGTAACCGCCGATGTCGGCGGGTGAGCCCTGGACGGCGATGAGCTCTGCGTCGATGGCGTCGGCGTTGGCGATCAGTTGCGCGCTGACGTCGGCGAACCGGGCGGCGAGCTCGGCGTCCTGCGTCTGCTCGGCGAGCTCCTGCGCCCAGTAGCGGGCCAGCCAGAAGTGGCTGCCGCGGTTGTCGATCTGACCGACCCGGCGGGCGGGTGACTTGTCCTCGTTGAGCAGGCGCTCGGTGGCGCGGTCGAGGGACTCACCGAGCACTCCGGCGCGGGCATTGCCACCGGTCGCCTCGTGGCGGAAGCTCTCGGCCAGTGCGAGGAACTCACCGAGGCTGTCCCAGCGCAGGTAGTTCTCGGCCGTCAGCTGCTGCACGTGCTTGGGGGCCGAGCCGCCGGCGCCGGTCTCGAACAGGCCGCCGCCGTTCATCAGCGGGACGACCGAGAGCATCTTGGCGCTCGTGCCCAGCTCGAGGATCGGGAAGAGGTCGGTGTTGTAGTCGCGCAGCACGTTGCCGGTGACCGAGATGGTGTCCTCACCGCGGCGGATGCGCTCGATGGACAGCGCGGTGGCCTCGATCGGGGACATGATCCTGATGTCGAGACCGTCGGTGTCGTGGTCGGCCAGGTAGGTCTCGACCTTGGCGATGAGGTTGCGGTCGTGGGCGCGGGTCGGGTCGAGCCAGAAGATGGCCGGGGTGGCCGAGGCACGAGCGCGGGTGACGGCGAGCTTGACCCAGTCGCGGATCGGGGCGTCCTTGGTCTGGCAGGCGCGCCAGATGTCGCCCGGTGCGACGTCGTGCGACATGAGCACCGTGCCGCTGCCGTCGACGACCTCGACGCGACCGGCATCCGAGATCTCGAAGGTCTTGTCGTGGCTGCCGTACTCCTCGGCCTTCTGGGCCATGAGGCCGACGTTGGGCACCGAGCCCATCGTGGTCGGGTCGAAGGCGCCGTTGACGCGGCAGTCGTCGATGACGGTCTGGTAGACGCCGGCGTAGGAACTGTCGGGGATGACGGCGAGGGTGTCGGCCTCAGCGCCGTCGGGGCCCCACATGTGGCCGGAGGTGCGGATCATCGCCGGCATCGAGGCGTCGACGATGACGTCGCTCGGCACGTGCAGGTTGGTGATGCCCTTGTCGGAGTTCACCATCGCCAGGCGCGGGCCGTCGGCCAGGCCCTGCTCGATGGCGGCCCTGATCTCGTCGCCGTTGGGGAGGGCGGCCAGGCCGTCGAGGATGCCGCCGAGGCCGTTGTTGGGGGACAGGCCGGCCGCGTCGAGGTCGGCGCCGAAGCGCTCGAAGACCTCGGGGAGGAAGGCACGCACGACGTGGCCGAAGATGATCGGGTCGCTGACCTTCATCATCGTGGCCTTGAGGTGCACGGAGAACAGCACGTCCTGCGCCTTGGCGCGGGCGACCTGCTCGCGCAGGAAGGCGCCGAGAGCGGCCACGCGCATGACGGTGGCGTCGACGACCTCACCCTCAAGGACCCCGAGGGCGTCCTTGAGCACGGTGCTCGTGCCGTCGGTGGCGACGTGGCGGATGGTCAGCCGGTCGTTGCCGGCGAGCACCACCGACTGCTCGTTGGAGCGGAAGTCGTCGACGCCCATGGTGGCGACGTTGGTCTTGCTGTCGGTGCTCCAGGCGCCCATCGAGTGGGGGTGGCTGCGGGCGTAGTTCTTCACCGCGGCGGGTGCGCGCCGGTCGGAGTTGCCCTCGCGCAGAACGGGGTTGACGGCGCTGCCCTTGACCTTGTCGTAGCGCACGCGGATGTCGCGCTCCTCGTCGCTCTGGGGGTCGTCCGGGTAGTCGGGCAGGGCGAAGCCCTGGGACTGCAGCTCGGCGATGGCGGCCTTGAGCTGGGGCATCGACGCCGAGATGTTCGGCAGCTTGATGATGTTGGCCTCGGGGGTGGTCGCGAGCTCACCGAGCTCGGTGAGGGCGTCGCCGACGCGCTGCTCCTCGGTCAGGTGCTCAGGGAAGAGGGCCAGGATGCGACCGGCCAGCGAGATGTCGCGCGTCTCGACGTCGACACCTGCGGTCGAGGCGAAGGCCTGCACCACCGGCAGGAACGAGTACGTGGCCAGCATCGGGGCCTCGTCGGTGAGGGTGTAGAAGATCGTTGCCATGGGTGCCTCGTTGCTCCTCGCTGGTGCCGGTTATCTTGACGTCAAGACAAATTCTACCGGATCGGCGGGGTGTGCGCCTGCCCCGGTTCCGCCGTCGCTGAGGGCGCTTGCCACGATGTCCCCGTGCTCCTCGTCTCCGCCAACGTCAACGGCATCCGTGCCGCCGTCCGCCGGGGTGGCCTGGCCTGGCTCGAAGCCGCCGCCCCCGACGTCCTGACCCTGCAGGAGGTGCGCGCCTCGGACGCCGAACTGCGCGCAGCCCTGGCCGGTTCGGTGTTCGAGGGCTGGCACGTCGCGCACAGCGTGAGCGGGGCCAAGGGGCGGGCCGGCGTCGCGGTGCTCAGTCGCACCGAGCCCGTCGCCGTGCGCGAATCGGTGGGGATGCCGGGTGGCGAGTTCGACGGCGCCGGCCGGTGGGTCGAGGCGGATGTCGTGGTCGGGGAGTCGGTGGTGACGGTGGCGTCGGCCTACGTCCACACCGGTGAAGCGGGCACGCCGCGGCAGGACGAGAAGATGCGCTTCCTGTCAGCGATGACCCAGCGGCTGAGGGAGTGGACGGACGATGGCCGGCACGCCGTGGTGACCGGCGACCTCAACGTCGCGCACACCGCCGATGACCTGAAGAACTGGAAGGGCAACCGGGGCAAGGCCGGCTTCCTGCCCGAGGAGCGGGCGGTGTTCGACACGTGGTTCGACGGGCTCGGGGTGGTTGATGTCCACCGGCGGCTGCACGGGCCGGGGCCGGGGCCGTACACGTGGTGGTCGTGGCGGGGTCAGGCCTTCGACAACGACTCCGGCTGGCGGATCGACTACCACCTGGCCTCGGCGCCGCTCGCGCAGCGGGCCGTTCGTGCCGAGGTCGGCCGGGCACCGTCATATGCCGAACGCTGGAGCGACCACGCGCCGGTCAGCGTTCAGTACGACCTGCCCTGACCCCGTGTCCCTGACCCCCCCTTTCGCGGAATGTGGGTGAAGATCGTCGTCCGGGCGGCGATCTTCACCCACGTTCGGGAGTGATCACAGGTCAGGCGTCGCGGTGGGCTGAGTCGCCCGCGGTCACGGCGAAGGATGCCGGGGCGTGCCACCCGCGCTCGGCGAACGCCTGCGCGATCGCAGCGACGGCGGTGTCGACGGCATCCGCGGGCAGGAGCGCGATGCTCGAGCCCCCGAAACCGCCACCGGTCATCCGCGCCCCGAGGGCACCCGCCGAGCGGGCCGCCTCGACCGAGACGTCGAGCTCGGCGCAGCTGACCTCGTAGTCGTCGCGCAGGGAGGTGTGCGACTCGTCGAACAGGCGCCCCACTTCGGCCAGGTCACCCTCGCGCAGGGCGGCCACCGTGGCCTGCACCCGAGCGATCTCGGTGACGACGTGCCGGGCCCGCCGGCGCAGGACGTCGTCGGGCAACGCGGCAAGTGACGCCTCGAGGCCCCGCGGGTCGACGTCACGCAGCGAGCTCACCCCGAGGGCAGCCGACGCGGCATCGCACGAGGCGACGCGCTGCGCGTACTGGCCGTCGTTGAGCGAGTGCTCGGCGCGGGTGTCGGTGACGAGCAGGACGTGCCCGGCCACGGCATCCGACCCCTCCCCGCCGCCGAGGACGAACGGGACGTGCTCGGTGGCGCCGGTGCGGCAGTCGAGCAGCAGGGCGTGGTCGGCGCGGCAGAGCAGGGATGCCGACTGGTCCATGCCGCCGGTCGGGGCACCGGCGACGTCGTTCTCGGCGCGCACGCAGGCCGCGGCGAGGCGGGCGCGCGAGGCGTCGTCGGCGAGCAGGCCCAGCCCGAACAGGTCGCTGGCCGCCGCCCCCACCGCGCACTCCAGTGCCGCCGAGCTCGACAGGCCGGCGCCGACCGGTACCTCGCTGTCGACGGTGACGTCCAGGCCGCGCACGTCGTGACCGTCCTGCGCCAGCGCCCAGAGCACGCCGGCGACGTAGGCCGTCCACCCCGCCGGGCTGCCCGGCCCGACGCTCGCCAGATCGACCTCGACGGTGGCGCCGGCCTGGGCCGAGTGCACGCGCAGGAGGCGGTCGGCGCGCGGCGAGCATGCGGCATACGTGCGCTGTGGCAGGGCCATCGGCAGCACGAGCCCGTCGTTGTAGTCGGTGTGCTCGCCGATGAGGTTGACCCGGCCGGGGGCCGACCAGACACCCTTCGGGGGTCGGCCGAACACCTCGAGGTGGATGCCGCTAGCTGGCGTCATGCGCGTGAGTCTAGGGGCGCTGCCCCTGACACAATGAGCCTATGTCTACTCCTGCTTCGCCCGCTTCCGCACGCCCGCGCATCCTCTCCGGGATGCAGCCGACGAGCGAATCCCTGCACCTCGGCAACTACCTCGGTGCCCTGGTGAACTGGGTCGGGCTGCAGCAGGACTTCGACGCCTACTTCTTCGTGGCCGACCTCCACGCGCTCACGGTGCCGACCGACCCCGACGTGCTGCGCCGCCGCACGCGGGTCACAGCTGCCCAGTTCATCGCCGGCGGTGTCGACCCGCAGACCTCGGCCGTGTTCTGCCAGAGCCACGTGGGCCCGCACCCCGAGCTGGCGTGGGTGCTCGCCTGCCAGACGGCCATGGGCGAGATGAACCGCATGACGCAGTTCAAGGACAAGACGGCCAAGGGGCACAACGCCAACGTCGGGCTGTTCACCTACCCGGTGCTCATGGCCGCGGACATCCTCATGTACGACGCGGCGTTCGTCCCCGTCGGTGAGGACCAGCGCCAGCACCTGGAGATCACCCGCGACCTCGCCGAGCGGATGAACGCCCGGTTCGGCGACGTGCTCACCGTGCCCGAGGCGTACATCCTCAAGGAGTCGGCCAAGATCATGGACCTCCAGGAGCCGACGTCGAAGATGAGCAAGTCCGCGTCGAGCGACAAGGGCATGCTCGAGCTCATGGACGACCCGAGCCGGCTGGCCAAGAAGATCCGTTCGGCCGTCACCGACACCGAGGCCGTCGTGCGCTACGACCCCGAGACCAAGCCCGGGGTGTCGAACCTGCTCGTCATCCACTCGGTGCTGTCGGGCACGTCGATCCCGGCGCTCGAGGACGAGTTCGCCGGGCGCGGCTACGGCGACCTGAAGAAGGCCGTTGCCGACGTCGTCGTCGAGGCCGTGACCCCGTTCCGCACGCGGATGACCGAGCTGCTCGACGACCCTGCCGAGCTTGACCGCATCCTCGCCAGCGGTGCGGAGCGGGCTGCCGTCGTCGCCGACGCGACGATGTCGCGCATCCGGGATGCCGTGGGGCTGCTGCACCCTGCCGGGGCGGCCGTCGCCCTGGCCGGGTCCTCGGCAGCCGTCGCAGCGGAGTAGGGTCCAGCCCCATGCCGAACCATGGCGTTGCCGTCACCATCCCCGAGCCGTGGGCGACGACTCTCCAGTCCGCCCGTGAGGCCGTCGGCGACACGATGGCCTCTGCCATCCCGCCGCACGTCACTCTCCTTCCCCCGACCGCGATCCACCCTCCGCAGATGCCGTCCTTCCTGAAGCACCTGAGCGCGATCACCGAGTCGGTGGCGCCGTTCGAGATGGTGCTCTCGGGCACGGGGACCTTCCGCCCCGTCTCGCCCGTGGTGTTCGTGCAGGTCTCTCGGGGGATCGGTGAGTGCGAGGCGCTCGAGCTCGCCGTGCGCTCCGGGCCGATCGAGCGCCTGCTCGACTTCCCGTACCACCCCCACGTGACGATCGCCCACCACCTGGGCGAGGAGGCACTCGATCGGGCCTTCGACGAGCTGGCTGACTTCCGCTGCCGCTTCCCGGTCACCTCGGTCGAGCTCTACCACCACGACGACGACGAGGTCTGGCGGGTCGTCGACAGCTTCCCGCTGCGCGGCTGAGCGCGCGCCGCGTAACCTCGCATCCCATGTCCACCATCCCCGGCTTCTGGGCCGTCGTGCCCGCAGGTGGTGCCGGCACGCGCCTGTGGCCGCTCAGTCGCGCCGCGCACCCCAAGTTCCTCCTCGACCTCACCGGGAGCGGGCGCACGCTGCTCCAGGCGACGGTTGAGCGGCTCGAGCCGCTGACCGGCGACCGGGTGGTGGTCGTGACCGGTGCGCCCCATGCGGATGCCGTGCGGGCGCAGCTTCCCGCCCTGGCCGGCGACCAGGTGCTCGCCGAGCCGTCACCACGCGACTCGATGGCGGCGATCGGTCTGGCCGCTGCCGTGATCGAGCGCCAGGACCCGCAGGCCGTGATCGGCTCGTTCGCGGCCGACCACGTCATCCCCGACACCACCGCCTTCGAGAGCGTGATCCGGGAGGCCGCCGAGGTGGCACGCGAGGGTCACCTCGTCACGATCGGCATCGAGCCGACGTCACCAGCCACGGGCTTCGGCTACATCCGGGCGGGGGAGGCGCTGGCGGGGTTCGCCACCGCGCTTCGGGCCGTCGAGTTCGTCGAGAAGCCGGATGCCGTGCGGGCGGCGCAGTACGTCGCCTCCGGAGAGTTCCGCTGGAACGCAGGGATGTTCGTGGTCAAGGCCGCGACGCTGCTCGACCTGTTGGCGCAGTGGCATCCCGAGCTGGCCGCTGGGGTGCGCGCCATCGCGGCCTCGCCCGAGCGCCTCGACGAGCTGTGGCCGGCGCTGACGAGGATCGCCATCGACCACGCGGTCGCCGAGCCGGCCGCGGATGCCGGTCACGTCGTCGTCGTCCCGGCCCCGTTCTCCTGGGACGACGTGGGCGACTTCGCCAGCCTGGCCGAACTGCTGCCTCCCGTCGAGGGGGAGCCCGGCCTGCGGGTGCTCGGCTCGGTCGACGACGTGACGACGATCGAGGCCTCCGGGGTCGTCGCAGCAGCCGGTGGCCGCCGCGTGGCCGTGGTGGGGCTCGAGGACGTCGTCGTCATCGACACCCCGGATGCCGTGCTCGTCACCACCCGCTCGCGGGCGCAGGACGTCAAGGCCGTCGTCGACGCGCTCAAGGCGCAGGGCCGAACCGACCTCACCTGACGGCGGGCCACAACCAATGCCGCGCCCACCACCGATTTCGGTACCGCGATGGTACCGTTCTGGCATGGCCATGAATCTCAGATTGACCGACGCCGAGAGCGATGCCCTGCGCGCCAAGGCGGAGCAGGAAGGCCGCTCGATGCAGGAGGTCGCGCGAACCGCGATCAGCCAGTACGTCACGGACCGACCCCAGCGACTGCTCAACGCGATCGATCGGGTGCGTACCGAGGATCGCGAACTGCTCGAGCGCCTCAGCAGGTGAGCCGCGACGAGGTCGACTTCCTCTCCCTCGAGGACGTCCTGGAGATCGCGTCGGGGGTGATGGACGAGGTGGCCGTGCGCGACCCCGGGTTGCTGGCTGCAGCCGTGGCGCGCCCCCGGATGAGCGTCTTCGGCGAGGACGCGTACCCGACCTTCGAGGACAAGGCGGCCGCGCTGCTCCACTCATTGGTGCGCAACCATGCACTGGTCGACGGAAACAAGCGCCTCGCGTGGTCGGCGACGCGCGTCTTCTGCCTGCTGAACGACGTTGACCTGACGTACACGGTTGACGACGCCGAAGCGATGGTGCTCGAGGCAGCCGCCGGCCACCGTGACGTCAGGCAGATCACGCAGTGGCTGACGGCCCACCGCATCACGTGATCAGTGGTGTCGAGCCCGGGCAAGTCACCTCACACCGCGTCGCGGCGGCGGTAGGCCGCCCATCCGGCGGCGATCAGCGCCGCCGCGATCAGCGTGAGCCACACCGCTGGAACGGGCTCGAACTCGCCACCCGGCAGCTGTGACAGGTGCGCGAATGGGGACGCGTCGATCACCCACGACGGCAGGTTCATCGTCGTGCCCAGTTCGCCCACGACAAATGCCACGAGCAGCACCCCCCACGCGAGCGGCGCGACCCGGGGGAGGGCCCCGCACAAAAGCGCCGCCACTCCCACGACCACCCAGATCGCCGGAACCGTCGACAGCGCTGCTCCCACTGCCGCCCCCACCGACGGAGCGAGCGGGGTCACCGCCGAGCCAACGACGCCGAGGACGAGCCCGAACAGGGCCATCAACGCGGTGACCAGTACGAGCGAGACCGCCACGTGAGCGGCATACCAGCGCGTGCGACTGACCGGGGTGGTGAGCACGACCTCACCGAGCCCGCCGCGTTCGGCCCCCACCAGGCGCAGCAGCAGGGCCACGCCGGCTGCCGCGACCGCGACGGCGACGAACCGCACCTCCGTCGCGACGAAGATGTCCTCGATGGTGCCCGCCGAACCGCCGAGCTGGCGCAGGAACTCCTGGATGACCTCGTCATCGGCCAGATCCGCGACCGAGCCGAGCAGTGACCCGATGGCCACGGCTCCCAGGGTGATGCCGATGCTCCAGCCGATGATGGTCCCTCGGGCGAGTCGGGTGACGAGCCCCAGCGGAGAGGCCAGCAGCGCACCGGCCTTTGACGGGCCGCTGCGTGCCGGGATCAGCCCGGCACCGAGGTCGCGCCGGTCCAGCACCGCCAGGCCCACCCCGACACCGAGCGCCAGGGCGCCGAGGCCGAGCAGCAGCACCCACTGGCGGTTTGCCCCGTAGGCCTCCACGCGCCCCGCCCAGCCCAAGGGCGACAGCCAACCGAGAGCGTGCAGGAGCGTCCCGGCATCCGCCGAGTCAGCGACGGCGCGCAACGCGTACGCCGCAGCGAGGAATCCGAACCCCAGGCCGGCCGCGCCGCGCGATGTCGACGCCAGCTGCACCGCCACGGCGGTGACCCCCACGGTCGCCAAGCCTGCCGAGAGCCACGCGACGGCGAAGGCGGTGCTCCCGGCACCGTCCATGCCGAGTGCGGCCAGACCAGCCGCAGACAGGGCGCTCGCCGCCACGACGGCGATGACGGCCAGGGCCGCGGCTGCAGCGAGCGGCGACCAGCGGCCGACGACACCGGAACCCACGAGCTCGTGCCGCCCTTCGTCCTCCTCGGTGCGGGTGTGTCGCCGCACGACGACGAAGCCGAGCACGGCCGTGAGGAAGGCCCCCATCATGACCGTCTTGAACACGGCCAGGGCGTCGGCGGTCTGCGACGCCAGCGGTCCGTACATCGCGATCACCGAAGGATTCGTGAGGATTCCGGCGAATCCGGTCGCCGCTGCCTCGTCGTCGGGGTAGAGGGCCAGCGTCGCCTGCGCCGAGCCGACCGACAGGGCGACGAGCCCGAGCACGCTCGCCGGCACGAGGATGCGGTCGCGCCGCCACGCGAGTCGGAACAGCTCGGGTGCGCCGGCCAGCCGGGTGGTCATGGCGACGGTTCTCGATAGCGCGCGAGGAAGAGCTCCTCGAGCGTCGGCGGCTGGCAGGTCAGGGTCAGCACCCCTCGGCGACCGAGGTGCTCCACGAGGTCACCGAGGTGGGCGGAGTCCACCGAGCAGCGCAGCTCGACGCCGGCGTCGTCGCCCGACGCGCTGCTCTCGAGGTCGACGTCGTGGATGCCGGCCCACCCCGCGACCTCGGCCGGCGTCACCGCGTCGCGCAGCACGGCGTGCACCCGCGTACGGGTCAGGTGACGCAGGTCGGCGAGGCTGCCACTGTCGACGATCCTGCCCGAGCGCACGATGCTGACCCGGTCGCAGGCCCGCTCCACCTCGCTGAGGATGTGGCTCGACAGCAGCACGGTGCGGCCCCGCGCCCGAAGGTCCGAGAGCTCTGCCTGGAAGACCTCCTCCATGAGGGGGTCCAGACCCGATGTCGGCTCGTCGAGGATGAGCAACGGGGCATCGCTGGCCAGCGCCGCGACGAGCGCCACCTTCTGCCGGTTGCCCTTGGAGTAGGCGCGCCCCTTCTTCGTCTCGTCGAGCTCGAAGCGCCCGACGAGACGGCGGCGACGGGCGTCGTCTATGCCGCCGCGCAGCCTTGCGAGCAGGTCGATGACCTCCCCGCCACTGAGGGTCGGCCACAGCACGACGTCCCCGGGAACGTAGGCGATGGAGCGGTGCAGCTCGGTCGCGTCGCGCCAGGGGTCCCGGCCGAGGACGGATGCCGTGCCGCCGTCGGAGCGCAGCAACCCGAGCAGGACACGGATCGCCGTGGACTTGCCCGACCCGTTCGGCCCGAGGAAGCCGTGCACCTCACCGTTGGCGACGGTGAGGTCGAGTCCGTCGAGGGCCCGCGTGCGGCCGAACGCCTTTCGCAGGCCGGTCGTGCGGATGACATCGACGTCGGACGTCGCCATGCCCCCCTACGCTACGCCCGCCCTCGTCGGACGTGGATACACTCGGCTTCCTATGAACGACGATGCCCTCCTCGCCGCGCTCGGCGAGCGCATCTCCGCACTCGCACCCGCACTCATCGACATCCGGCGTGACCTGCACGCCCACCCCGAGTTGTCGCGCGAGGAGACGCGCACGACGCAGTCCGTGGCCGACCACCTCACCGCCGCCGGGGTGCGCGTTCGCCTGCTGCCCGGAACCGGTCTGCTCGCCGACGTCGGGCCTTCGGATGCCGTGCACCGGGTCGCGCTGCGCGCGGACATGGACGCCTTGCCGGTTCGCGAGCGCACCGGCCTCGACTTCGCCTCCACCACGCCCGGTGTGTGCCACGCCTGCGGGCACGACGTGCACGTCACGGCGCTCATCGGGGCTCTGCTGGCACTGGCCGCCAACGAGTCGGCGCTCACCGAGCGTGGTGTCGCTGTTCGTGGCATCTTCCAGGCGGCCGAGGAGATGATCCCCGGCGGTGCCCACGACGCCATCCTCGCCGGGGCCCTCGACGGGGTCGACGCGGTCTTCGCGGTGCACTGCGACCCCAGCCTCGACGTCGGACAGGTGGGCCTTCGCGAGGGGCCGATCACCGCGGCCTGCGACCAGGTGGCGGTCTCCCTCCACGGCCGCGGCGGACACACCTCCCGCCCGCAACTGACCGAGGACCTCACCTACGCGCTCGCCAAGGTCGTCACCGACGTGCCCGCCGCGCTCTCCCGCCGGCTGGACCCCCGCGCCGGGGCCGCCCTGGTGTGGGGCACGATCACCGCCGGCCGCGCCCCCAACGTCATCCCGTCGACGGGTGAGTGCACCGGCACGCTGCGCATGCTCGACGCGCACGCCTGGCTCACCGTCGGCCCGCTGCTCGAGGAGATCGTCCACGGGGTCGTCGCTCCTTACGGGGTGCAGGCCAAGGTGGAGCGGGTCAAGGGGGTGCCGCCCGTCGTCAACACCAGCGACGGCATCCAGTCGTTCCGCCTCGCTGCCCTCGCCGGCGCCATGGTCCCCGTCTCCACGACCCAGTCGCTCGGTGGCGAGGACTTCTCCTGGTACCTCGCGCAGGCACCCGGCGCGATGGCTCGCCTGGGCACCCGCACCCACGGGGGGCCCACGTTCGACCTGCACCAGGGTGACCTCGTCGTCGACGAGGACGCCATCGCGCTCGGCGCCCGCCTCCTGGCATCGGTGGCGATCGTCTGGCACACCGACGCGAACCGTCGCGCCCTCGACCCGCTGGAGACCACATGAGCACCGCCGACGTCGACTGGGACGCCCTGCACGCCGAGGCCGTGCGGATGACGACCCTGGCCTACGCCCCCTACAGCCAGTACCGCGTCGGGGTCGCAGGCTTCGTCGAGGACGGCCGGATGGTCTCCGGGTGCAACGTCGAGAACGCCGGCTACGGGGTGACCCTGTGCGCCGAGTGCGGCATGGTGTCGCAGCTGCACGCCACCGGCGGCGGCCTGCTGACCGCGGTCTACTGCGTCGACGGCGCTGGCCAGGCCCTGATGCCGTGCGGCCGCTGCCGCCAGCTGCTCTGGGAGAACGGCACCCCGCAGACCCTGCTCATGACCCCGCTCGGCGTGCTGCCGATGGAGCAGGTCCTGCCCCAGGCATTCGGCCCCGAGCACCTGAAGAAGGGTGCCCGGCCCTGACATGATGGCCCGATGACCGAATCCTTCGATGCCGTCGACGTCATCACCACCAAGCGGGACCGCCACGAGCTGTCCGACGACCAGATCCGTTGGGTCATCGACGCGTACACGCGCGGCGTCGTGGCCGACGAGCAGATGAGCTCCCTCGCCATGGCCGTCCTGCTCAACGGCATGACCCGACGTGAGATCGCGACCTGGACCGCGGCGATGATCGCCAGCGGTGAGCGGATGGACTTCTCCGCCCTGTCGCGACCCACCGCCGACAAGCACTCCACGGGCGGGGTCGGCGACAAGATCACCCTGCCGCTGGCACCACTGGTCGCCGTGTTCGGCGTCGCCGTGCCGCAGCTGTCGGGGCGCGGCCTCGGCCACACCGGTGGCACGCTCGACAAGCTCGAGTCGGTCGCTGGATGGCAGGCCGCCCTGTCCAACGAGGCGATGATGCGCCAGCTCGAGGACGTCGGTGCGGTCATCTGCGCCGCCGGGTCGGGCCTGGCTCCCGCCGACAAGAAGCTGTACGCGCTGCGTGACGTCACTGGCACCGTCGAGGCCATCCCGCTCATCGCGAGCTCGATCATGAGCAAGAAGATCGCCGAGGGCACGGGTGCCCTGGTGCTCGACGTCAAGGTCGGCAGCGGCGCCTTCATGAAGAACCGCGAGGACGCCACTGAGCTCGCCCGCACGATGGTCGACCTCGGCACGGATGCCGGCGTGAACACCGTCGCCCTCCTCACCGACATGTCGGTCCCCCTGGGCCTCACGGCGGGCAACGCGCTCGAGGTCCGCGAGTCGGTCGAGGTGCTCGCCGGTGGCGGGCCCGCCGACGTCGTCGAGCTCACCGTGCGCCTGGCGGAGGAGATGTTGGATGCCGCGGGTCGCGGTGGTCAGGACGTCGCCGCAGCGCTGAAGGACGGTCGCGCGATGGACGCCTGGAAGGCGATGATCTCCGCGCAGGGCGGTGACCCGGACGCCCCGCTGCCGACGGCCAGGGAGACGCAGGAGGTGCGGGCCACGGCATCCGGCGTGCTGTCCGGTCTCGACGCGTACGCCGTGGGTGTCGCCGCGTGGCGCCTCGGCGCGGGCCGGGCCCGCAAGGAGGACCCGGTGCAGGCCGGCGCCGGCATCGAGATCCACGCCAAGCCCGGCGACGAGGTCCGCGAGGGTGACGCGCTGCTCACGCTGCACACCGACACTCCCGAGCGCTTCGAGCGTGCCGTCGCCGCCCTCGACGGCGGCATCACCATCGCGCCGGCCGGCACCTCGGTCGAGCGCCCGCCCATCGTCATCGACAGGATCGCTTGATGTCCTCCGCGGTTGCCCTGACTCCCTCCATCGTCGCCCGCGCCCCGAAGGCGCTGCTGCACGACCACCTCGACGGCGGGCTGCGGCCGCAGACCATCGTCGACCTGGCCGCGGAGAGCGGTTACGACGGGTTGCCCACGACGGATGCCGTCGAGCTGGGGCAATGGTTCCTGGACTCCGCGGACTCGGGCTCCCTGGTGCGCTACCTCGAGACGTTCTCGCACACCGTGGCGGTGATGCAGACGCGTGAGCAGCTCGTGCGGGTCGCCCGCGAGTGCGCGCTCGACCTCGCCGCTGACGGTGTCGTCTACGCGGAGTCGCGGTTCGCTCCCGAGCAGCACCTGGCCGGCGGGCTCTCGCTCGAGCACGTCGTCGAGGCGGTGCTCGAGGGGTTCGCGCAGGGGCAGCAGGAGGCGGCCGCGGCCGGCACGCCGATCCGGGTCGTCACGCTGCTCACGGCGATGCGCCACGCCGCCCGCAGCCGCGAGATCGCCGAGCTGGCCGTGCGCTACCGCGATCAGGGCGTCGGGGGTTTCGACATCGCCGGTGCCGAGGCCGGGTTCCCTCCCACCCGCCACCTCGACGCCTTCGAGTACCTGCGTCGCGAGAACGCCCACTTCACGATCCACGCGGGTGAGGCCTTCGGGCTGCCCTCGATCTGGGAGGCCATCCAGTGGTGTGGCGCAGATCGGCTCGGGCACGGCGTGCGGATCGTCGACGACATCGAGACGGGGGCGGACGGCATCCCCGTTCTCGGTCGGTTGGCCGCCTACGTGCGCGACATGCGCATCCCGCTCGAGATGGCGCCGAGCTCGAACCTGCAGACCGGGGCCGCCGAGTCGATCGCGGCGCACCCGATCACCCTGCTGAAGAACCTGCGCTTCCGGGTGACGATCAACACCGACAACCGGCTCATGAGTGGCACGTCGATGACCCGCGAGATGCAGCTGCTCGTCGACGAGGCCGGTTGGACCATCGAGGACCTGCGCTGGGCGACGATCAACGCGATGAAGTCGGCGTTCCTGCCGTTCGACGAGCGGCTGGAGATCATCGAGCACGTCGTGAAGCCCGGCTACGCAGCCCTGGGCGCCCGCGCCTGACCGACGTCGGCGTGCTCGGCCACCGGCATCAGCGGGGCCACGACGAACACGCCGCCGTCGCGCCCGGTCAGGACGGCCTGGATGCCGCCGGGACGCGAGATGACCAGCCGGGCCTCGCCGCCCGCGGCCGGGACCATCCAGAGCGCGGCGACCGGGTCGTCGCCGTCGCCGTCGGGGTCGGGACGGGCCGAGACGAAGTACAGGTTGCCCTCGGCGTCGAAGGCCGCCCCGGACTCGCCCTTGGCCGAGCGGGTGACGCGGCGCGCGGGCGCCTCGCCGGCCGGGTCGAGCTCCCAGACCGCGTTGGCGTAGCGGGTCTTCTTGGCGTCCAGCGTCGAGACGATCGTGGCCAGCCGCTTGCCGTCGCGACTCAGCGCCAGCCCGTTCACGCGCGGGTAGGCGATGAAGTGCTGCAGGTCGTGGAACGGGGTCTCAGGGCGTCGTCGACTCATGCGGCCCATCCTGCCGCGTGGGTCAAGCCTGCGGCGGGAGTTGCTGCTCGACGGGGAACGCGGACGAGGCCAGCGTCACCGACCCGTCGGCCTTGCCCACGATGACCGGCCCGTTCCCCAGCAGGCCGGCCGTGAAGTCGCCGGTCAGGGACGCGCGCGTGTTGTAGCGAAGACCCACGCGGTCGGGTACTCGGTGCACGAGGCGATCACGATCTCGTGGGCGTGGACGGGTTGGACGTTCTCGGCCAGGTGGCGCCGAGCAATGTCGAAGGCATCCTGCAGGGCAACGCGTTCATGGCCGCCCCATCGGTGTCGAGAGCGCCGCCACCACCTCATCCGGGGGAAGGTAGCCGTGTTCGGCGACGTAGTGCAGCACCAGGTTCGGTGCCACCCAGCGTCGCCCACCTGCCATCACCTCGATGCTGGCGCTGCCGAGGTGGAGCGTGTCTCCCTGCTGCGTCGTGTACTCGGTGGGGTGGAAGTCGGGCGACCACGGGCCGACTTCCGCGGGCGCCGGGCGGGGACAGAAGGCGCAGGTGTGGAAGCCGCGAGTGCGGTCGATGGGGCTCCGGGCGGCCTCCTCGAGCCCGCGCCTCACCTCCGGTGGGCAGGGGGCCTCCCGGAACGGGTGTCGCGGGTCGAGCCAGCCGAAGGCCAGCGTGTCCTTCTGCCAGGGCCACTTGCGTGGCGTGAGCACCGACTCGTCCTCGTGGTACATGGGACTCCTCTCAGGGCAGCAGGGGGTAGTTGCGGCACGCCGCCCAGTCGTACGTACCCCCATTGGGGGTGATCAGGTCCGCCAGGGACGTATTGCACTGCAGCCACCTACCGGCGACCCCCGGCGGGTTGCTGCAGTGCAATACGTCGCGGAGTTAGCGCGTGAGGGGGTCTGCCGGCAGGACGCGGCCGCGCAGCTGCTCCTCGCGCCAGAGGCGGTCGAGGTCGCGGCGACGCCGCTGCGCGACGATGGCCGACAGGACCACCTCGGGATGGAACCCGGGCGGCGGTTGGGGCGCGACGTAGGCCAGGGTCGAGGCCAACAGGTCGACCCCGAGGGTGTGGCGCGAGGCCGGTGACAGACCCGGTGCCCGGGCCAGGAACTGCCGAATGGCGACGGTCAGGCCGGAGGGCAGGGCGGCGATGTCTGCCGACAGGGCCCAGGGCATCAGGGCCGGCGGCATCGGCGGGGGAGGGGTCAGGCGCAGCGCCGCCCGCTGGGAGATGACGATGGTGCCGGCAGCCATGTCGCCGAGCCGCTTGGCGCGCGGGTGCACCATCGACGCGATGACGGCTGGGACACCCAACAACAGGTAGATCTCGACGTAGCCCACGAGGCCACGGACGAGGGCGTGCCGGAAGGTCGTCGGGCCGCCGTCGTCGCGCAGGGTGCGCAACCCGAGAGCCATCCGCCCGAGGCTGCGTCCACGTGTCAGGGTCTCGACCGCCGTCGGGAGGACGATGAAGGCCAGGACGCTGAGCCCGATGAACAGGATCCCGATCACGGCATCCGACACACCGCCCGCGACGAAACCGATCGCGAACACCCCGGCGATCAGGACCACGAGCGTGACGACGACGTCGATGGCCCCGGACGCCATGCGGGCGGCGACGCTCGCGACCGGCACCTCGACGGCCACGCCTTCGCCGGTGATCATGTCGTCCCCGGCGTAACTGCGGTAGCCCCCCGGATCGCTCACCTGCCGATGCTAACCCGACCGGCGCCGCCGGGCCCCGGCAGTTAGTCTTCACGGGTGGATCTCGACGCCTACCTCATGGTGCACCAGCCCCAGTGGAAGCGCCTCGAGGAGCTGTCCGGCCGTCGGCGTCTCAGCGGGGCCGAGGCCGATGAGCTGCTCGACCTCTACCAGCGGGTGTCGACCCATCTGTCGGTCGTGCGGTCCGGCAGCCCCGACCCGTCGGTCGTCAGCTACCTGTCCTCCGTGCTGGCCCGGGCCCGGGTCGCCTCGGCCGGAGCGCGCACCTCGACCTGGTCGGACCTGTTGGCGTTCTTCACCCACACGTTCCCGGCGGCGCTGTACCGCACGCGCTGGTGGTGGCTCACCACGACCCTGGCAAGCGTCGCGCTGGCCGCGTTCGTGGCGTGGTGGGCCATCGACAACCCGCAGGTGTGGAGCAATCAGCTGACGCCTGCGGAGATCGAGGCGTACGTCGGCACCGACTTCGAGAACTACTACTCCGAGTACCCGCACGCCGAGTTCGGCACGCTCGTGTGGTTCAACAACGCCCGGGTCGCGGCACTGTGCATCGCGCTCGGGGTGCTCGGGCTGCCCGTGCTCTACGTGCTGGGCGCGAACGTCGTCAGCGTCGGGGTGGCTGCCGCCCTGATGATCAGCAACGACCGCGGCGCCCTGTTCTTCGGCCTGATCCTGCCGCACGGTCTGCTCGAGCTCACGGCCGTCTTCGTGGCGGCGGGAATCGGGTTGCGGCTGTTCTGGTCGTGGGTCGACCCCGGGCCGGTGAGCCGGCTCGAGTCGTTCGCGGCGGCAGGCCGCACGGCCATCGCGATCTCGCTCGGGCTCGTCGTCGTGCTGTTCGTGAGCGGTGCGATCGAGGGTTTCGTCACGCCATCCGGGTTGCCCACGTGGGCGCGCATCCTCATCGGGGTGGTCGCCGAGGCGCTCTTCTTCGCCTACGTGTTCGTGGTCGGGCGGGCCGCCGTGGCGCAGGGGGCCACGGGTGACGTGATGGCGCGCGATGCGGGTGACGTCGCTCCCGTCACCGCCGCCTGATCGGCATCCGAGCCCGTCGAGAGTAGGCGAATCGCCGTTCGTACCTGCGCCTTCGCGGCGATTCGCCTACTCTCGACGGGGGGTGCGGGGGTGCCCAGGTGGTCCGAAGTGCTGGATGCAGATCGTCAGAGCAGGCCCTGGCGCTTGAGCATGAGGTAGTGGTCGGCCAGCCGCACCGGCAGCTCGTCGGGCCCGACGTCGATGACATCGACCCCCAACTGCTCCAGCGCGGATGCCGTGCGGCGGCGCAGCGCCACCGTGCGTTCCGCGGCGGCTGCGTCATAGACCTCGGACGTCGTGGAGCGTGCGGCTGCCATCCCCACGAGCGCCGGGTCGCTCACCGAGGCGACGACCACCCGGTGGTGGGCCGCAAGGGCGGGCAGCACGGGGAGCAGTCCTTCCTCGATGGCCGCGGACTCCAGCGACGTGATGAGCACGACGAGCGCCCGGTGGGTGCCCAGTCGCACCACCTCGGTGGCCAGGGCTCGCCAGTCGGCCTCGACCAGCCGGGATTCGACCGGGGCGAGGGTGCTGATCGTGTCGTGCAGCAACCGGGCGCGGTCGGTGCCGCTGATCCGGGCGTGGACGACCCGGTCACCGGCCAGCACCTGCACCCGGTCGCGAGCGTGACCGGCCAGCGCAGTGAGCAGCAGCGTGGCATCCATCGCGGCATCCAGGCGGGGTGCGTCACCGATGCGCCCGGCGCTCGTGCGTGAGGTATCGAGCACGATGATGACCCGCCGGTGCTGCTCGGGTTGCCAGGTGCGCACGACGAGGTGCTGGCGCCGAGCCGTGGCCCGCCAGTCGATCGAGCGCACGTCGTCGCCCTCCACGTACTCGCGCAGGCTGTCGAACTCGGTGCCCTGGCCGCGGGTCCGCACCGCCGCCCGGCCGTCCAGCTGGCGAAGGACCGCCAACCGGCTCGGGAGGTGGCGCCGCGACGGGAAGGCATGCAGGGCTCGGAACGAGCCGGGCACGGGGAACGAGCGCTGCCGGGCCGCCAGCCCGAGCGGGCCGCGCAGCCGAACCGTCACCCGGTCGGCGTTGCGATCACCGCGCCGGGTCGGGGCGAACATGGTGGTCAACCGAACCCGTTCGTGAGGCGGCACCGCGAGGTCGTGCACGGCATCCACCGCCCCTGCCGACGGAGGCCACGCGTCCCGCAGCTGACCACGAACCCCGCGGCCGGAGGTGTTGGTGATCCACAGGGTGCTGGTCGTCCGTTCGCCGAGTCGAACCTGGGTCGGCGCGCTGCGCACGATGTCGAGCACCCCCGGACGGCTCGCCAGCAGCACGTCGAGCGCGATGAGCAGGGCGACGGCGAGCAGCCACCAGCGCACCGTCGCGCCGCTCGGCCAGACGGCGACCGGTGCCAGCCCCAGCAGGACCAGCACGACCGAGCGCCAGGTGATCGCCATCAGCGGGGGACGGGCACCGAACCGAGGGCACTGTCGAGCACCGCACTGACGCCGACGCCCTCGAGCTCGGCCTCGGGGCGCAGCGACAGCCGGTGCGCCAGCGTCGCGTGCGCGAGGGCCTTGACGTCGTCGGGGGTGACGAACGTGCGCCCGGCCAGCCAGGCCCACGCCCGGCTCGTCGCCATGAGCGCCGTGGCACCACGGGGGGACACGCCCAGGGCCAGCGACGGCGAGACCCGCGTCGCCCGGGCGATGTCGACGATGTAGGCAGCCACCTCGTCGGAGATGGAGACCGCGCGCACCGCTGCGACACCGGCATCGAGGTCGGCGACGCTGGCGACCGGGCGGATGCCGGCCGCGGCCAGGTCGCGTGGGTCGAACCCGTTCGCGTGGCGCCGCAGCACCTGCACCTCGTCGTCGCGGCCGGGCAGGGGCAGCACGACCTTGAGCAGGAAGCGGTCGAGCTGCGCCTCGGGGAGCGGGTAGGTGCCCTCGTACTCGACGGGGTTCTGGGTCGCGGCCACCATGAACGGGTTCGGCAGCGGGTGGGGGTGGCCGTCGACGCTGACCTGGCGCTCCTCCATCGCCTCGAGCATCGCCGACTGCGTCTTCGGGGGAGTGCGGTTGATCTCGTCGGCGAGCATGAGGTTGGTGAAGACCGGCCCCGGGCGGAAGGTGAAGTCGCTCTCGCGGGCGTCGAAGACCAGCGAACCGGTGAGGTCACCGGGCATGAGGTCAGGGGTGAACTGCACCCGCCGCGTCTCGATGTCGAGCGAGGCGGCGAGGGCGCGCACCAGCAGCGTCTTGGCGACACCAGGCACCCCTTCGAGCAGGATGTGGCCGCGACACAGCAGGGCGACGAGCAGCCCGGCGACCGCGGCATCCTGCCCGACGACGGCCTTGGCGACCTCGGCGCGCACGGCGAGCAGGGCCGCGCGGGCGCCCTCGGCGCTCACCGGGTTCGTGGCGCTCGCAGGGTTCTCGGAGCCTGACGGGCGCCAGGCGTCGGCGTGTGGTGAGTCGGTCATGGGTGGTGGGCCCTCTCCTCGAGGTCGGTGAGCTGCTGGGCGAGGTGGATCAGGGCCGCGTCGTCCTGGGGCGCAGGCCCGAACAGGATGCCAGCGACTTCGTCGGTCGGGCGACCGGTCGCGACGGCCACGGCAGGAACGAGGCCCGCCGGGCCGGCGCCGGGGGAGACGGCGAGCCGACGGCCGAGGCGTTCAGCCGTGGCGGCCCGCAGCACGGCGGCGGCCCGGCCGGGGTCACCGGCTCGGCGGTACAACCGTCCGCGGCTCTCGGTCGTCTCGATGGCCCGCACGACGACGGGCAGTGGTTCGCGCACGAGCCGCCCGAGGCGGCGTCCGCGCACCAGAGCGAGGGCGAGAATCGCGACCGAGACGATGGCGAGGGCAGACCCGGTCCACGCCGGCCACACATCCTCCGGCCGCTCGCCGCCAGCGAGCGCGAGATCCTGGGCTCCGGGGTGGTACCAGACCAGGCGCGGGGACGAGCCGAGCGCGCGCACCGCGGTGCCGGCATTGCTGTTCTCGGCGATGTACTCGTTGCTCCACGAGGACCCGAACCCGATCAGGACGACGTCCGGTGCTGTCGCGGTGCCCCCCAGCTCGACCATGCCGGAGCCGTGGACACCACCGGGGGCGGGCTCGCCGGTCAGGCTCTCGGGGTCGGGCAGGGCGAAGCAGGTCCGCACCCCGCTCGCTCCGTCCTCGACGAGGTAGCGGCTCTCGGTGACCGAGACGACGTCACTGTCACGGGCGATGCTCGAGGAGCAGCGCGCCACGAGGTCGCCGGCAGAACCGCCGAACGCTCGCACGGGCAGCCCGAGCTCGTCGAGGTGGTCGTTGTCCACCCCGAGCAGGACGAGCCGACCGGCCGTGGTCGTCGCCTCGCGCAGACCTGCGGTGGCTCCCGGACCGAGGTTGGCGGGGTTGCTCATCACCACCGTGGTGTCGGCGTCGGGGCTGAGCGCCTCGAGGTCTGCGACCGAGCGGACGACCTCGACGTCGACGCCCTGCTCGCGCAGCACCTCGACGAGCGCTCGTGCCCCGTTCGGGCGTGGGCTCTGCGGGTCCAGCGGCTCTCCCGGCCGCTGGGCCGTGAGGGCCAGGAGGGCGATGAGGGTCAGACCGAGCGTCACGGCGAGGGCGTAGGCGCCCATTCGACGACGTCGCCGTGCGCGCGGCGCCGCTGCACGCGGCATCCCACCGGCGTCGCCAGCCGAGAGGACGTCGGCGGGCGCGGACTGGGTGGTGGGGGCGCCGGCGGTCATCGGCCGGCCCCGGCCTGCGAGGGCACCTCGGGGAGCACGGGCCGGGTGGTGGCCAGCGTGGTGTCGAGGGCGACCAGGTCGCGAGCGGCCTCGGGAGCGGCGGCCCGGCGCCCGTAGAGCACGGCGTCGAAGGTGTCGGCAGCATCGCGCAGGCGATCGGCGGATGCCGGGAAGGCGGGTGCCAGCGCGATCGCCACCTCGTGGGCGGTGCGGCCGGGCAGGTCGTCGAGCAGGGTGCGCTCGACGGCCGAGCGGGCAATGGCGCGGTAGGACTCGACGACTGCCGTGGCGTGATCGCCCGCTGCCAGCGCCCGGGCAGCCTCGGCCCGGTGTTCGGTGGCCGTGCGCGTCGGGCCGTCGAGGACGCCGTGGGGTCGGTCGACCGTCATGCGACGCTCGGCCCGCACCGAACGCGCCACCACGAGGGCGAGCACGGCCAGGGCGATGCCGATCGCCACGGCGATCAACCACGCGGGCAGGCTGCCTGACCCGGTGCTGGACAACAGCTCCATGAGCCAGTTCTGCAGGCGTTCCAGCAGGCTGCGGTCGTCGCGGTAGATGCCCTTGCTCAGCTCGTTCTCGAGCCAGGTCCGCGCCTCGGGGGACGTGGGGTCGAGCGGTGGATCGAGGCGCACGGGCTCAGCGGTCCTGGACGGCGCTGGGCCACGGGGGCGGCCCACCGTGCTGGGCGGTGTGGATGAGCTGGACGTCCAGCCCTTCCCGGCGGATGCGCTGGTCGATCGTCAGCAATGCGTCGACACCTGCCGAGAACGGCGTGGTGAGGACTGCGCCGATGATGCTCGCGAAACCGGTCAGGATCGCCTGCCACATGAAGGCCTGGGACTCCCCGCCGAGAGCGAAGATCGCGAGCACCCCGACGAGCGTGATCGGGATGAGCACGATCTGCGCCGCCATACCGACGAGGAAGCTCGTGAGGAGGCGGATCCCGAGGATCCGCCAGAACGGCGTGCCGGACGTCAGACGCCACGACCGTGCGAACGCATTGAGGGCACCACGACCTTCGAGGACGATGACCGAGGTGACGAAGGCCGTGCGCGTCCAGAGGAAGAGGTAGGCGACGACCAGCAGCAGGCCCGCGACGAACAGCAGGATGCCGGTGAGCGGCGTAAAGCCCTGGCTCACGATGAGCGCGATGGGGGCACCGAGGATCGCGGCGACGACGACGAGGGCACCGACGAAGGTGAGGAGCACTGCACCCGCGAGCGCCGGGAGGCGCCGCTTCGTGCCGTCCCAGGTCTCACCCATCCCGACCTTGCGCCCCAGGACCGCCTGACCGATGACGTAGGCGAGGAACCCGGTGAGGGCGATCGAGGCGAGGACCGACCCGACGTTGGGCAGGTAGGTGCCGATGAGGCCGTAGACCCCGGCCTCGTCACTGTCGAAGCCGACCGTCTCCTGGTTGGCCACCCACGCGCCGAGCGCCGTGAAGGGGATGAGGCAGACGAGGGCGGTCAGCAGGGCCAGGCCCATCGTCGCCGCGACGTTGCCGCGAACGGCCTTGGTCACGGCGCCGTAGACGTCGCCGAGGCCCAGAGGGCGCAACGGGATGATCCCGGGCCGGAACTCCAGGCCCGCATAGGCCGGCGGTGGTGCGGCATACCCCGATGATGGGGAGGCGTACCCGGGCGGTGGTGCGGCATACCCCGGTGGTGGGGGGGCGTACCCGGGAGGGGGAGTCGGGTACGACGGCGGTGCCGTGGGGTCAGGGCGCGTCGGCTCCGGAGGCGGCGTCGAGCCCGGTGCCACCCATGGATTCTCCGTCATCGTGCGTCCCCTCCGTCACCCATCGGATCACCCTAGACGACGCCGCTGACGTCCCTTCTCAACTGGCGCTCGACCTCGGTGGCGCGGGCGGGCAGGGCGCCGAGGTCGGTCTGGCGGCGCACGATCTCGGGTTCGGCCCGCATGAGGGCCAGGCCACGGCGCACGAGCGTGATCGGGGGCTTGCGACGCTCCTTGAGGTCGCGAGCCAGGCGTCGCACGAAGGTCACCGACGGCCGGTGGTGCACGCACCACGCGCTGTGCAGGATGCCGACCGACTCCAGCCGCGCGACGACCTCGGCGGCGAAGATGCCCTCGGCGAGGACGAGGTCGTCCGGGGCGGCCGTGAGCTCGCGCTGGCCCACGGCGCGGCTGGTGGAGATGTCGTAGTCGGGGGTGTCGGTGCGGCCGGTGTCGACGAGCTCGAGGAGCGCTGCGAGGGCGCGGTCGGCATCCCAGCTGTCAGGGTGGTCCCAGTCGACGATGCCGAGCTCCTCACTGCGGGGCAGGGCCGGGTCGTCGAGGTCGCGGTAGAAGTCGTCGAGCCGGAAGATCGGCCACCCGTGGGTGCTGTTCAGGCGCGACGCCAGGCGCGACTTGCCCGATCCGCTCGGCCCGGCGAGCACGACCACGCGCTGGCGGGACGGTGAGCCCGAGGATCCGGAGGCAGAGGAGGTCGTCGGATCGTGGGCCACGGGTGGTCAGTCTAGGACCATCCCCCGCTCGAGGTCAGCGGCCCTTGGGGTGCCAGACCGTCTTGGTCTCCAGGAACGCGGTCAGGCGGGACAGGTCGGGGGTGGCCGAGAAGTCGGGCTCCACCGCTTGCGCCCCGCTGCCGCCCGGGCGCAGCACCCGCTTGAGGTTCTCGGCGGCCGCAGCCTCGAGGGCGCCCCACTCCACGCCCTCGGCACCAGCAGCACCGGTGAGGTCGATGGCGTTGACGTCGCGGTGCGAGGCCAGCCACGGGGCCATCTCCCCGGTGCGCCCGGTGATGAGGTTGACCACCCCACCCGGCACGTCGGAGGTCGCCAGGCACTCGGCCAACGTGATGGCCGGAAGTGGCCGCGACTCACTGGTCAGCGCGACGGCGGTGTTGCCCGACACGATGACCGGCGCCACCACCGACACCAGCCCGAGCAGGCTCGAACCCTGCGGCGCCAGCACGGCCACCACACCGGTCGCCTCAGGGGCCGAGATGTCGAAGTACGGACCTGCGACGGGGTTGAGCCCGCCGAGCACCTGGGTGAACTTGTCGGCCCACCCGGCGTACCAGACCCACCGGTCGATGGCCGCGCTGACGGTGGCCTCGGCCGCGGCGGGGGACAGTCCCTCGCTGTCACGCACGTCCTGCACGAGCTGCGCCCGTCGGGACTCCATGACCTCGGCCACCCGGTAGAGCACCTGGCCGCGGTTGTATGCCGTGGCCCCCACCCAGCCCGGCTGCGCCTTGCGAGCCGCGACGACGGCATCCCGGGCGTCCTTGCGCGAACCCATGGCGGCGTTGGCGAGGAACCTGGGTTCACGCCCCGCCGCCCCGCGACCCGAGCCGGATGCCGTGGAGTACACCTCGTAGGACCGCCCGCTCTCGCTGCGGGGGAACTTCCCGCCGATGTAGAGCTTGTACGTCTTGCGAACATCCACCCGCGCGCTCACTTGCTCGCTCCCTTCGATCGGGCCGCTTCGCTGGCCCGTTCGAGGGGGCCGGCCGTCGTGACGTAGGCCTCGAGCCCGTGGCGGCCACCCTCGCGGCCGTAGCCCGACTCCTTGTAGCCGCCGAACGGCGACGTCGGGTCGAACTTGTTGAACGTGTTGGCCCACACCACGCCGGCGCGCAGCTGGTCGGCCATCCACAGGATGCGGCTGCCCTTCTCGGTCCACACCCCGGCAGAGAGCCCGTAGGGGGTGTTGTTCGCCTTGGCGACGGCCTCGGCGGGCGTGCGGAAGGTGAGCACCGAGACGACCGGCCCGAAGATCTCCTCCTGGGCGATGCGGTGCGTCTGGCTGACCCCGCTGAACACGGTCGGGCGGAACCAGAAGCCGTTGGTCGGCAGCTCGCAGCCGGAGTCCCAGCGCTGCGCGCCCTCGGCCTCACCGATCGCGACCATCTCCTCGATGCGGTCGAGCTGCTTGCGGCTGTTGATGGCGCCGACGTCGGTGTTCTTGTCCATCGGGTCCCCGACGCGCAGGGTCGCGAGGCGGCGCTTGAGCCGCCGGTCGAGGTCCTCGGCGATGTTCTCCTGCACCAGAATTCGGCTTCCGGCGCAGCACACGTGGCCCTGGTTGAAGAAGATGCCGTTGACGATGCCCTCGACCGCCTGGTCGATGGGGGCGTCGTCGAAGATGATGTTCGCCGCCTTGCCGCCGAGCTCGAGGGTGGCGCGCTTGCGGGTGCCGGCGATCGAGCGGGCGATCATCTTGCCCACGGCCGTCGACCCGGTGAAGGCGAGCTTGTCGATGCCGGGGTGGTCGACGATCGCCTGACCGGTCGCGCCCGCACCGGTGACGATGTTGACGACACCGGGCGGCAGGTCGGCCTGCTGGCAGACCTCGGCGAAGAGCAGCGCCGTCAGCGGCGTTGTCTCGGCCGGCTTGAGCACGACGGTGTTGCCGCAGGCCAGGGCCGGGGCGACCTTCCACGCGAGCATCAGCATGGGGAAGTTCCACGGCACGATCTGGCCGACGACCCCGACCGGGCGCGGGTTCGGGCCGAGCGAGGCGTGGTCGAGCTTGTCGGCCCAGCCCGCGTGGTAGAAGAAGTGCGCCGCCGCCAGCGGCAGGTCGACGTCGCGCGACTCCTTGATCGGCTTGCCGTTGTCGAGGGTCTCGAGCACGGCGAACTCCCGAGCCCGCTCCTGCAGGATCCTCGCGATGCGGAACAGGTACTTGCCGCGGTCGGCACCACTCATCCGCGACCAGACGCGGGTGTATGCCGTGCGCGCGGCCGCCACCGCGGCATCCACGTCGTCGGTGCTCGCCTCGGAGACCTCCGCGAGCACCTCCTCGGTGGCCGGGTTGACGGTCTTGAACGGGGTGCCGCCGGTGGCGGGCACGAACTGACCGCCGATGAACAGGCCGTAGCTGCTCGCGATGTCGACGACGGCGGCCGACTCGGGTGCCGGTGCGTACTCGAAGGGAGACATGGGTTTCGGTCCTTTGGGCGCGTCGAGGGGGTCAGTACAGGCTGGGGGAGTCGTCGGCGACGTAGTCGCCCCCCGAGTAGGCGCCGGTGTGCATCCGCTGGCGCTGGAGGATGAGGTCGTTGAGCAGGCTCGACGCACCGAAGCGGAACCACTCGTTGGTCAGCCACGCCTCGCCGGCGACCTCGCTGACCGCGACGAGGAACTTGATGGCGTCCTTGCTGGTGCGGATGCCGCCCGCGGGCTTCACGCCGACCATCTCACCGGTGGTGTCG